>JACKCN010000003.1:0-300000 GCA_020634015.1 Candidatus Delongbacteria bacterium | reverse complement strand
CACCAGTTCCTCAGGTTGATTCCAGGGAATGCCCGAGCGCCCATGACCCGTATCCACTTCCACCCAGAGCGGAATCCGCGCGCTGGTCGGCAGCCCGTGCAGGTCCTGCAGCACCCCTGGATCGGCCACCAGGGCCGCGATGGAAGCATGCGTGTTCAGTTCGGCAAGGGACGGCAGCCAGGTGGGATTGAGCGGCAGGGCCAGCGTTTGATCGCTCCAGCCGGCCTCCAGGAAGAGCCTGGCCATGTCCAGCGAGGACACCGTGATGCCCTGGACACCCGCTTCGCGGAACCTGGCGGCGAGCGCTGGACTCTGGTGTGTCTTGACGTGCGGTCTCAGCGGACGCTGCCAGCCACGCGACCGGTCGAGCATGTTCTGGATGTTGGCCTGCAGGCGACGCTCGTCCAGCAGCAGGCAGGGCCGCTGAATGCCTTCAAGCCAGAAGGGTGTGGTGGGCGACATGTGTGCCATGGGTACCTCTGGATCCTGGATTCCCGGCAGCGGGATCGGGACTCACCTCCCGCAGATCCGTCCGGATGTCGTCTGGCCGTGCTGCCCCGATGGGTTCGTCCCGTGATACGAACCCAGCCAGTGTGAGGCAGAGCAGCACCAGCAGGGTGTAGGCATTGACCCAGAGGAACAGGCGGCGCACCCGGTTGCGCGGCTGTTCCTTGCCCATGATCAGGGCTCCGGTGAGCAGCAAGCCCAGTGAACCGATGGCCAGCAAGCCTCTCAGCCAGGGTCCCAGCCCGAATCGCGGCGCCATGAAACTGAGGCCCGCAAGCACCAGCAGGAAGACCCAATTGCGGCTCAGACGCCTGAGCTGCAACTGACCCAGATGGCTGGCCAGCGTGCGCAGGCCCGCCCGGTGATACTCCTCGCCGATCAGCAGCAACAGGATCCAGAAGTGGGGAAACTGCCAGATGAAAAGGAATGCCGCCACGAACCAGATCAGCGGATCATCCAGGCGCCCCCCAGCCGCCAACCATCCCACGAAGGGCGGAATGGCCCCGCTGAGACTTCCGGGAAGCACGGCCAGGTGACTGCGGGTCTTGAGCGGTGTATACAGCAGGTTGTAACAGACGAAGGAGGCCAGACCCGCCAATGCCGGCGGCGCCCCCCAGCCCAGAAACAGCAGCAGGGAGCCCAGCACCAGCAGATTCAACCCGATGGCCAGCACGGTGGTGCTGCGGATCCGGCCAGTGGGCAGGGGGCGACTCCTCGTGCGCTCCATCAGAGCATCGGTGTGGCGTTCCTGCCAGTGATTCAGGCTGGCACTTCCGGCCGCCTGCAACCACAGACCAAGAAACACGCCCGGCACCGCCATGGAAAGCTGAGGCTCGGCCAATAAAAAGCCGAAGGCCGCAGTCAGAGCGACTGCGGCCGTCACGCGAATCTTGATCAGCTCGAGCAGAATTCCCGCTTGAGGCTGCAAGGACTACTTCAGGGTCTTGACGTAGGAAATGACCAGATCCAGTTCCTCGGGCGTCATCGGCAGGGGAGCCATCACGGGCTGGAAGTCCTTCTTGATCTCGGCCATGGGCTCGTTGATGGACTTGCGCAGATACGCCTCATCCACGGTCTTGGTGATTTCCTGGCCATTGGCGATCACGGTGGTCTGGCTTCCGAACACGCCCTTCAGCGTGGGACCAAGAGCGGGCGCGCCGTTGATCTCGGTGGTGCCGTCGAGGGTATGGCAGGTCAGGCAAAGCTTTTCGGCCATGACCTTCTGAGCGGCTGCCACATCCACGACCGGAGCGCTTTCTTTGGCCATGGCAGGTGCTTCGGTGGTCGTGGTGGTCGCTGCGGGCTTGTCACCTCCACCGCAGGAAACCAGACCAAAGCCGCACACGGCGCCAAGCACGAGCATGTTCAGTTTCATTGTTACTGTCCTTCCACTTCGGCGGCTTCTTCAACCGCCAATGAGTCCGCAGCCACCGCATCCATTGCGGTGCTGTCCATCGGGGCCGCCACCTCTTCAACCACGGGTTCGGCCGTCATCTGCACGTCTTCCGTGGTTTCTGCCGGCTTGTTGCTTCCGCCACAGGCGGTGAAAATGGCAAGCATGGCAGCACTGAGAACAACCCATTTCTGAATCTTCACTTCAGCTCCTTGATGGTCTCGATCAGGACATCCAATTCCTCATCGGACACAAGCCCAGTCTGCGAGGGCATCTGGTTCGAGTAGCCTTTGACGATATCGGCAGCCGGATCGAACACGGATTTCCGGATGTAAGCCTCATCGACTGTCAATTGTCGTTCGGCCCCATCCGTCAAAACCGTTTCCAACTTACCAAATAATCCTTTGAAAGAAGGACCCACCAACGGAGTACCGTCCAGGGAGTGACAGGCCACGCAGCCCTTGGCCGCCAGAAGCTCGCTGCCCGAGAGGGTCTTGTCCTTGGTATTCAGCCACTCGGTGAACGCGGCATCCTCGACCACCGAGACCGAAGACAGCATGTAGGAGTGGTCGTTCCCGCAATACTCGGCGCAGAAGAGGGTGTATTCGCCAAGCTGTTCGGCCTGGAACCAGGTCCAGTTGTTCTTGCCCGGCACGGCATCCTTCTTGATGCGGAAAGCCGGCACATAGAAACTGTGGATCACGTCCCGGGATTCCAGTTCCACCACGACCGCGCGGTCGAGGGGGACCACCATTCGATCGGCTTTCTTGCCGTTCTCGTACTCGAAGACCCAGCGCCATTTGAGCCCGGTCGCCTTCACCACCATCGCATCATCGGGTCGGGTGGTCATGAGATCAAAACCGCCGAAGGCGATGTAGAACATGTACATCGCAAGAATGGTGGGAAGGACCGTCCAGAGCACTTCCAGCTTCACGCTCCCGTGAATGTGCGTCGGTTTCGGATTGCGCTTCTTGCTGAAGCGGATGACGCACCAGACCATGAAGGCCGTGATTCCCAGCATGATGATGATGGAGGCCCACAGAATGAAGGCCATGGGTCCATCGACACCTGCGGCAAATGAAGAAACACCTGAAAACATGTGCATCACCCTATCTGAAAAGGAGGTCGCCGAAAAGACCGGCCAACAGGATCACCAACAGCAGGAAAGCACAGGCCACCATGATGCGCAGACCGCGGCTTTCCCATTTGAGGTGCATGAACCAGTACATCACCAGGAAGGCCTTGACTGGAGTCACGATGCCCGCGATGGTGATACCCACCGTACCGGGAAACAACAGTGATCCGGCCACGGTGATCGTGGTCAGCGCGAGCAGGGCGATCCAGACCAGCACGAAAGTCGAATAGGGTGCCGGCTCATGGTGTTCGTGTGAGGTGTCGTGTGACATGAATCCTCCTAGTTCGTGAGGTAGAACAGGGGCAGCAGGAAGATCCAGATCAGGTCCACCAGGTGCCAGTAGAGGCCGACATTCTCAAGCTTGACGTAATCCGTGGGTGTGATCCATCCCTTGCGGATGTGCCAGTAGATGAAGCCCATGCAGATCATGCCCACGATCACGTGAAATGAGTGCAGGCCCGTCATCATGTAGTACAGGCCATAGAAGATCACCTCGCCCTTGTCGTGGTGCTCGATCATGGTGCTCGAGCCGGGATAGACCCCGTGATGGACCTTGGCCGACCACTCGAAGTACTTGTTCACCAGAAAGCCAATCGCCAGCAGGAAGGTCCAGCCCAGGGCGTTGACACTGGAGCGGATGTCGCCCTTCTGCATCGCGGACACGGACAGGACCATCGTCAGGCTGCTGGTCAACAGGATCACGGTATTGAACACACCCAGAAAGGTGTTCAGCTCGGTGGCCGCGTAGGCGAACTGGTCTTCGTAGAAGCTGCGGTACGCGCCGTAGAGGATGAACAGTCCACCGAAGAGCAGCAGTTCCGTGAACAGGAACAACCACATGCCGATCTTGGCGCCCTCGTAGTCCTTGTGCTCGGCGTGAACAGGGGCTTCGGTTGCCGCTGTGTCGTGAGTGCTCATCAGTGAGTGCTCTCCTCATAGTCGTATGGACCGCGGGTGACGATGACCTCGTGGTTGAAATTCAAGAGAGGCGGCGGCGAGGTGGTGTCCCATTCCAGGGTCGTGCCCTGCCAGGGATTGTTGCCGGCGACCGGTCCACGGAACGAGCTGCGGATCAGGTTCCAGGCCATCAGAATCAGCCCCAGGGCAAGAATCCAGGACCCCACGGTGGACACCTGATGCAGGAACTGGTACTCGGGCAGATAGTCGTAGTACCGGCGTGGCATGCCCTTCAGTCCAAGCAGGAACATCGGGAAGTACAGAGTATTGAAGCCGATGAACTGCAGGATGAATCCGATCACGCCCTGTGTCTCGTCGTACATCCGGCCGAACATCTTGGGCAGCCAGTAGTACATGGCCCCGAAGAAGGCGAAGACGATGCCGCCGAAGGCCACATAGTGGAAGTGCCCCAGCACGAAATAGGTGTCGTGCAGGGTGATGTCCGTGGACAGGGCGGCCAGCGGCAGGCCCGTGAGACCGCCGATGCTGAACTGGAAGATGAACGCCAGCGTGTAGAGCATGGGGGTCTTGAGCTCGATCGAGGCCTTGTACATCGTCGCGATCCAGTTGAAGATCTTCATGCCCGTGGGCACGGCCACGAAGAAGGTCAACAAGGAAAAGATCTTGGCCGAGGTCGGGCTGATGCCCGTGGTGAACATGTGATGTCCCCAGACCAGATAGCCCACCGCCGCGATGGACATGCTGGACAACGCGATGGCCTTGTAACCGAAGATCGTGCGATGGCAGAAGGTCGCCAGCATGTCCGACACGACACCCATGGCGGGCAGCACCATCACGTACACGGCCGGGTGGCTGTACATCCAGAAGAGGTGCTGGTACAGGACCGGGTCGCCGCCCAATGCCGGATTGAAGACGCCCACGTGCAGGAATCGCTCGGCCATCACCAGCAGCAGGGTGATGCCCACCACTGGAGTGGCCAGCACCTGAATCCAGGCCGTGGCGTACAGCGACCAGACGAAGAGCGGCATCTTGAAGAAGTCCATGCCCTTGGCCCGCATCCGGTGGATGGTGGTCACGAAGTTCAGACCGGTGAGGATCGAGGAAAATCCCAGCACGAAGGCGGCAAGCCCGGCCATCACGGCCGCGAATCCGGTTTCATAGCTGTAGGGCACATAGAAGGTCCAGCCCGTGTCGGGGGCTCCGCCCGGTGTGAAGATCGAGGCCAGCGCCAGGGTCGCTCCGGTCATGTAAAGCCAGAAGGACAGCAGGTTCAGGCGCGGAAAGCTCACGTCCGGAGCACCGATCATCAACGGCAGGAAGAAGTTTCCGAATACCGAGGGCAATCCGGGTACCACGAAGAGGAACACCATGATCACCCCGTGCAGGGTGAAGAAGGAGTTGTAGACCCGCGGAGTCACGAAGGGCAGGGTCTGGCCCGCCGTGAACAACTCCAGGCGGATCAGCAATCCCAGGGTGACCGCCACCGCGAAGAAGCACATCATGGCGATCAGGTACATGATGCCGATGCGCTTGTGGTCGGTGGAGAACAGCCAGGAGTGCAGACCGGTCGCCTTGCCGGTCGTGCCCTCTTCGTAGAATGTCGGTGTCTGGTCTGGCGCAATGCCTGCGTAGGCCATGGCTCTGTCCTTTGCTTGGTCCCGACCGGTGCAGCCCGGACGTGCGCCAGGTCTTCACCTTGAAGACTGCTGGTGCGATGCGGGCTCTGCTGGAGTGAACGACGTGTGTTTCAACAGCCGACTGATCGTGTATCAGTCCCGCTGTGCTTTTCGAGTGCGATTTCTGCCGGCGTAGACCAGGAAGATGGCCAGTCCGGCAATGAAGAACAGCATCACGATTCCAAAAACCTTGAACAGCGCGAACACGTAGGTCCGGCTTTCGGGATCGTAGCTGAAGCAGTAGGCCAGAACCCGGGAGATCGAGGGCATGATCTTGCCGCTGCGAGCCTCCACGAGGGCCATTCTGAAATCGAAGGGCAGGAAATCCGTGCCGTACAGGTATCGGACAATCTTGCCATCGGGGGCCAGAACGATCAGGCCTCCCGCATGAATGAACTCACCACCCGTTTCCTTGTAGCGAAAGCCCACGCTGTCGCTCAGGGCGGTGATCGCTTCCTGGCTGCCGGTCAGGAAGCGCCAGTGTTCGGGCCGGAAATTCTGCCGATCGACACTGCTGATGTAGTTGGCCTGTTTCTGCCTGGCCAGCTCGGGAGTATCCGTCGGATCAAAACTGACGGCCAGCAGCATGTAGTCATCGCCCGGAATCAGAGAGGTTCGCCCGATGACCGCCGCCACCTCGTTGAGCAAGGGTGTGCAGATTCCCGGGCAGGTGTAGTACACCATCATCAGGATGGTGGGCTTGTGAATCAGGCTGTCCAGTCGGACCGGCTGACCATTCTCATCAATGAACTCGACACTCCCGGGGACATGGCCACCGAGGTGCTCGACGAAGGCGATCTCATCAGCAGGATCACCGATGGAATTCTGTGACCAGGCCATCAGCGGCAGACACAGCAGGAGCCACAGCCGGGTCCAGGTCAGTGCCTGACGGATCGTCCGGAAACAAGTCAACGGGATGTCTCGCTCAACGTTTTCTGCAACACGGCCCACTCGTCACCCGTGAGGGACAGCAGGGTGGGATTGAAGCCGTTGCCGGGCACTCCCGCACTCAGGACCTGGACCAGCAGCTTGCGGTCGTTCTGCCAACCCGTGAATCCGCGCATGGTCTCCCCCGCGCGATCCATGCTGTTGACCACGCGTGCGACAAGCTTCATGCCATCCGTGGAGGTGATGCGATTGGTCGCCAGGGGTGGCAGATCACGGTTGTCGCGATCGATCTGCTGCATGGCCACGCTGACCGGCACAAGATTGGGCTCGATCTGGTCCTTGCTGAAGCCGAAACGCTCGTCGAGCGCCGAAATCTGGGCGGCCGTGGGGCGTGCGTGGGTGAAACCGGAGAGTTTGATCACCCAGTGCGCCAGCGCGAAACGGTCGGCCGCGGGAAGATGCTCGAAGGTGGGCATCTTGGGCGGCAGACCGGCAGACAGAGTGCCCACGATGTCGGTGAGCGTGTTGCCGTTCTTCCAGCCATCGCTGTGGGTGAAATTCCTTGCACCCAGGGCAATGCCGGCGGGCGCGTCGCCCTTGCCTTCGGCACCGTGGCAGGCCACACACTGGGCATTGAAGACTTCCTGCCCCCGGGCCAGCATCTCGGCGCTTCCCGCCACGGCGGCAGCCAGATCCAGACCCGGCTTCTTCACACCCTGCACGGGTTCGATCTCGGCCAGATCGGGCTTGTGATACTTGCCCATCTTCTCGGCGTGATGATCGGGGCCGACAACCAGTCCGAAGTCCTCGCTGGTCTTGCCCTGTTTGTGGGACATCACCCCGGGAAGCACCACGAAGGTGAAAATGGCTCCGCAGATGGAGATGAAAACCACCCCCCAGAACAGTCCGCTGAGCACCGAGCCTTTGTCTGACGCAAAACGCTTCATCCTGTGATCCCCGATTGCAGCGGTTTCTAGAGGTGGAATTCCAGCCCGGCCTTGAGGTTGGCATCACCAACCGGCATGTCCGCACCCCGTTCCATGCTGCGACGCAGCAGTACGGTCCCCAGACTGAGGAAGAACAGGGCGAAACTGATTTCCTGCCAGCCGAACACCATGTGAGACGTGCCGGACATCCTGCCCAGACTGGGGAAGATGACCCAGTAGATGTCGATCATGGTCGTTCCGATGATCCACTTGGACACCCAGGCAAGACGCTTCACGTCCGTCTTGGCCGCGCGGGACAGCAGGGCCACGAAAGGCACCACGAAGCGCGCCACGGACAGACCCAGAGTCAGCCAGTACCATCCGCCCGACAGGCGATCGAGATACCAGAAGATCTCGAAGGGCAGATTGCCGTACCAGTACAGCATGAACTGGCTGAAGGAGATGTAGGTCCAGAACACGGTGAAGGCGAACATCAGTCCACCCAGACTGTAGAGGTGATCCGGGCGCACCTGGGGCAGACGCCCCAGCTTCAGTTGACGCAGCACCAGCAGGGTGATGGTGGCGATGCCGGTCAGCACGCAGACCGAGAAGAAGTAGACGCCGAAAATCGTGCTGTACCAGCGCGGCTCCACGCTCATCAGGAAATCGAAGGCCGAGAGCGACAGCGTGATGGCGAAGAGGAACATGAAGGGCGGCGCGAACTTGCGCGCCCCCAGATTCTGGCGCGGATCACGGCTGCTGTCCTGGGCGAAACTGCCCAGCACGAAGACCTTGTAGGCGATGGCCCAGACCAGGAACGAGAACAGCAGCCGCCCGAAGAAGAAGGGCTTGCTGAACCAGAGGTGCTTGGCATGCAGGTGGTGGTCGGCGGCGGCCATTTCCATGAACGCGGGCGTGCCCCATTCATAGAAGTGATACGCCCCCAGCACCGAGGCCACCAGACCGATCAGGAACAGAGGGCCGATGAGCGTGGTGATGCGCTCGGGCACACGGCGCATGGGAATGCTCCAGCGCGCACCCACCAGATGTTCCAGCGCGATGATGAAGATGCTTCCGAGGAAGATCGACAGACCGATCACGTACCAGGAGATCCAATTCGCCGCGAAGCGCATGGCCCCCCCGCTGAACCAGGTCGCGATCACCCCCAGCAAGCCAAT
This sequence comes from Candidatus Delongbacteria bacterium, assembly GCA_020634015.1. Taxonomy (NCBI): domain Bacteria; phylum Candidatus Delongiibacteriota; species Candidatus Delongbacteria bacterium. The sequence goes on along the minus strand of JACKCN010000003.1, from coordinate 291,379 downwards.
GCCCAGCAGGGCCAGGGGAAGCATCGAGGTGTTGCGTGCACGATCGCTCATGGGTGGGTCTCCTGGGCCGGCGTGGTCTCGGTCTCAGCCGGTTGATTGGTCCGCAGCTCGAGTTTCATGGGAACGACGGGCGCTGGCGGATACTTGGCCAGAATCAGGTCCTCGTCCGGGGCGTCCTGGGCACGCTGGAGGGCGCGCACGTAGTTCACGATGTGCCAGCGATCGGTGTCCGCAATGTCCTTGCCGTAGGCACCCATGGTGTTGCGACCGTGGGTGATCACGGACCAGATGTAGCCATCACCGATCTCGCGCACACGCTGGGAGTGCAGGTTGGCCGGCAGTCCACCGTAGTTCGGCCCGATCAGGCCCTTGCCATCGGCCACTGGACCGTGGCACACCAGGCAGTAATTCTCGTAGAGCGCCTTGCCGCGGGTCATGGATTCCATGGTGGAGCGCACGGGATTCACCTTGTAGAGCCCGGCGGTTTCGTTGTCGGTGATCAGGTCCGGCAGGAATCCGCGAGCCACGGTGCCAACCACGGGCGTCCGCATGCCGAAGCCATCCTTGAACACGGCGTTCTGGCCTTGCGCATTCTGGCGGAAGGTGTTGTCCAGATTCACCATCGGAGGCAGCACCGGGAACCAGCGAATCACTTCACGCATGCCGAAGCCGGCTCCCACGCAGATCAGCAGGACCAGCAGCACTCCCTTGATGGGCAGCAGTTCTCCGGAACCGATTTCGTCGGTTTCATAGACCACTTCCAGATCCTGCCCACCGGCCGCTTCCAGCACGGCACGTGCTTCGGCTTCATCCACACTGCCGCCGCGCGGGGCTTCGCAGACCAGGGCGAAACGGTCACGCGTGATGCCCTTCATCGCCTCGGTCTTGAGGAAGGGATGCGAGAGATGCGGGAAGCGGTTGGCCACCAGCAACATGCCGAAGACCGCACCGAATGCGGAAAAGAGCACGGTGGTTTCAAAGGTCACCGGAATGAAGGCCGGCCAGCCGAAATGCGGCTTGCCACCGAACTCCAGCGGATAGGCAAAGTTGAAGATCCAGGTCTGCAGGCCGAATCCGAAACACAGGCCGGTCAGACCCATGCCCAGCACGATCCAGCCCACCCACGAGGTCTTGATGCCCAGCAGCTTCTCGATGCCGTGCACAGGATAGGGCGTGTAGGCTTCCAGCTTGCCGTGCCAGGTGGCCCGCACCTTGGGAATCGCGTCCACCAGTTCCTGGGCACTGTTGAAGAGGGCGATCACCGCCTGGGCGCCCTGCGTCTTAGACATGGTGGTCTCCTCCGTGTCCGTGGTGAGGCTGGGTACCGGGCAGCACCGCTTTCACTTCGGCCGTGGCGATTACCGGCAGGCCACGAGTGAAGAGCAGCACCATGGTGAAGAACAGTCCGAAACTGCCCACGAAGATGCCGACGTCAATGATGGTGGGACGGAAATAGTCCCAGGCGCTGGGCATGAAGTCGTGATGCAGCGACGTGGCCACGATCACGAAACGCTCGAACCACATGCCGATGTTGACGAAGATCGAGATCACCAGCATGAAGGGCACACTGCGACGCAGGGCCTTGAACCAGAAGAACTGGGGCGCGATCACATTGCACGAGACCATGATCCAGTAGGCCCAGGCGTAGGGTCCGGTGGCGCGGTTGAGGAACACGAAGAATTCGTAGGGATGCCCCGCATACCAGGCCATGAAGAACTCGGTGGCGTAGGCATAACCGACCATCGAGCCCGTGGCCAGAATCACCTTGTTCATGGTCTCCAGGTGGTTGACCGTGATCAGGTGTTCCAGGTTCATGATGTTGCGCACGAACACCAGCACCGTGACCACCATCGCGAACCCGCTGAAGATGGCGCCCGCCACGAAGTAGGGCGGAAAGATCGTGGTGTGCCAGCCGGGCAGCAGCGACACGGCGAAGTCAAAGGACACGATCGAGTGCACCGACAGCACCAGCGGCGTGGCCAGACCGGCCAGGATCATGTAGGCCTTTTCGTAGTGATTCCAGTGAGTGGCACTGCCGCGCCATCCCAGAGACAGCACACCGTAGATCATCCGGCGAATGGTGCCCTTGGCACGATCACGCACACTGGCGAAGTCGGGAATCAGGCCCACGTACCAGAACAGCAGCGACACGGTGAAGTAGGTCGACACCGCGAACACGTCCCAGATCAGCGGGCTGTTGAAGTTGACCCACATGCCACGCGTGTTGGGATAGGGGAACAGCCAGAAAGCCGCCAGCCAGGGACGACCAGTATGGATCACCGGGAAGATGGCGGCGCACATCACCGCGAAGATCGTCATCGCCTCGGCGAAACGGGCGATGGCGTTGCGCCACTTCTGCCTGAACAGGAACAGGATGGCCGAGATCAACGTTCCGGCGTGCCCGATGCCCACCCAGAACACGAAGTTGACGATGGGCCAGCCCCAGAACACGGGATCGTTGTTGCCCCAGACACCCGTGCCCTTGTAGATGGACCAGCCGATGCAGGACATGCCCATCATCAGAATGCTGAGGGTGAAGGCGATGGCCACATACCACTTGAACGGCGGCTTGCGCTCGGTCGCGCTGAGCACGCTGTCGTCCACCTGGCCGATGCTGACCTCACCGACCGTGATCGCCGGGGTTTTCAGTGCGTCCAGCAGGCTGGAATCAGTGCTGCTCATGGGCGTCTCCGGATTCGGTGGACAGGGCCGGGTTGCGCACTTCGGCCAGATAGGTCACGGCGGAGCCGACACCCAGTTCCTCCAGCACCTTGTAACCGCGATCGGTCTTCAGGGCGCGGGACAGGCGACTGGAAGGATCCTTCAGGTCGCCGAAGATGATGGCGTCCGTGGGACAGGCGTTCTGGCAGGCGGTGCGGATCTCGCCGTCTCGTACCGGGCGATTCTCCGACTTGGCGATGTTGCGCGCGTTGTTGATGCGCTGAATGCAGAAGGTGCACTTCTCCATGATGCCGCGATCACGCACGGTCACTTCCGGATTGGCCGCCAGATCCAGCGGGCTGCGCTTGTCGGTGTAGGCGAAGAAGTTGAAGCGACGCACCTTGTAAGGGCAGTTGTTTCCGCAGTAGCGGGTGCCCACGCAGCGATTGTAGGTCATGGTGTTCAGACCTTCCTCGCTGTGGGACGTGGCCGCCACCGGGCAGACGTTCTCACAGGGGGCGTTGTCGCAATGCTGGCACATCATCGGCTGATGCAGCACGGTGGGTGCCGCGGGATTGCCTTCGTAGTAGCGGTCGATGCGGATCCAGTGCATCTCGCGGCCCTTGGCCACCCGCTCGGGACCCACCACCGGAATGTTGTTCTCACTCTGGCAGGCCATCACGCAGGCCGTGCAACCGGTGCATGCCGACAGGTCGACCACCATGCCCCACTTGTGGTTGGGGTACTCGCGAATCGGGTAGAAGGTGCGGCCGATGTAAGGGTCTTTGTGGACGTGGGGTTCGCTGTGATTGGCGAACTGCTCCATGGTCCAGTGCCGCACATGATCGCGGCCTTCCAGATTGAAGTGGCGCTGGGTCACCAGCGAGCGCTTCTCGCCATACTGGCCCTTGGACGCTTCGATCTGGGTCACCGTGACCTGCTGGCCGGCGAAGTCGGTGTAGGCGAAGGTGTTCACACCCACACCACTGGCGACACTGCCCGCGCTGCGACCGCCGCCGTGGGTCAGCACGGCCACACCCGGTGTCTGGCCGGGTGTCACGATCAGCGGGAAGTCGTGTTCCACTCCACCGACGCTGACGCGCACCAGGGCACCGGTTTCCATGCCCATGGCTTCCGCATCGGTCCAGGACAGCTGCAGGGAATTGCCCCAGGTTTCCTTGGTGACCGGATCGGGGCATTCCTGAAGCCAGCCGATGTTGGCCGTGCGCCCATCGTAGAGAGTGTGCCCGGGAAGCAGCACCAGCTCGAGGCCTTCCCCGTGTGCAGCCTTGCCTTCTCCGGCAAGCGCGGCCAGTGCCTCGCTCACGGCGGGTGCACGCAGGGCATTGCCCAGATCGGATGCTTCGCTGCGCCTGTGGATGCCGTCGTGCAGCACGGCATTCCAGAAGGCATTGAAATCCACCAGCGTGCCAGCAGGCAGAAACGCCTGGCGCCAGTGATCCATCAGGAAGGCATGGTAGTCGGGAGCCAGCCCCGCCGCCTGAAGAAGATGCTCTTCCCACTGCATGGTGTCCCAAAGGGGCGCGATCACGGGCTGCTGCAGGCAGTAGATGCCCGCACGGCTGCGCCAGTCGCCCCAGCCTTCCAGCCAGTGGGACATGGGCAGTACCAGCTGGCAGGCGGCCGCGCTCTCGTCTTCACGCAGGCCGATGAACACACGGTTCTTGACGGCCTGCAATCCGGCGGCGAAGCCCCAGCTGGCGGGGGTGTCGTACAGGGGATTCACCCCGCAAAGGATCACCGTGTTCCACGAACCGGCGCTCATTTCGGCGATGGTGGCCTTCATGCCCGCGGCATCCATGGGAAGGGCGGGATCCGCGGCCTGCAGCATCCAGGTAGTGCCCCGGTTGTCCAGCATGGCGTTCAGCAGCGCCACGGCCGCGTGACACTCCGCAGACAGCGACTGACCCGCGATCACCAGACTCTTGCGGCCCGCTTCGTTCAGATCGCGCAGCAGTGCGTCCAGCAGCGCGGGATCCAGGTGGTGCGCACTGGCGAACTCTTCAAGGGAATGGCCGCTGAGAGCGGAACCATCGACCCCGGCGGGCAGTGAACGCCCGTGAGACCGCAGACCGGAGACCAGCGCCAGGGCCAGACCACCCATCGCGTTGGCGCGCAGGCCCAGACGATGATCGGCCTTGCTGCCCGTGAGGGTCATTGCGGAATCCACGGCCCAGTGCCGGCTCATGGTGTCGGTACGCTGGTTCACACGTCGATTCAGCGCACGCTGGCGCGACTGGACGGTGGCATTGCCGGCGGTGCCCAGAATGTCCGCATCGAGGGTAAGCAGGGCATCGGCCTTGTCGATCTCGTATACGATTCTGGCAGACTGGCCGTAGAGCTCCATGCTGCCGGGGACATTCGTGCTGTTGTCCAGCGCTTCCCAGGTTCTGTGCTCCAGACCGGGAACCCGCTCAGCCAGCGCCTTGACCAGAGCCTGACGCGTTGGTGAATCACCGGCACCCGTCAGCAGCAGCACCTTCCCGCCCATGGCCGCCTGAAGTGCGGAGGCTGCGGCGGCCGGGTCCACGTCCTTGCCGTCGAGGCGCGGTGTCCGCAGGCGATCGGGATCGTAGAGATTCAGGATTTCGGAAATGGTGCGCAGGGATGTGCGGCCCGCGAAGTCCGGGTGCTCGTCGTTCCCTTCGATATGAATGGGACGACCTTCACGCGTCTTGACCAGCACGCTGTAGACCTGGGAGCCTTCGCCGCAGGCACTGGCGTAATAATTCGCCACGCCGGGCGTGACTTCTTCGGGGCGCTGGGTGTAGGCCACGATCTTGCCGCGGTCGATCTGACGGCTGCAACCGGTGGCAGCAAGCGCCGCGCTGGCGCCCAGCAAGGTCATGAACCGTCGCCGGGAAAGGCCCGCCGGCAGCTGCTCGGCACTCATGGGCTCTTCGGCCGCGGGGCTGAACTCCGGGGTACGGCGACCCGTGCTGGCGGCGTGATACTCTTCGATCGAGAGCCACTGGCCCCGGGAATCGGTGTGCTGTTCAGACATTGCGCTTCACCGCCTTTTCCGCCGGGCGAACCTGAAGGGACAGTTGCGGGCGATCCCCCGTCCCGTTGCCGGAGCCCGTTGTTTCTTGCCCGGCCGAGGAACGCGGAGCACCGCTTCTCAGCAGGCCCAGCGGCCCAAGGGCGAACAGGCCCGCGAGTACGGCTCCCAGCCGTCCCAGCGCCTGCCTACGATCGGTAGCACTCATGGATCGGATTCCTTGCAGGATTAACGGTGACAGGTGCCGCAGCTGACCGGCGCCGTCGGATAGGGCGGTTCCATGGTCGTGTACTCACGTTGCCCGCGATGGCACTCGAGACAGGCGCCCATGCGCATCTTGAGGACCTGGCTGACGGTGTCCATTTCTTCCACGGCCCCGTGGCACTCCTGGCAGGCGATCCCCTTGGCCAGATGCGGGCGATGGTCGAAGAACACATGATCGGGCAGACTGTGAATGCGTTTCCACTCCAGCGGCTTGCCCGAATCGCGGTACTCGGTCAGCTGCTGGATGAAGGGGCTGTCCAGGCGCGTGACGTTGTGGCACTTGAAACAGGCATCCACGGAAGGAATGCCCGCATGGCGCGAAGTCCGGGCGGACGTATGACAATATTCGCAGGGAATATTGTTGGTGCCTGCGTGGATCTTGTGAGAAAAGGGCAGTGGCTGGGTCGGGGCATAGCCCATCACGTAACGGTCGGGTTCCGTCATCCAGCCTACCGTGATGAGAGTCAGAACCACGGCAATCACTGTCAGCGGCAGCCCGACCCGCAGGAGCCGGTCAAGAAACTTCATCCAGGGCCTTCCAGGGAATGAGTGCCGAATCCGGGAGCGCGCGCGACGGATCCTGAGCGATTTTTTGCCGGTTAAAGTTTAAACAACCGGCCAAGTTAGCAAAGGTGTCATCCGATTGTCAATGCGCTTCCCCGGGAAAGCTTGACCGGGATCAAGGATTTCTCCCTTGCAAAAAGCAATGGGCCCGCTGTGCTCGACAGCGGGCCCACAAGCCACAATGACTTGAAAATTCTACTTGACGGAAGCGGTGATCACCTTGGCCTTCTTGGAGGCTTCCTTCTTCACGTCAGCTTTCTGGGCATCCTTCTGGCAGCAGGCACCGGGGGCGGCGGCCTTCTGGGCCTCCATGCTGCAGGAACCCTTGTCGGCGGTCTGCACAACACCATTGGAGCTGCAAGCACCCATCCCAGCGGTCTGCACGACACCCGTGGCGCTGCATGCACCCATGGAGGCCTTCTCAACGCCGGTGGCGCTGCAGGATCCGGAGGCGGTGGTCATGGCATGGGCACTGCAGGCGCCCTGGCCGGAGGCGTTCATGGCGGCCGCAGCGGGGCAGGCGATCGTCTGGCCATCGACCAGGCAGGTGCCATCACTCATCACGGTGCATTCGACGGACTTCCCGTCAACCATGCAGGACTTGGTGCCCACCACCGTGGCGGCGGGAACTGCCTGAGCCGTGGTGACGGCCGCCGCGTTCATGGCAGTCTGGGTTGTCGTGGCGCAGGCCGAAGCCTTCATGTTGGTGTTCTTGGCCTTCGTACCGCAGGTCGTGCCGCAGCCATCTCCGGCAAAGACAGACGTGGTCAGGGCGAGGCCACAGGCCAGCGCGATGGCCATTCCAATACGGAGTGAGTTCTTCATGTCGCGATCCCTCTTTATGACGTGTGTGTGGAGTCAGGTCGGAAGTTAGAGTTCGGACCCTGCAGTTGAAACCCAAACGAACGCGGGCCCAAAAAGTTCCCGGTTCCTAACTCCCTTCCTCGCCATATCGGAACGACATGCCCTCGAATTCCTTGGCGGGGGCCCCCGACATACCTCAATGTCCGGTCCGAACTCTCCGATTGAGCGTTGTCTCGGCCTTGACCGGGTCCATCGAAGAATTGAGCGAACCGGTTTCACTCCAAGATTTCTGTTGAGAATGCGGTTTTTTCGAGCGATACTTGACACTCATCGACATTGAAACGGTTTTCAAGTGATTTGAAACCGTGTTCAAGCGAGTCGAAAAGATTTTTTCACGTTTCCTTTGAAGCTCAGATCCACGGATCAAACCCAGGAGTTCCAAATGGCTCATGACAAGGCCACGATTGATGCGATCCGCAAGACCGTTGCGGAACAGAAGATTGAGTTCGTGAACCTGCAGTTCACGGACATCCACGGCATGCTGAAAAGCGTGGGTCTGCCCATCGCCATGTTCTGGGATGTGGTGGACCATGGCATGTGGTTCGATGGTTCGTCCATCCAGGGATTCACGCGCATCGCCGAAAGCGACATGCTGCTGCACCCGGACCTGGCCACCTTCGCCCGGATTCCCTGGGACGTGGAGATTCCCACGGCCCGCTGCATCTGCGATGTCTGCCTGCCCAATGGCGAACCCTTCGAGGGCGATCCTCGCGGTGTACTCAAGCGTCAGCTCGAGCGGGCAAAGGCCATGGGCTACGAGTACATCACGGCCCCCGAGCTGGAGTTCTTCCTGTTCAAGCCCAATGCCGACGGCAGCCTCCGTCCCCTGCGTCCCCATGACAACGCGCGCTACTTCGACATGAGCACCGACATGGCCCACGATGTGCGTCGCCGCATGGTGCATGCGCTGCAGGCCTTCGGCATCACCGTGGAAGCCCTGCATCACGAAGTGGCCATTGGCCAGCATGAAATCGACTTCAAGTACGGTCCTGCCCTGCAGACCGCCGACAACGCCATGACCCTCAAGACCACCTTCAAGGCAGTGGCCCAGGAGCATGGTCTGTTCTGCAGCTTCATGCCCAAGCCCATCGCGGGCGAGAACGGCAACGGCATGCATGTGCACCAGAGCCTCTGGAAGGACGGCAAGAACGTCTTCGGTGACACGTCGGACCCCCATGGCATGAGCAAGGTGGCCAAGCACTTCATCGCCGGCCAGCTCGAGCACGCCAAGGAAATGTCCGCAGTGATCGCCCCGCTGGTCAACAGCTACAAGCGTCTGGTTCCCGGTTACGAAGCGCCCGTGTACATCAGCTGGGCCAGCAGCAACCGCAGCGCCCTGATCCGCATCCCGCGCATCAGCAAGACCCGCATCGCCACCGCCAGTCGCATCGAGCTGCGTTGTCCCGATCCCAGCTCCAACCCCTATCTGTGCTTCGCCGCCATGCTGGCCTCGGGCCTCGACGGTATCGAGCGCAAACTGGAAGCCCCGCGCGCCCAGGAGGAGGATCTGTTCCACCTGAGCCCCAGCCGCCGCAGTCGCCTGGTTTCCATGCCGGGCAGCCTGGGCGAGGCGATCGGCGAGTTCCGCCGCAGCAAGCTGATGAAGCAGGCCTTCGGCGAGCACCTTTTCCGCCAGTACGTGGAAGCCAAGACCGCCGAATGGGACAGCTACCGCACAAGCGTCAGCGAGTGGGAACTGGAACAGTATCTCTCGGTCTACTAGTTTCAACGCCATCTGCAACACACGGGGCGTGGTTGTCTGCAACCACGCCCCGTTTTTCATCGGGCGCCGAATGCGTCCGCATGGAGGACCCTGCGATGTCGCACATCAGGACAATCGAGTACAAGCCCGATCGACAGACGCTTGAGGACTCACGGGAACGTGGACACGCGCTCCATGCACTCCTGGCGGGGCGTCGCAGCGTACGCAGCTTCTCTCCGGAAGCGGTTCCCCAGGAACTGATCGAGACGGCCGTCCGCTGTGCGGGCACCGCGCCCAGCGGGGCCAATCTGCAGCCCTGGACATTCGTCGCCGTTTCCGATCCCGCTCTGAAACGCGAGATCCGACTGGGTGCCGAGGAAGAAGAACGTCTGAACTATGCATCACGCATGAGCGATGTCTGGAAGGAAGATCTGAACCACCTGGGCACCGACTGGCACAAGCCCATGCTGGAAGAGGCCCCCTGGCTGATCGTCGTGTTCAAGCAGAACACCCGTCCCGATGGACGACCCAACTACTACGTCCAGGAGTCGGTGGGACTTGCCGTCGGCATGCTGCTGACCGCTTTCCGTGTGATGGGCCTGAGTACGTTGACACATACGCCCAGCCCGATGCAGTTCCTCGCCAGAATCCTCGCGCGCCCGGCCAACGAGCGCCCATTCCTGCTGATCCCCGTGGGTTGGCCCAGCGAGACCTGCCGCGTGCCCGACATCCAGCGCAAGCCGCTGGACGAGATCCTCGTGATCCAGAGCGGCAAGTGATCCCTTCTGAGTCGAACCAGCCGAACGGAGAAAGGCCCTGAACGTGAACACGTTCAGGGCCCTTGAATTCAATCCGCCGGAACTACTTGAGAATCTCGAGCAGCTCGACCTCGAACACCAGCACCTCATCGGGACCGATCTTGCCGGGGCTGCCACGCTTGCCGTAGGCGAGATCACCGGGGATCCAGAACTTGAACTTGCTGCCGACGGGCATCAGCTGCACGCCTTCGGTCCAGCCGCGGATCACGCCATTCAACCCGAAGCTGGCAGGCTGGCCACGGTCGTATGAACTGTCGAACTGGGTACCATCCAGCAGAGTACCGGCGTAGTGCACCTTCACCTGATCGGTGGCCTCGGGCTTGGGGCCGTCGCCCATGGTGATCACCTGGTACTGCAGACCGGATTCGGTGGTGACCACACCCTCCTTGGTGCCGTTCTCCTTGAGGAAGGCCTCGCCCGCGGCGCGGTTCTTCTCGGCAATCGACTCGGTCTCGGCCTGCATGCGGGCCTGACTCTGGCGACGGAACTCGCCCATGACGGCCTGGATCGAATCCTGTGTCATCAAGGATTTTCCGCTGGCGAACAGGGTATCACGAACGCCCTGCACGAACGCATCGATGTCCAGTTCGACTTTCTGGTTGGCCAACCAGGCGCCCATGTCCCGGCCGAATGCATAGCTGACCTTCTCTTCGAAGGTGACGACTTCGTTCTTCTCGTTCGCCACTCCCTTTCCTCCTGTGCTGCCGCATCCAACGGCGATTCCAAGCAGCGCCAGCAGAATCAGAAACTTTCCTGTGGTACGCATCATGCTCACTTTCTATATGGTCCCCGCGTGCGTATGGGTCCTTGCTCCGCGGGTTGGAACAAGGGCTGTGTGATCCGTGTCAGTTTTCCAGCGAGAATTCCACCCGCAGCAGGCCCCGCAGCTCGCCAAGGCCGTAGCCCACCGCCTGGTCCGAGGGATAGATCTTCTCGAGTGCCTGGCTGAGGTCGGGTGAAAAGTCCGCGGGATTTCCATGGCAGGCCAGGCAGGTCGCGCCCATGCGGATGGGGCGGTAGTAACGCACGATGGTCCGTTGGCCACGCCGGTACTTCTGCATCAGCTCGGAGGGCACATCGCCCCCCACATCCGCATGGGAGTGCATGATTTCAAGCGCGCGCTGTTCGGCACGATCCGGTGAATTCAAGGGATTGCGTGTCTTGCGGGAGACCCGTTTGATGTCCACGGCGGGGTCCCTGTGGGCCAGGGAGTCGGTCATCCTGAGTGCGCGCGTGGAACAGAAATCGAGCGCTCCCGCGGGCCCTTTGGCCGTCAGTGCCTGATTCAGCTGTGACATCAGCGCACTCATCACTTCACCCGATCGCAGGGCGCCCTGTTCCTTGAAATGGGCAATCTCATCCGGACTCATCACCTGATAGTCCGGTTCGCCCGGTTGGCAGGACAGGCAAGCGAGCAGCAGGGGCAGGGATACCCAACGGAACATCTCGGACTCCAGGTGGCGACATGGGTGGCTGGCAAGCGAAACAGCCAGTTCGGCGGGCAAGGTACTAATCGGCTTGTCAATCAAGGATGCCTGCGAATCAGGCGCGTTCAGGCCTCTCCGGACGCTTCATGCTGCGCTTCAGTCCATCCAGGCTGTGCATCAGTGCCAGCCAGGGATGGTGCAGCATCATGCGTGGACCGGCCCAGGCCATCATCGTCCGCAGTTCGTCTTTCCAGGGTGAACGATAACAGTGGATCGTGCAGTTGCGGCAGGTCCCCTTGTCCTCGCCGAAAGGGCAATGCTCGGTGCGCTTGAGGCTGTAATCCAGCTTCTCACGGCAGGCATCGCACAGATCGGGCGTGCCATGATGGTACCGACAATACAGGCGGCACATGGCCTCGATGGTCTTCAGTTCGCGCTTGATGCGTGGCCCGGGGCTGGATGACATGCGCACTTCCACAAAAAAGCATGGGCCCGGTCTGGGGTAGAGCGGGCCGCATGCAAACACACAGCTAAAAGGGGGGCTTGCCTGATTCGGACCATGGGGATCCGCACCCGGCGTCGAACTCACACTGCCTTGGGTGACTCAGTGAATTCGGCCTGAATATAGCCGTCAGGGCTGGGCTTTCCTTGATTTGAGTCAAGAATTGCAGAAAGCTCGTGCAAAATCTCATTTTCGCCGCAAAAAATCGGAAAGGATGTCCCGAGGCTGCTCAGATGGAGCGATTCACGGCTGACCTGAGCTCAGCAGGCCTGACGAGCAAGGGCCTGCTCCACCGAACTGACCAGATCGTGCATCGAGAAGGGCTTGGGCAGAAAGGCGACCGCTCCCAGATCCAGGATCTCGCGGGCTTCCCAGATGCCGGTATAGCCCGTGGTGATGATCACGGGAATCTCCGGCCGCAGGTTGCGCAGCACACCCAGGAAACTCAGTCCGTCCAGATTGGGCATCTGGATGTCGGAAATGATCAGGTCAAACTGCTCGCGCTCCACGTGGTCCAGGCCCTGCAATCCATCAAAGGCCAGATAGACCACGTACCCATAGCTGGCCAGCATGTCGCTGAAGATCTCGGCCAGATCGCGGTTGTCTTCCAGGACCAGCAGCTTGCAGAAGGAGTTCTGCACATGCTCGCTGTTGGGATAGAGGAAATTGATGAAGGTGTTCACCACTTCCGACGAATAGCGCGCAGCAAAGGTGTCCAGCAGCTCATCCTGGCGCGAATCCAGCGGATAATCCCCGGCGAAGTAGATCGCCGCCAGTTCCAGCACCTTCAGCAGCCGGGCATCGATGCGTCCTTCGCGGTGAACCACATCCAGCATGGCCAGGGGACACAGGGTGGCGAAGGCATGCAGTTTGTCTTCGGCGGCATCGAAGCGCACCCGGATCAGGGCAGCGGAATCCACGGAGACGTCCAGATTGCTCTCGCCGCGTCCCAGCAGTCCTGCCAGCACGGAAATCGCGGCGGCAAGCAGCAGACCGGTTTCCGCCTCGGCCGGTGCGTCGGTCAGCACCCGGTAACTCTCGAACTGCTGGCGGACTCGCCCCGCGAATTCACCTTCCTTCAGATCCAGCAAGCTGACACTGGCAAAACGCAGCAACAGCTCCTCCACTCCGAATCGGCTGCCGGAAGGGGAATCGCCAAGCTTGAATTCTGCACCACAGATGGTCTGGTTGCCATCTTCCCGCAGGAGTTTGAGACTATCGATCATGGGTCCCGGTCTGTTGGCTTCCACTGGCAGCACTCTCCATGCTCCACCTGTCGGCACCTATCGGCCAAGGCAATGGCCACTTTCAATGATTGAAAGATGCTTCTGCCATTTTTGTCTGAATTTCACACACAATTCACGCGCTTCGACACATGGGTGTGCCCGGAACCCGGGTCGTGAACTTGCACTCAAGAATCTTGGAAACCCTGCAGGGCACCCCTACATTTTCGCGTCACACACCCATCGCCGGAGCCAACGTGCCAATTATCCTGCTCAACCACCCGGTCATCCAGCACAATCTGGCCCAGGCGCGCAATCGAACGACCGACAGCGAGACCTTCGCCAAGATGATCGACCGCATCTCGTCGCTGATGGTCTACGAGGTCAGCCGGGATCTGCCCAGCCACCCGGTCTCGCTGGAAACTCCGCTGGAAACCACCCAGGGAAACTGCCTGAGCCGCCCATTGGTGCTGGTCCCCATCCTGCGGGCCGGTCTGGGGATGGTGCAGGGGTTCAAGGCCCTGCTGCCCGATGCCATGGTCGCCCACCTGGGGCTGTACCGCGACGAGCAGACTCTGGAGCCCGTGGTCTACTACAAGAAACTGCCCCGGGATCTGCAGAACCGTGACCTGATCGTGCTGGATCCCATGCTGGCCACCGGCGGCACGGCCGTGGCCGCGCTGCACTTCCTCAAGGAACGCAGGCCCGCCACGATCCGGCTGGTCTGCGTGCTGGCCGCTCCCGAAGGCGTCAAGCACGTGGAGCAGGCACATCCCGACGTGCCGATCTATGGCGCGGCCCTGGACCGCGAACTGAACTCGGTGGGCTATATCCTCCCCGGGCTGGGCGATGCGGGCGATCGCATCTTCGGCACCACCGGCACCGACGATGGGGACGACGCCTGAACTTCCTTCTGACCTGCATCTGCTGCCTGCTGGCCGGCACGACCGCCACGGCCGGCCTGTTGAATCCCGGGCGCACGGCCGTGATCAACCGCGCCATCGACAGCACCATCCGCGAGGACTACTCCGGGGCCATATTGCTGATGGACAGCCTGATCCGCGCCGAACCGGATCGGCCCGAAGGTTGGTTCTTCCGGGCGGCCATCCAGTCGATCCGGATGACCGACGAAGAAAGTTTTCGCCACGAAGCCGCGTTCCTGGCCGATCTGGACAGTGCCGAGACTCGCGCCCTGCAGCTGGAGCCGGTGTCACACGACACGCCCGACGTGGCATTCTGCCTGGCCAGCATCACCAGTTACCGCGCCTATCATGCCTCACGCCGCGAAGAGTGGCTCAAGGCGGTCTCCCTCGGTCTTGGGGCCGTGCGGTCCTTCGAGCGGGTCCAGGAACTGTGGCCCGATTTCCCCGATGTGCGACTGGGACTGGGCAACTACCTCTTCTGGAAGAGCGTGAAGATGCGCGCTTTCCAGTGGATGCCCTTCATCGAGGACGAGCGTCGGGAAGGCATTCGACTGGTCGAAAGCGCCCGCCGCAGCGGCGAGTATCACTCCTGGGTGGCGGCGTCCAATCTCAGCTGGATGTACCTGGAAGACAAGCAGCCACAGCAAGCCCTCGAGATCTGCGAGGAAGGACTGGCACACTATCCGGGAAGTCGGCTGTTCCTGTTTCCCCTGGGCGACGCGCTGATCCAGTTGCAGCAGTGGTCCCGTGCCGAGGAAGTCTGGCGCACGATCCTGGCCCAGCTGGAGTCGCCCACCCAGAACAGCGGAGTCAATCGGGTGATCTGCCACGAGAAGCTGGCCCGCATCGCCGAAGCCAGGGGGGATCACGCACGAGCCCTCGACCTGGCCCGCACGGGGCTGGGGATTCTCGTGGACCAGGCCCAGAAATCCCGCGTGCGTGACACCCGTCGTCGCCTCCAGGAACTGCTGGACTCAAACAACTGAACCCGGCTGACACCGCGACCTGACCGAGCTCGATCTTCCCTCGAACCGGGGCGCGACTCCCGGGATGAGTCAACGAAAGGAAACACCATGACATTTCTGTATCTCAACTCCGACCGCATGGGAACGGGTGACGACGAACTGGGACGCCGCCTCCTGCTGGCGTTCCTGGAGAAGCTGCTGGAATCGAGAACTCCCGTGGATCTGGTGGGTTGTGTCAATTCGGGGATCCGGCTGAGTACGGAAGCCGGCCGTGGTGCCGAGCTGCTGGCCCGTCTGGAGCAGGCCGGCGCGCGCATTGCCAGCTGCGGAACCTGTCTGGACCATTTCGGCAAGCGGGAACAGCTGCTGGTGGGCGAGGTGGGCAGCATGGACGGTACGGTCAAGGTCATGACCGAGGCCGATCGCGTGATCCGCCCCTGCTGAAACGCTCTGGCGGATCCACCGGCGATCTCAGTCGACGATCAGGCTGCCGTTGGCGGTCACGGTGCCGCCATTCACGCTTTCGCTCACCAGGTTGCCAAGCTCATCCACGCGGCTCCAGGACGTGGCGGGCACTTTCAGCCTCAGCTGATAGAGATAGACTCCGCGTGCCAGCGGATCGCCCCGATCATCCCGGGGGCGCCAGTCCTCGCTGTAGTACAGGCTTTCATTTCCCGCCAGGGCCAGTCGGTCGCCGAAGACCCGTCGCCCGCGCGTGGTGAAGACTCGCAACTCCACGTCGGCGGGCGGGTCAATGGCCAGCCCATTGAGCCTGAAGGTGAATCGCGTGCTGCTTCCCACCGGATTGGGATAGTTCACCAGATCCACGAGGGACAGGCTCCCGGTATTCACCACACGGAAATCGGCTTCGGCATAGCCCGGATTGTTGAAGTTGTCAAAGGCGCGCACGCGCGCGTGGTGCAAACCCGCTTCCAGCTGCGGCAGTTCCTGCTGCACGGTACCCTCGGTCCAGCTGCCGTTGTCGTAGACGAATGCCGGAGTCAGGTCCACCGGGGTACCGCCGTCGATCTCCAGCTCGATGCGATGGCCGATCTCGCCGGTCAGATTGATTCCATTGGAGTCGGCCAGCACGATGTAGACACTCGAATTGGGTGCCAGCAGATCATTCTCGCGCCACTGGGGCCCATTGAAGGACAGGCGCAACGTGGGAGCCTGTTCATCCACGGGCGGGTCCGGGTTGAGCGCGAAGTGAATGCTCTCGTCGAAGATCAGCCCGTCGGCGGGCTGGCCGGACGCATCCTCGCCCGTGTAATACATGCGTACCTGCCCCGGAGCCGTGCGTCCGGAAAAGTCCGCCGGCATGATGAACCGGGCCAGCGGGCGGCCGGCCGTGTATCGCACCTTGCCCGCGAACAGCAAGGCGCCGGGTTTCTCGTAGTCCAGCGAGTCGGGAACCGTTGCGGTCCCCGAGCTGGGCAGGTCGTAGTAATAGCGCCTGGGAACCGGAGCCTCGCGGACCACCACCAGGGCCTCACCCTCCTGCGGAGCCGCGGCGCTGGTGACACTGAATGGCCCCGCCAGGGCTTCCAGGGTGGCCAGCTCCAGAGTCCGCAGTGTATCGGTCACACTGCCGTCGGGTCGACGTACGGCCGTGAGCCGCCCGCCCCCCTCGGGAAAACCGGGCATCTGGCTGGGGTCGCCCAGATACAGGTACAGCTCGTCGTTGGAAGACACGCTGGCATTCTTGGCGATGCGCATCGCTTCGGCCACCGTGATGCGTTCGGTCAGCGAATCACTCCAGGCCGCGAACAGCGCCGGATAGAGATTGCGCGCGAAGCGGTCGTTGCCGCCACTGGTGGTGTTGCGCGTGGCGGCCATCACGCCCATCGCGCCGCCACGGGGCATGGTCAGCAGCTGCTGGGGCAGGGCCAGGCCAATGGGCAGGTCGATCTCGGCCCAGGAGCAGGTGGCCGCGATGTAGATCGCGGGCCGGTTGTTGCCGGGCAGCAGGTTGAAGTGCTTGCTGGAATTGAACAGGTACTCATGAGTCCAGGTCGTGTTGTTGCCGTGCCCGATGTAGTTGATCAGGCTGGCCCCCTCGCGCATGCCATCCAGCAGACGCTTCTCGGCCAGAGGTTTCTCGTTCACCCGGATTTCGGGATTGTAGACGGTAGGATACTCGATCTCGTAGATCCGCTCGACCTCGAAGGACGGGGGCACGATGGCCGAGATCAGGTACTCGCTGTGCTGGGTGTGGTCGCTCTCCCAGCTGCGCACGATGCCGTTCTCGCCGTGCTCGTCGTCGCCCACGAAGATCATCCGGTTGCGCCAGGCGCCATCATCCTGGCCACTCTCGTAACGAATCAGCTTGTCCACATAACTGCTCACCTCGGCGGAACTCCATGCGGACAGGCGCCCGATGGCGATGTCCATGCTGTTGTCGTTCAGCAGCCAGCCGTAATACTCGTCGATCATCTTGCCGGACTGGTACCAGACCGGAAAGAGATCCGGCCAGGCGCCCTGGATGCGTCCCACAGGATCGTAGTGCCCATTTCCCACCAGCAGGGCATACTTGAGAACCGGGGACGGCAGCCCACTCTGGTACTCGGCCCGCAGGAAATTGCGCACGGCTCCGGGGTCCGCCACACCCGCGTTGAACTGGCGGTAGACATCTTCCAGCGTGACCAGACGCGCCCGCACGTCTCCGCGGGCATTGCGGTGATCCACCAGGGGCTGGACCGCATCGACCAGACTCTCGGGACTGATCACCACCAGTTCGGTGGTGTTGGCCGCCAACAGGAGATCCGGTTGGGAATCGAGCTGGGCTCCCGTGATGGAGCGGATTCCAGCCTCCGCCACTCCGTAGTACAGGCGCTGAAGTCCGCTTCCGGGTACAGCCGGATTCTCGGGCACCCGATCGCTGAAAGTCGCGCCGCGACTGACTCGCGTGCTGTCGACGAAAGTCACGTCCAGCAGGTATCCGCCCGCCGGAAAACTGCCGATCGTGGTGGACCATGGGCCGGGCGCCAGGGGTGATTCGAAATGGCAGACGCCGTCCACGAACGCCGGCTGGGACTCGACGGCCAGTTCGATGTAGTCCAGCAGTACGGGAATGCCCGTGGATGCCAACTGTGTGATGCTGAAGGACAGTGCATTGCCCGAGAGGGCCAGATCCGCATCGAGAGTGCCCGACGAACTGGGACGCACTCCGCGCCCACCCACGGGCAGCCCGTTCAGCTCGAAATGCAGGCTGTCGCGCGTGTTGCTGGGGTTGGTGGAGTAGCTGAATCTGTACTCCAGTGCCACCGAGCGATTGCCCGCCCCCAGCGGAACCGGCCAGCTCCAGCTTTGCGTGTTGCGGTTGACGAATTCGACCCCGAACCAGTCACGCGAGCTGTTGCGTGCGTTGTTGATGTTGTCGTCAATGAAGGTGCGCCAGACCACTGATTGAACGGGCGTGCCACCTGTGCTTGCGATCGGGGCCATGCTGCGACCGGCGGTGACTCCGTCGAGCAGCAGCCAGACCTGGTTGCGGTCGTCATAGTAGTGCTGCGTGTGACGGATCAGCCCTTCGCCGTTGCGCGCCAGGCCGAAGAGCCCCCTGGCGTGAAACAGCAGCCGGTCGTTGCCGTCGAAGGCCCCGTTGCCATCGTGTTCGCGGATCACGGGCAGTTCCAGGAGGCGCGAGCGATCGTTGAGCGGACTGGATGGATCATCGGGAATCATCTGGCCGTCGTGACCGTAGACCTTGATCGCCTCGGGATCGAAACTGGCAGGATTCAGTCCCAGGGCGCTCAGGTCCTGGGGGGTCAGCTTGTAGAGCCCTTCCTCGGAAATGGGCACCCGCACCCAGCGAGTGCCTTCCCAGGACGCCGGCTGCGTGATCCGCCGGGCTGCCGGCAGCGTGGCCCAGCCACTGGCCTGGGCAGGATTGAGCAGGCACTGGCGCAGTTCCAGCGGGCTGCAGAGCGAACTGCCGCCCACACGGCCACCACCGCTCCAGCTCACCTGGATCCTGGCCGATTCGAGAATCCGGCGCGGACCGTCCGTCAGCTCCAGTTCAAGCACCAGCGTGTTGAGATCGCGCCAGCTTTCCTCGCGTGCCTTCAGGGGTTGTGAGGCATTCGCGGACTGAAGTTCGGGAACCAGATCGCCCGGCAAGCTGCGGTAGCGGCTGTCCAGAATCGTGGCCCTGGCGGAAGCTCCTGGTGGCAGGGCCAGACGGAAGGATTCCACCAGACTGAGCGGGTCCTGGCTGGACGAGGCACGCAGGCTCCAGCCCGTCTCGCCTTCTCGTGGCTGCTGGTCCCATTCGGGTTGCAAGTCGAACAGCAGGCCGTTGGCGTCGGAGCGCAGGATCGTGAGTTCCCGGGCCTGCAGTTCCGTTGCGAACAGGAGGAGGAATGCCAGCAGACAAATGGAAAGGAATCCGGCAGACGTGTCCGGCACACGCCGCTGACTTCCCCGGATGGCAGCGTCAGAATTGGATGCGGGCGAAGACGGGGAAGTGATCGGAGCCCGCAATGCGGGGAATCCGGGTTTCCAGGGCGGTGACTTTGTCGGAGAGAAAGACATGGTCCAGCTTCACCTCTATGTCATAGTTGGCCTGGAAAGTCCCCGTGAAGACGCTGTTCAGCGGGAAGGCATCGTGGTAATCCCTGATGAGCCGCCGCCAGGCAGAAGAGAACGGGAACGTATTGAAATCACCCACAAGGGCCAATGGAAGCTGATGCCAGGGTTCCAGCCAATTCACGACCGCCTCGGCCTGGATCGTGCGCATGCTGGTTCCCAGCAGTTCATTGCGCATGGTCTTGCGAACGCCCAGGTCATGGATGTCCGAATTGGGAAAGTGCACGGTGGCCACGTAGAAGGACCGTCCTTCCACGTCCAGCTCGCACATGCAGATCACGCGGCTTTCTTCTTCGGGTGGCAACAGCTGGCGCCAGCTCCTGCGGATCGGCCAGCGCGAAAAGATTGCCAGTCCGCTGCTGTTCTGGCCCTCGTAAGGGAAATACTCCCAGTACTCCAGGCCCCCCACCATCAACTGGGTCTCCTGCATGGTGGCCCGTTTGAAGGGAATCTCCTGCAGGCAGACCACGTCGGGATCCAGGGGGGCGAGCTGCAGCAGGCCATCACCGCCTTCACGCCCGTACTCGGCAAGGGCCATCAGGTTCCACGAGACGATGGACAATTCGGTATTGCCCTCCGCCCGGCCGCTGCTCAGCCAGGGATGAATCCACCAGCCCAGCGCCAGCAGCGGCGAAAGAAGAATCAGAAGTTTGAACAGCCGCTTCACAGCACGATTTCTCCCTTGAGAGTGCCGGAGCCCGGCGTTTGGCAGGTGATGATCGATTCCAGCGACGCTCCGGTCCAGCGTGCGCCCGGCCAGAGCACCGTGGTGCGCCAGTCCGGGTGACTTTCGAGCGCCGAGGCACTGACTTCGAGTGTATCGTCCCAATCGGGCTTCAGCTCCAGACGTCGGCAGAGAGCGTGGTAGTCCTCCGAGGCGCCCAGCCGCATGTGAAGGGGCAGGTAATCGCCCACGCGGCCCAGATCCTCCCAGAGCCCCGTGTGATGCTCGGCCTGAATCACCCAGCCTTCGAGCTGCATCTCCTGCCAGCTCTCGATCAGGTCGGCCTGCCGGCAGTCAAGCAATCGGGCGCGAAAGGCCTGCCCCATCCAGTGCACTCCCGCGAAACCGTGGGTCGAACGCAGGGGATCACGAAAGCCCAGCACTCTGCCCTGATCGACCTCCACCACACACGGCGCCTGTTGCACCAGCAGGCGGGCACGGTTGGGGTCGGCATTGCAGAGGCGTTTCAACGGACAGTCATGGATCACATCACCGTTGTGCACCAGCACAGGCCCCGGAGGCAGCTGTTCCAGCATCGCCCGCAGTCCTCCGCCCGTTCCCAGCAGCTCGGTTTCCCGATGGCAGGAGAATGTCACACCGGGAAAGCGCGCTGGCAGCGCTGCCGTCCAGTCCTCGAGCTGCCCGGCCAGATGACAGGCATTGAGCGCGATCCGGCGGCAGCCCGCTTCCAGCAGCAGTCGCAGCCCGAACTCGGCCAGCGCGATGCCGTGCAGGGGCACCAGCGCCTTGGGCCGTTGAAAGGTCAGTGGCCGCAGGCGACTTCCCAGTCCGGCGCAGAGCAACACGCCACTCAGGCTGTCATCGGTGCGGGGCACGGGTCACTCCATCCACGAATCGGGTTGAGGGTCTAGCGGAACTTGAGGGACAACAGGGCGATGAATCCCAGCAGCATCGCCACGATCCAGAAACGGATCACGACCTTGGTCTCGGCCACCCCGCGATGCTGGAAGGCATGATGGATCGGGGCTCGGTAGAAAATGCGCCGGCCCAGCCAGCGGATGCCGATCTTCTCCTGGATCAACACGCTGGCGCCTTCGACCACGAACACGCCACCGGCGATCAGAAAGAGCAGCTCCTGCTTGAGCAGCAGGGCCATCACGGCCACCAGCCCGCCCAGGGCCATGCTGCCCGTGTCACCCATGAAGACCTGCGCCGGAAAGAAATTGTACCAGAGAAAGCCCAGACAGGCCCCGATGATCGCACCGGCCAGCACCGCGAATTCCCCCGCGCCAGCCACATAGTCGAAGTTGAGATAGGCGCTGTAGATCTCGTTGCCGATCACGTAGGCCACCACCGCATAGACCATGTAGACAATGGCCACCGGCACCGTGGCCAGCCCGTCCATGCCGTCGGCGAAATTCACACTGTTGGATACGGCAAGGATGGTGAAGATGGCGAAGGGAATGAAGTACAGGCCCAGATCCAGCAGGGGCGCTTTCATGAAGGGAATGTAGAGCTGGGTGCGCAGTTCGGGCGGAACCGGTGACAGGGGCGAGAGCATCCACCAGACAAAGAGTCCGGCGAACGCTGTCTGCAGGAAGAGCTTCACGCCCTGGCTGAGACCGGCCTTGCCACTGCCACCGCGGATCTTGTAGAGGTCATCCACCAGCCCCAGCAGCCCGAACCAGAGCAGCGAGGCCAAGCCGGCCCAGGCCAGCTTGCTGTGGACATCGAACCAGAGCAGGTACCCCGCCAGCACGGCCAGGATGATGATCAGCCCGCCCATGGTGGGCGTGCCACGCTTGTTGCCCACGTCGATCACGCCGTAGTCTTCCACGACGTCACGATAGCCGCGGTCGTGCAGCCAGCGGATCATCAGGCGCCCGATGATCAGGCTGATCACGAAGGTGGTCAGCGCGGCCAGCATGGTGCGCACCGAAAGGTAGTCGAAGAGTCGCAACCACCCCGGTCCGCCCCATTCGGCGCGCAGGATGGCGGCCAGCCATTTCAGCATGAGCCTGTCTCCCGGATGCTGCGACTCAGGTCCTTCATGCGCTGTTTCAGCGGGAAGACCGGATCGAATCGGGTGGAGGTCAGCATGATCCGGTCCAGCAGGGGATCCACGTCCTTGTGGCCGTCCAGGCGCCCACTGCTCACCAGATCATGGAGCACGGTGATGGCTTGCTCGCGCACCCGGCTGTTGGAACAGGACAGCAGAGGCAAGACCCAGCTCTTCCAGTTCTCGGGCCGCTCGTGTTTCTCAAGAAAGCGGGCCGCCACGATCTGCTCTTCAAAATTGCCGCGGCGCGCACGGCGATGGGCCCAGGCAAGCAGCTCGGCACTCGCGCTGCCCGTGTCCAGCAGGTTCCGCAAGGCCCCCAGGGCCTCCACGCGGACTTCCCAGTAGCTGTCATCCAGCAGGCCCACAAGGGTGGAAATCACCTGGTTGTCGGCGTGTCCGATCTGGCCCAGAGCGGCGGCCGCGTTGCGCCGGATGAAACCGTTCTGCGCATAGTGTTCCCCGAAAAGGGCCCGCGGGCTCCAGCGCGTGCGCCCCTGGCCCAGCAACCTCAGCAGGATGGGCACCAGCGACTGGTCACGCAGATCGGCGGCCAGTTTCACGCCCGCGTTGCGTTCGACCCAGGACCCACTGATCAGGGCGGCTCCCGCACGATACACCAGGTAGGCCCGGGATT
The DNA here is from genome assembly GCA_020634015.1 of Candidatus Delongbacteria bacterium. Taxonomy (NCBI): domain Bacteria; phylum Candidatus Delongiibacteriota; species Candidatus Delongbacteria bacterium. The sequence goes on along the minus strand of JACKCN010000003.1, from coordinate 268,473 downwards.
CTGGATCACGCGCCAGCCGGGCGCTCAGCGCCGCGGTGCTGCGGCTTTCCAGACCCGCGTGACTGGCCGGTTGGCGTGGCACAGCCTCACAGGTCACTCTGCCGCGGTCAACCAGTTCGTGGCACAGACGCAGCAGTTCGGCCAGGGCGTCCTGGCGAGCTTCGCTGTCGGCCAGTGTGCGCTGCCGGTCTCTTTCGTCGCCACTCTCGAGCAGCGGACGCATCACGGAAAACAGGGTGTCCGGATCCAGGCCCGCTTCCACGTGGTTCCCCAGGATCACGGGGCGCTCGAGCACGATGCGTGCGGCTCCCGTGCTCTCGATGCGGCGAGCATTCATCACCTGATGGTCGCCGGGCAGGCCCATCTTGGGCACCAGCACGGCGGGCACTCCGGCCGCCAGCAGTTCATAGATCGTGCCGGCCCCCGCGCGTGCCAGGCAGAGGTCGGCCGCGGCGTAGGCGGCCTGCATGTCAAACAGGAAGGGCACACCGTGATAGCGGCTGGCCAGTTCCTCACCCAGCCCGGCTTTCAAACCGCGCTGCATCTCAAGATTCTCGCTTTCGGCATTCCAGTCGCCCCGTGAGGTACCATAGGCGTGCAGTACCTGGACTCCCATGCGCAGGAGACGGGGCAAGAGCTCGTGCAGTGCGCGGTTCAGGCTGCGGGCGCCCTGCGAGCCCCCGAAGACCAGCAGCACCACGCCTTCCTTTTCCAGCCCCAGACGGGTGCGGGCCTCGTCACACGAAGGCAGCGTGCGCAGGTCGGTACGCACGGGATAGCCCGTGATGCAGCACTGGCGCGCCTTGAGCCCCGCCGCGCTGCCGGGAAATGTCAGCGCGGTCACATCAGCCAGACGCGCGGATACGCGATTCATCAGACCGGGAGACGCATTCTGTTCGTGCAGCAGGATGCGCACCTTCAGCAACCCAACCCGGCGCAGCAGGGAGGCCGCGAACACGGCGGGAGCGCTGGCATAGCCTCCGCAGGCGACAAGCAGATCGGGCCGGAAACGCAGCAGGTGCCAACTTGCCTGCAACACACCGGTTGCCAGAATGGCCAGAAAGCGCAGCAGCGGCAACAGGCGGGTCCCCGGATAGCCGCAACTGCTGGCGAAGCGCAAGGGAATGCGGCCCGCTCCGGAAATCTGGGCTTCGCGCGAGAGCACAAGTTCCTCGCTGCGTCCGCGGGTGCCGATGTAGAGCAGGGAATTGGCCGGATCGCGGGCCAGCTCACGCCCGATGGCCAGGGCAGGATAGACGTGGCCGGCCGTGCCGCCACCGGTGAGGACCACCTTCATGCGGGTTCCACTCCCAGGCGATTCAGGTGATCCCAGGCCAGCCAGCTTGTGTCACACAGGACGGGCCAGTCGGCAAAGGCGCCATCCAGGCAGAGCGAACGCAGGGCCGAGGCCGCGGGAACCAGGTGGCGCAACCAACGCCGTTCGCCCGTGGCTTTCGCGATGCGCAGATAGGCGGCCTGGGCCTGCATCAGCCGGTGGGCGGCCACACGCTGCAGGTCCGGAAGCATCTCCTCCAGCTCCAGCCCGTGCACGGGGTGCCCGATCTCGGCGTACTCCTCCAGCAGTCCCAGTCGCACATCCGGGGGAAGGGCCAGATAGGGGTCGTAGACCAGACTGGCCACATCATAGTAGGGACTGCCCAGCCGTGCGCCCTGGAAATCCACCACTCGCCAGGCACCGTTGACCTGCAGCAGATTGGTCGACTGGAAATCCCGGTGGATGAACTCTCCGGAAGGCAGTGCCCCTGTGACCCGGGCAAGGTCAAGGCATTCACGCTCGAGGGCCGCGTGATCCAGGTCCAGACGCAAGTGATCGTGGATCAGCAGGCGGCGCCAGGGACCGGACTCCTCGGCAAGCAGCATGCCGGTACCCCAGGCGGGACTGTGAGTGCGTGTGGCATCGAAGACCGGGGGCTTCAACCGCAGCTGCAGGTCCACCAGCACGGCCAGGGCATCCAGGCACAGGTCCATCAGACCGTCTTCGTGGGGAGTGGCCAGGGCCAGTTCCAGCAGGCGTGTGTCGCCCAGATCCTCTTCCAGGAACCAGGCGGCGCGGTCCGGGCGTGGGGCTGAGTGGGCCAGCAGGCGTGGGCCATGTCCGCCATGGGCCTCAAGCAGCCGTGCCATGTATACGAAACTCTGGTTCTCGTCCAGACTGCCCCCGACATGCTGGGGCGCGGGACTGAGGCAGAGGATGCGCGCGGGACGGGAATCCTGGACGCGCAGATAGCGACGCTGCCCGCCGCCTCCCGGCACGGGGACGCAACGTGCGTCCGGATCCACCAGGTTCAGTGAATGCAGTTGCTCGAGTGCTTCCTGCTGCAGTGAGATCAGGTCTGCCACACGGCGTCCGTTCGGTGGGTTCGGCGCGTGGCATCTTCGGGGATGCCACGCGCTTCGACAGCTGAGTCGGGCAACGAGACTACAGATTCAGTACCAGCGACATGGACAGCACCGTGTCCGTCTTGTCGTAGACGAACTTCTGGGTGGTGCCGGCCACGGATTCCGTAATCGGGTCGCCATCGTACTTGATGCCGTAGGCCAGTTTCATGGCCAGACGATCGCTCAGGCGGGACGCCAGGCCAAAGTCCAGGTTGAGGCGCAGGTCCTCGCTGTTGCTCATGTTCGAGAGGATTTCCGCCGCGGCGGTGAACTCGGATGTCTCGCTCAGGGGGCGCACATAATCCAGGAATCCACGGGCGCTGCCGAATGACTCGCCATCGCCTTCCACGGGGGTTTCATCCGTGAATTCGAAACCGGCTTCCGACGCCAGGCTGTGCGTGTCGTTCTTGAAGACCGTGTATCCGAAACCGGCACCCGCCGTGATCCGCTGGTCCACACCGGACAGCTTGTCCTGGAACCAGCCCACGTTGGTGTACCACTGGAACTCGCCGGCGAGCTTGCCCTTGAGCTTGGTGCCAAGCTCGTAGGCTTCGGCCGACTTCTCGGTGTTCTCGGTGACCAGAATCACGTCGTTGACCGCATCGTAGCTGACCACGCGAGACGTCGCCTCGGCACTGACCACCTTGCCCAGCACGGTCAGGGTGGTGTTGGTCCACTTGCGGGTGAACTTGTTGGTCAGGGTCAGATTCTGGGTCTGGGAGTTGCCACCGGTCATCACCAGGCTGACGTCCGCCGTGTTGCTCCAGGGCCGATCTTCGGCCTGGGTAGCGGCGGCCAGAAATCCACAGGCCAGAATGAGCGAGAGTGCGTTGCGCATGGAGGTCTTCCTTTATTTGCGACTGGTGCGGAACCAGCCGGTCATCAGAGTTGTCAGGTCGGGATTTGCCGCCGATGGCAGGCCAGAAACGGCTTGGAATCTAGCGAAGGCCGAAGGAAATCCGAACCGCGACCGGGCTCGCCCGGCAGGCTTCGGTCCGGTTTGTTCTATCTTCATCCGCCGCGCGGCGGCCAGCATGCCAACGCCCCGGGCTCCCGATGGTTCCAGTCGGTGTGCCGGGACCGCATTCAATCCGGAGGCTCACGCCATGAAACGCATTCGTCCTTTGTTGCCGCTACTGCTGCTGCTCGGCCTGGTGCTTGCATGCGCCAGCACGCGGGGGGCTCGCCCGCAGAAGACCGCAACCCACGTCATTCGTCTGGAAGCCCTCCAGTTCAGCGAGAAGGACTTCAACCGGGGCGTCCTGGGCGAGCCGCTGGACATCGAACTGCGCATCCTCAAGGACGGGATACCCGTGACCCCCGCCATGGGCGCCACCCCGGGCCATGGTGTGATGCTCGATGGCAAACGGGGCGAGCGGCGCGTGCAGCGCGAGCTGCAGTGGGTGTTGGAGGTTGGACCGGGCAGCCACTACCAGCTCGAGCTGGTCGAACACGCCCTGATCGCCCACAAGGCGCGCTTCGCGGTTCCCAGCGCACCGGAACTGGGCTGGTGGTTCTTCGCGGAGCACGAGGGGCGCGTGGCCGTGGGCAGCGAGTCCTGGCTTCGCTTCAGCGATTCCATCGTCAAGTAGAAACAGCGATCCCCGGTGTCCGTGATGCGGTCACCGGGGATCGTGTGTGAACTGTGCGTGTGTCACGCGGCCCCGGCAGCCCCCCGGCTGCGCAGCAGATGTTCAAAGGCCGCCAATGATGCCTTGGCGCCCTCACCCACCGCGATCACGATCTGTTTCCAGGGCACGGTGGTCACGTCGCCACAGGCGAAGATCCCGGGCTCACTGGTCTCGCAGCGATCGTTGATCACCACTTCCCCGAAGCGGGTCAGTTCGACCACATCCTTGAGGAAGGCGCTGTTGGGCACCAGCCCGATCTGGATGAACACCCCGGCCAGCGGCAGCTCGAGCTCTTCTCCGCTGGCCCGGTTGGTTAGCGACAGGGACACCACTTTGCCCTCCTGGGCATTGATGGTGCGCGTGGCCACATTGGTGTGCACGGTGATGTTGCTTGTGTTCTGCAGCTGGTCCACCAGCACCTTGTCCGCTTTCAGCTCAGGCAGATACTCCAGCACGGTCACAGAGTTCACGATGCCGGCCAGATCCAGGGCGGCTTCCACGCCCGAATTGCCGCCGCCGATCACCGCCACGTCCTTGCCCTTGAAAAAAGGGCCGTCGCAGTGCGGGCAGTAGGCCACGCCATGGCCGATGTTCTCGCGCTCGCCCGGGACTCCCAGTTCGCGCCAGCGGGCCCCGGTGGCCACGATCACGGTGCGGGCGCGCACCACCTCCCCCGAACTGAGCACAAGACTCTTGATCTCGCCCTTTTCCAGCGAATGCACCTTCAAGTGCTTGCGCACCGTGACGGGGTACTCCCCAAGATGTGCTTCCAGGGCATTGCTCAGTTCGGGACCCGTAGTCCTGGGCACCGAAATCAGGTTCTCGATGCCCATGGTATCCTTGACCTGGCCACCCAGCCGGTCCGCGATCAGCATCACCGACAGGCCCTTGCGCGCGGCGTAGACACTGGCGGCCACTCCCGCGGGGCCTCCCCCGACCACCACCACATCCTGGATCACGGACTCATCGGCCGCGGGTGCGACAACGGCCCGCTGGTCCGCGGGAATCAGTGCCAGCACCTTCTCGACGATCTGGCCCACATCCAGTTTGCCATTGGCAAAGGGCTTGCCATCCAGGAACACCGCGGGCACGCCCTGGATCTCGCGCTGCTCCACCAATTCGGGAAACACGCCTCCATCGATCATCTCGTGGTTGATCAGCGGATTCAGCAGGGCCATCTGGTTCAGGGCCTGTACCACATCGGGGCAGTTGTGACAACTGAGCGAGACCACTGTCTCGAAGTGCAGGGGACGCTGGATCGACCGGATGGCGGCCTGGATTCCCGGATCCAGTTTCAGGGGCACGCCCCCGCTCTGCAGCAGGGCCAGGACCAGGGAACTGAACTCGTGACCGCCGGGAACCCCGGAGAAGACGATGCCCGTCTCACGGCCCTCCTGCAGCAGGGTGAAACTGGCCGCGCTGCACAGAGGGGTACTCAGTCCGCTGTCCTCTTCGATCAGGGAAATGCGCGGACTCACGGACGCCACATCCTGCAGCATGGCCAGCAGTTCGGCCCGGCTGGCGTGTTCACCTTTGCCCAGCACCAATGTGACATCGTGGCTCATGCGGGTGGTGTATTCCCGCAGGGCGTCCAGAATGGATGTATCAAGCATGGGGGGACCTCCTTGAAAGAGAACAGGCTGCCCGTGCTGTTCCGGACAGCCTGTTCAACAGGAATTTCAATGGACCTGAACTGGCGAGGGCGTCAGATCTTGCCCACCAGATCCAGACCGGGCTTCAGTGTGGACGCGCCGGGAGTCCAGTTGGCGGGGCAGACTTCGCCGTCGTTGGCAGCCACGTACTGGGCGGCCTTGACCTTGCGCACCATGTCGGCGGCGCTGCGGCCAATGCCCAGATCGTGCACTTCTTCAACCTTGATCACGCCATCGGGATTGGCCAGGAAAGTGCCGCGCAGCGCCAGGCCGGCGTCTTCGATCATCACGCCGAATCCGCGGCTGATGGCGCCGGTGGGGTCACCCAGCATGGGAAACTTGATCTTCTTGATGGTGTCGCTGGCATCGGCCCAGGCCTTGTGCACGAAATGGGTGTCGGTGGACACCGAATAGACTTCCACGCCCAGCTTCTTCAGTTCGTCGTACATGTCGGCCATGTCGCCCAGCTCGGTCGGGCAGACGAAGGTGAAGTCGGCGGGATAGAACATGAAGATGGACCACTTGCCCAGCACATCCTTGGTGCTGACGGTCTTGAACTCGCCATTGTGGTAGGCTTCGGCGGTGAATTGGGGCAGATTCGTGTTGATCCGGGACATTATCGGGACTCCTTTTGTTTGACGTTGCCTGAGGATACCAAAGGCCCCGCATGCTGCAAAATCGAATGATCTGATGCGTTTGATAGCCAATGGCTATTGCCCATTGCATCCCGAACCGCCGTACGGCACGCGTGGTTCCCGCGGGCGAATCAGCCCAGCGGGCTTCCGGGCTGCAGCAGTTCGGCCAGCCGGCGGACCTGGAAATCGGCCTGACGCCGGCGCACGGACAGGCGTTCCGGCCACAGCTCTTCCAGCACCTCCGAGACCAGAATCGTGCACAGGCCGGCCTCCCTGGCTCCCAGCAATTCATTGGAGCCCCCGTCGCCCAGAAACCAGCAGCGCTCCGCGGGCAGCTCCAGTGCGTCCAGAGCCAGCCGGTAGCTTTCGGGTTCGGGTTTGGCACAACCGATGTCGCAGGAAAAGAGCGCCCGGTGAAAGAGAGGAGCCAGCGGAGACCGGGGCCAGGGCGCGGCTTCCATTGCATCGGCATTGCTCAGCAGAGCCAGACTCCAGCCACGCCGGCGCAGTTCCGCCAGAGTGTCAAGGGTCTCGGCAGGAATGGCCGTCAGCATCACCTCGAAGCGGCGCGCCCGTTCCAGGGCCACGGCAGTCAACTGCTCATCCGAGAAGCCCGCGTCGATGCGGTCGGTGATGTCGTGCAGAATCGCCAGCGGTTCGCGCACCTGGCCCGTGAGCCGGGCCCGGGTCTCGCTGAACAGGGCCTGCTCCCAGCGGGCCCGCGGAATGCCCAGCAGTGCGCTGGTATGCGCCGGCAGTTCGACCCTGGACGGGGCGGGCGTCAGGGTGTGAAACAGATCGAAGATCAGACCTCCGGCCGGGCCGGGTCCGCTGACTGAATGTGACAACAAGTCCTCCTCGAGTCTGGGTGCGAACCAGCCGGGATCCGTCCGGATCTGGATCACAGGATGCACAGGGCCCCATCGGCGCATGCTGCCGATGGGGCCCTGAAAACGTGACTGGTCACGATCTAGAGCCGCGGGCCCGCCGCTTCCAGGCGCTTGCCTTCGTCGTTGTCCGTGTATTGCTTGAAGTTGGCGATGAACAGCCCGGCCAGTTCGGCGGCCCTGCGGTCCCATTCGCTGGAATCGGCGTAGGTGTCACGCGGATCAAGGATGCTGGAGGCCACCCCCTTCAGGGAGGTGGGCACTTCAAGATTGAAGACGGGAATCACCTTGGTCGGCGCGTTGTCGATGTCACCATTGAGAATGGCGTCGATGATGCCGCGCGTATCCTTGATGGAGATGCGCTTGCCCGTACCGTTCCAGCCCGTGTTCACCAGGTAGGCCTTGGCCCCGGCCGCATCCATGCGCTTGACCAGTTCCTTGCCGTACATGGTCGGGTGCACGGCCAGGAAGGCCGCCCCGAAGCAGGACGAGAAGGTGGGCGTGGGCTTGTTCACGCCGATCTCGGTGCCCGCCAGCTTGGCCGTGAAGCCCGAGAGGAAGTGATACTTGGCCTGCTCGTGATCCAGGCGGGACACCGGAGGCAGCACGCCGAAGGCATCGGCGGTGAGGAAGATCACCTTGGTGGCGTGCCCGGCCTTGGAGACCGGCTTGACGATGTTGGCGATGTGATGGATCGGGTAGCTGACGCGCGTGTTCTGGGTGACGCTGCCGTCCTTGAAGTCGATCTTGCCCGCGGCGTTCACGGTCACGTTCTCGAGCAGGGCGTCGCGGCGGATGGCATTGTAGATGTCGGGCTCGGCGTCCTTGTCCAGATCGATGGTCTTGGCGTAGCAGCCGCCTTCGAAATTGAACACGCCATCGTCGTCCCAGCCGTGTTCGTCGTCGCCGATCAGCTGGCGATGCGGATCGGTGGACAGGGTGGTCTTGCCCGTGCCCGACAGACCGAAGAACACGGCCGTGTCACCGTCCTTGCCCACGTTGGCGCTGCAGTGCATGGAGGCCATGCCGCGCAGGGGCAGGTAGTAGTTCATGATGGTGAACATGCCCTTCTTCATCTCGCCACCGTACCAGGTGCCGCCGATGACCTGCATCTTCTCCGTCATGTTGAAAGCGACGAAGTTCTCGGAATTGAGCCCCTGCTCCTTCCAGTCCGGGTTGACGCACTTGGAGCCATTGATGACCACGAAATCGGGTTCGCCGAATTCGGCCAGTTCCTGGGCCGTGGGGCGAATGAACATGTTGGTGACGAAGTGCGCCTGCCAGGCCACTTCCATGATGAAGCGCACTTTCAGGCGGCTGTCGGGATTGGCGCCGCAGAAGGCGTCCACCACGAAGAGTCGCTTTGCGGAGAGCTGCTTGCCCACCAGCGACTTCAGATGCGTCCAGTGCTCCTGGCTGAGGCTCTTGTTGCTGCTGCTCTTGGCCTGGGTGCTCCACCAGATGGTGTTTTCCGTGATACTGTCGCGCACGAAGTACTTGTCCTGGGGGGACCGGCCGGTGAACTTTCCGGTCATCACATTGACCGCACCCAGCTCGGTGACCTGACCGCGCTCGTAGCCCTCGAGTCCCGCTTTCGTCTCTTCTTCGAAGAGCAGATCATAGCCGGGATTGTGCACCACCTCCGTGGTATCCATGATGCCGTAGATCGTCAGGTCGAGCATGCCTGCCATTGTGCGCTCCTTCAGGGATTGTGGCTTCCGCCCTTGGGGGAAGTGCTGACGGTAAAGAATTCGGGAGACTGGCCCAGGCCGTGCCCGGACCGGATTCCTGCGGAATCAGTCGGCGAGAACGAGTGCCCATGATCAGCCCCCATGCGGGGCTGCCAGTCCGGCTGGACCTGCATTCAGGTGGCCGGCCTGGAAAGGTCGCAAACTAACAAAGGTGCGGCGAGGAGCCATGGGGATTCCAGCTGGAAGCCCTGCGCACGAGCACGGAATCGGATGGTTTCCAACGAAAACCCCTCAAGTTAAGGGCATCCAAAGTCTCTTTGGTTGGCATTGGACATTCCGCGCAGCAGGACTCCCCGATCTGTCAGCCGTCAGTGCTCCGGGTGCGACGGGTCGGCCACAGGGCCCATGACCGGGAGGGTCCATCCTGGAGCCGGTGATCCATTCCGGAATCTCGTGCCCGGCCAGCTCTCTCTGGACAGTGCGGCTCACCCGGAGACCATCCACCAGAATTGTCCTCAGCCTGGAACGCGTGCATGCGCCCCTCAGGAGCAGTTGTCCCTTTGGAATCTTGCATGGGCAGAAATCAGACGCTGCGACCGGTGGGCACGGGAGAGGCGGGAGATCCGCAGGCGCCATGGCCCTTGGAAGAGAAGGGAGACGGGGTGCATACATGTGCCAGACGTGCGGCACAATGCATCACGGACCAGCCCACGCAGGCCCGGGCCTGGTGTGTACGAAGTGGCTGATTGGGATGGCTGCACTGAGTCCGGGCTGGTTCAAGCCATCGTGCCCCGGACATGCCGCGACCTATGGCCTGTGGGTCAGTTCGCCCAGCAGCATGCGGAATTCATCGAGTCCGGCGAGCTGTACGAACCCCGTCGCACGACCAGTGGAGGTCAGCAACTGCAGAGCCGTCCAGGCCTGGGCGCCCCCCAGCAGAATGGGAAGCCGGGAATCCAGCAGGCGGCGCAGGCGCTCCAGCTCATTCAGCAACTGGGTGCCATCGGCCAGATGCATCACACTCAATGCCACGGCACACGCGCCGCGAAGCTGGGCCACGGCGGCAATGTCCTCGGCGGGCATGTCGGCTCCCAGATGCACCACATCAAAGCCGCAATCCTGGGCGTTGAGGGCCGCGATCATGGCTCCCAACTCGTGCCTCTGTCCCTGGGGCGTGGCCGTGATCAGAACAGGTGAGTCAAGTTGCAGGCGGCGCCTCAGCAATTGAGTCCCCAGAAAACTGCGCAGGACGGCTGTGGCCAGATGCTCCTGCGCGATGCGCAATTCACCCCGGTGCCAATGGTCGCCCACGCGCTGCAGCAAAGGAATGACCACCGTTTCCAGCATGGCGCGCAGGCTGAGTTCCAGGCTGGCCTGATCCAGGGTCTGGGCAAGCTGGTCTCCCTGCAGGATCAGAATGGCCCGCCAGGCCTGCTCGAGCAAGGGTGTCGTGTTGTCCTGCGCGCCGAGGGTGGTCGGGCTGGATGACGGCCTGGCGACCTCCGCGGGTTGCACGGCACCCACCAGACCCTCCAGAGTGTCCAGTTCAAGACTGGCCACATCCCCGATGCGATGGCCAAGACCCAGGGCTTTCTTGAGCAGCAGCAGTCGGTTCAGGTCTTCATCAGTATACATCCGCCTGCCGCTGGCGGTCCGGGTGGGCACCACTGCCTGGTAACGCCGCTCCCAGGCACGCAGCAGGTCCTGGGGCAGGTCTGTTTTCTGGGAGATCACAGCGATGGGATGAAGCATGGCACCTGTTTTCATGGCGCGAAGCTAGAGTATTGTCCATCTTTTGTCAAGATTTTACTGACACAACTTTAAACAGAATGATCTGGACAGTCCACTCGGGTCGTCCCGTTGCTTCGCCAAGGCCCGGGCGTCCAGGCAGACTCAAACAAACTTTGGAATCAACGCAATCTCAATGTTGTCAATGTATTGGAAGCAATGCCTGGTTGATGGACATCCCTTCATGGCATCGGGCTGAGGCGCGCGGCTGTGCAGGAAATCTTGATTCTTGTTGAATTTTTCTTGGACAAAGCCTTGACATGATCCACTGGGTGCTCTAGTTTGTCCATCCGTTGTACAAGAACCAACCCAGGAGAGACCGATGAAAAGACTGATGCTTGCTCTTGCCTGTGGCCTGCTGCCATTGGCCGCCCAGGCCGCCGATCTGCGTGTGGCCCATCTGAGCCCCGACGCCCCCAATGTGGACGTATGGCTGGACAGCAATGTGGTGCTGAGTGATGTGCCCTACGGCGCATTCAGTCCCTATCTGGATATCGCCGACGGCAGCCACCTGGTTCAGGTCTTCGTCGCCGGTACCAATATGAACCCGGTGATCGACGCGACCCTCGACTTCGCCGCCGGCAGTGTCACCACCGTGGCGGCCACCGGGTTGCTGTCGGACAACAGTTTCGGCCCGATCCTGCTGGAAGATACCCGCAGCACGGACGCCAACTCCGCCTGGCTGCGTTTCGTGCATACGGTTGCCGACGCCCCCGCCGTGGACATCACCCTGGCCGATGGCACGGTGATCTTCTCCGATGTGGCCTTCAACCAGTCCATCGATTACACGCCCGTCGCGCCCGGTGACTACAGCCTGCAGGTGCGGGTCGCCGGCACCGAGACCGTGGTGCTGGCCTTCGAGCAGGTGAGCCTGAGTGCGGCCACCACCCTCAGCGTCTTCGCCACCGGCAAGCTGAGCGACGGCACTCTGGGCGCCCTTGCCTCCGTGGATGCCCCGGGCACCGGATCCGATGTGGTGATGCTTGAGAATCTGGGCACCAGCCTGCGTGTGGCGCACCTCAGTCCCGACGCCCCGGCCGTGGACGTCTACTTCGGTGGAGCGATGGTCCTGGAGAATGTGTCCTACCCGGCCTTCAGCAACTATCTGGACATTCCGTCCGGTCCGCACGGGGTTCAGGTGTTCGTGAGCGGCACGAACACCGATCCCGTGATCGATGCCACGCTGGACTTCGCGGCCGGATCGGCCACGACCGTGGCCGCGACCGGCCTGCTGGCTGATCAGAGTTTCGGCCCCGTGGTGCTGGAAGACAGCCGTCTGACGGTTCCCGCGCACGCCTGGGCCCGCTTTGTGCACACGGCCGCGGACGCCCCGGCCGTGGACATCACCCTCGCCGATGGCACCGTGATCTTCGGTGACGTTGCCTTCAACGGCTCCTCGGCCTACCTGCCCGTGTCACCCGGCAACTACAGTTTCCAGGTCCGTCTGGCCGGCACCGAAACCGTGGTGCTGAGTTTCGCCCCGGTTGAGCTGATGGCCGCCTCGACCTACAGCATCTTCGCCACGGGCACCCTGGCTGCTGGCACTCTGGGCGCCTGGGCCAGTGTGGACGCCCCCGGAAGCGGTTCCGATGTGATGATGCTGGAGAATCTGGGAACCAGCGTGCGTGTCGCACACCTGAGCCCCGATGCCCCCGCCGTGGATGTGTACCTGAACGAGGCGATGGTACTGGAGAATGTCGGCTACCCGGCCTTCAGCCCCTACCTGGACATTCCCGCGGGCACCCACCACGTGCAGGTCTTCGTCAGCGGAACCAGCACCAACCCCGTGATCGATGAGATGCTGGACTTCCAGGCCGGCAGCGCCACCACCGTGGCGGCCACTGGCCTGCTGGGCAATGGCAGTTTCGGACCCATGCTCTTCGCCGACAGCCGCCTGACCAGCCCGACACAGGCCTGGGTACGCTTCGCGCACACCGCGGCGGATGCTCCCGCGGTGGACATCACCCTGACCGACGGCACCGTGGTCTTCGGCAACGTGGCCTTCAATGAGTCCGCGGCCTACTTGCCGTTGGACCCGGGTGGATATGATCTGCAGGTGCGCGTGGCGGGCACTGAGACTGTCGTGATGAGTCTTGACACCGTGGAACTGGATGCGGCCATGACCTACTCGGTGTTCGCCACGGGCACCCTGGCGGGCGACATGCTTGCTGCACTGGCCACCGTGGACGCCCCCGGTGACGGCAGTGGATACATCGAGCTGGGACAGACCACTTCCGTGGCGACGGAGCTGGCCCGGCCCAGTGGCTTCCGCATGCTGCCCGCCAGCCCCAATCCCTTCAATCCGACGACCCGTCTGAGCTTCGAGCTGGATGCCGCCAGCTCGGTGCGACTTTCGGTATACAATGTGCAAGGACAGATGGTTGCCCGGTTGCTTGACGGACAACTGGGCGCTGGAGTGCATTCCCTGCAGTGGAATGCCTCTTCTCTGGCAAGTGGACGCTACCTGGCCCTGCTGGAGGGCGGTGCCGGACAAAGCGTGCAGCCTTTGACTCTGGTCAAATAAGAAACCTGCTTTCCATTCTGTGTTCCTTGCCCTGGCCGGGGCCCTTCGGGCCCCGGTTTTCTTTGCTCCTTGCCGCAGGCCTTGATGATACAGTGACTTGAATCCCGGCATGCACACAACTACTGTGGCAGTTCGAGTTCTGTTGACGATCCGGGTGCAGGGACTCCACGTCTGCCGCGAATCTCCCTGTGATCCAACCCCAGAGAGGACCTTGCCATGTCAAGCGCGACCAGAACCCTGCTGGCAGCCTGCCTGCTGGTGCCCTGTGTGTGCCGGATTGCCCGTTGCGATCTGGCCCGCGATTCGGGCAAGGCGACTCTGGAGGATGCAGGCACCCTGGTCGTGGAGCTCTCAGCCCAGCACGAGCAGGATGGAGGCGACAACGAACGATCCGTCGAACTGGCACTGCAGTATGTGCCAAGCTGGTTGCCCCGCGTGAACCTGTTCCTGGAATCGACGACCTGGAAGCGCCTTGCCACGGAACAGCAGCCGGTGCACACCGGCCAGGGTGACACGGAAATCGGGCTCACCACATTGCTGCGAGCGGCCGAGGGCTGGAGTCCGGGAATCCTGCTGGGTGCCAGGCTCAAATTGCCGACAGGGCAAGAACCCTGGCTGGGCAGCGGCAGCGCCGACTGGTCCGGACTGCTGGTGCTTGGAACGGGCTTCGAAAGGCTGGATCTGAATCTGGAACTGGAATACCTGCGCCCGGGCCAGCCCGCCGCCCTGCCGGGCACTGCTGGTGTCGTGGACGCGGAATTGAAGAATCGCCTGCTGCTGTCCCTCGCGGCGGACCTTGACCTGCTTGAGCATCTCAAACTGTTCTCGGAGTTGGGCGCCGCCACGGCAGAAACGGCTGACGACCGTCCGGAACTGGCCCTGGAACTGGGGATGGAAGTGGACATCGACCTGCTCGACGTCGGCAATCTCTTTCTGGAGACCGGAGCGCAAACCGACAGCGGATTCCAGACCAAGCTTGGCCTGGAACTGGAATTCTGAGCTGCAAGCGTCTCCCCATCAGAACTCCGGCACACGGTGAGTCAACCCCGCATGCGCACATCGGCTTGCCCGATCCAGTCCGCCACCCTGAATCCTGCAGAGACAAAAGCCCCGCCAGCTAGTGCTGGCGGGGCCTTTTCGTAACCAGATGTATCGTACTACTTGAGCAGGACCATCTTGTGCGCCTGGCGGAAACCGGGCGCTTCCATCTGGTAGACATACAAGCCGCTGGCGACCTGGATGCCGGCATCGTTGATACCGGTCCAGTTGACCTGGTGATGTCCGGCGACCAGCTGGTCGGCGACCAGGGTGCGGACCTTCTGACCCAGCATGTTGTATACCGTCAACTTCACGAAGCTATCCTGCGGGATGGCGAAGTTGATGCTCGTGACCGGGTTGAACGGGTTGGGGTAGTTGCTCCCCAGCTCGAAGTTCGCGGGCAGCACACTGCTGTTGTCCACGCCGGCAATCTGCATCTCGTTGCCACTGTTCACGACCTGACCGGAGATCAGGCGCAGGTTCGGACGACCGTCACGCTGCGCACGCAGGGTGGCGACGGCAATCACGGACTCGCCGGCGAAACCTTCGCGCTGGCAACCCTTGATGGCACCGGCCCAGACCAGTTCACCGCGGGTGTTCTGGCTCAGGTAGGTGGCCTCGCTCCAGTCGCCCAGCAGGTTGGTGTGCTCAAGGCTCACCACATCCATGCCGGGGGCCGAGAGACGCAGGTCATAGGCACGCACGTCAGCCGCATTGTCCATGGTGATGGCCACGATCAGTTCTTCTCCGCGACGCATGTACTCGGGAACCTCGGGCATGCGGAAGATCACACCGTTGTTGGGCAGGCCCGCACGGTAGATCAGAGGCACGCCGTTGCTGCCCTGGTTGGCATTGGTCACGTTCAGATCCTGGATCTCGACCCAGCCGTTCCGGTTGAAATCGCACAGGGCGTTCCAGCTGGTGCTGTCCGGACGGGCGTTGTAGGCGTTCTTCACCGCGGTCAGGTCCGTGGCGTCGATCTGGTTGTCGGGGGTGGTGTTGCCCAGGTAGTCGGTGTACCCGGCACAGTCACCAGCCAGGAACTGCAGCTGCTGCTCGGCGATGGTCTGGGTCACGCGGTCCGTATAGATCGGATCGGTGTCGCCCGTGTGATCTCCAAACTGCAGCACCACATTCACGGTCTGATCCAGCCAGCCTTCCACATGGACGGTCACATCGTACTCGCCGTTGGGAATGTTGGTCATCCGGAATTCACCGTACTCATTCAGCACGACCTGCACACCGGGCTCGGAGGCGTTGGTGTCGTTGGTCGCCAGGTACAGGGCATCCCACAGTTCCACACCATGGATCGCACCTTCAGGGGACAGGGCGATGGTGGCTTCGATGTCCGTGTAGTCGGTCACCAGCTGCAGGTCCACGGTGCCTTCGATGGTGGCACGCGGGTAGCTCTCGGCGTTGGCCGCGGGCACCTGCACGCTCACCGGCAGCAGATTGCCACCGCCATTGTAGAAGGCCGTGTACCGTCCGCCGCTGACATCCTGGGCGAAGGTGATGAAGGTACTGCGCGGATTGTCCGTGCCGGTATGCTTGTGAATCAGCTGATACGTGGCCAGTTCGGCGGTTCCGCCGTCCAGGTTGGCATCGGGCGATCCGGTGGCGCCGTACACGAAGTTCAGATGATGCATGCCACCGGAGGTGTCGCCACTGTGGTTGCCGTTCTCCACGACATTGGTCGAGGTGAAGCTGCTGCCCACGGTGAACGGCGCGCTCGGGTTGACCACATCCCAGTAGGTGGTGTCCACGTCGATGTAGACGGCGGCGATTTCCGCGGTGGCCACGCCCGAATTGGGATAGATCGAGAAGGTCACGGTGTCGCCATGGGAGACGGCAAAGTTGTTCGGCAGCATGTTGTAGCCCCAGCTGGTGGGACCGGACTCGCTGCTGATGCGCAGGGGACCCGGGGCCTGGAAGACCAGGTCGGCGTCGGCGGCGATCACCGCGTTGGCGGCGGAACTGACGACCACGTAGACATAATAGGTGCCTTCGTTGACCAGGTCCGTGGCCAGGGCCTGGGCGCCGTTGATCGACGCACCGGTCATGGTGTGGGGCTGGAAGTCGAAGGAACCACCGAAGGACGGACCGCTGATGATGTCGGTGAGCGTATTGTTGGCAACGGTACCATCGCTGGAGTTCATCACCCACAGGTCGTTGCTCAGGTCGGCAAGACCCAGCACACCCGTGCCGTAGGTTCCATTGAAGGTGGCCTGCGTACGCATGTCCACATCACCCAGCAGCAACAACACGTTCTGGTTGGCCTGACCGAAGTTCCAGGCAAAATCCCAGGCCACACGGTAGGCTTCGCCCCAGGACACCTCGCCACCCAGATCGGGCGGGGACACCACGAAAGCGTCCTGGGCGTTGGAGATGGCCACGTTGGCATTGGTGATGTCCTCGGCGGCGGTCACAACATAGTCGGTATCCTCGGAGGCGAAGGTCGTGATGCGACTCTGGCTGCCACTGGTGATCACGGCATAGATATGCAGGTCACGCGCGGCATCCGCGGTGGCGACACTGGCCATGAAGGCACTGGACCACAAGGACATGGGAATGTCCACATGGTTGTTCCACTGGTGGTCAGGGTCTTCGCTCACGGTGGTGGTGTAGATCAGCTCGCCATTGGTCACATCGTCGTCGGTGGCGGTGGCCGTGGCGGTCAATGTGGCGATGGTGGTCTGGTTGAAGTCGGCCAGATTGTCGTCGCCGGTGTCATCATCCAGATAGAAGGAGATGGTGGCGGAGTCATCGGGATCCTGGTCACCGGCGATGGTCAGACCCCAGTTCAGGTTGATGTAACGCTGACTGGCGGCCGGGAAGGTGAAGGGATCGGCGACGGCGTCCACCCACGGGTCCTGGATGATCAGGATCGGATTGTGGGCCACCACATAGGTCTGGTTGGAGAACTGGCTGGCGGCCAGGTCCAGATCCTGATGGTAACCATCGTTGGAAGCCACATAGATGTAGTAGGTCCCGGCGGGCACGTAGTCGCTGTCGTCGGTGTAGATGCTCCAGGTGTAATCGGGATCATCATTCTCCAGCAACACATCGCTGCCGTCCAGCAGGGTGGCTCCGGTCAATCCGGTGATGGTCTCGCTGCCATCGACACCGCTGATCACCAGATCGGACTCGCTCAGGGTGGCACTGGTGCTGTAGTACAGGCGCACATCGGCGTTGTCATCGAAGTCGATGGTCTGCAGCGTCCAGGTCACACTGGTCTGGCCGGATCCGTCCTCGGCACCGTCATCCAGCGCGAAGAGCAGCCCCGAATCCAGATAATCCGTGTTGTTGCTGGTGAAGTCGACCATGTCGTTCACACTGTTCGGATCGGTGAGATCGAGGTTGTTGGTGGGGTAATGGAACACGCGAATCGGGCCGCAACGGCCTACTTTGCGAGTTCCGGACTCCCTGGTCGTCGCGAACAGGTAGTACTCCACTCCATACCGCTCAAAATCCTGCAGATCCGCGGTGAGCAGACTGATGGTCGTCGGCGAGGCGGAGATGTTGATCCAGGCATCCACTTCCACATTGGAAGAGTCGCGAGTGGCTCGCTGGGCACCATCGTTGATCGAAATGTCGATCACGGTGGAGTCCGTGTGCCACCACAGCAGATAGTCGGAATCGTGCACATCCGTCGCGGCGAACACGGTGGGAATGTCCCAACCGCCGTCGCCATCGGCCAGATCGGTCGAATCACCGCTGGCACCCGGAGTGGTCCAGGCGATCGAGGATCCCGCCACCACAGCGACTGTCGTGCCCCATGCCGCGTCCGTAAGACTGGTCATGGTATTGCCGGTCACGGCAATGGCAGTGGCCGACACGGCTGCAGTCACGGCCGTCGTCGAACGGGCCGCCAGAACCGTACAGGTGATGTTGCCTGCTGCGGGAATCGCAAAGGCATTCAAGGTAAGCACGAGCTGCTGGGCCGTGCCTCCCTGGGCAAACGTCACGTTACCGCCGCCACCGCTCACGGTAGCGACACACTGGCCCGGAACCCATTCCCAGCTGGTGGTGGGCAGAGTCAACGTCACCGTCCCGGTAGCCTGCAGCTCGCTGCCGGCTCCTGAATCGGTGAACACCAGGTCCTGTCCACTGACCGAGGTCAGGTCGGTCCAGCCGTAGGGGCCGCCGCTGGACAGGAAGATGGTGGAGCTCACGCCCACATTCTGAGTAATGGTAGCCTGCGCGCGAACTTCCGTGTTCTGCATGATCAGCAACAAGCCGACCACCAGGAACAGCGGAACCCTCGCAAGCAAGTTCCGGGGAAGATTGATTAAAGGTTTCATCTCTCCTCCGCAGGCAGTTAAACCTTGAATTCGTTCTTCGTTTCCTCGCCGGGAGAAGCAAGGTCTCGAAGGCATCGTCTCCAGTGTATCTCCAGGAACAGAAGAGTGGCTTCCAAGAGATCATGAATCAGACTCGCCAGCCTTCCCGTTTTTTCGCGGGCCGAACACGCCGAGTCCTCTTCCTGTCTGGGCAACCCTATCGGCACCTTTCAAAAACTATCGAGCAGAATTCTGCCCGCACTCCCGACGTTCTTCCTTTGGCAAGCTTGGGGCCAAGCCAAAGAAGAGGCGATTGCTTGTTTGACAGATATTTTGTTTTGCGTCTTGGATCAATAAATGGTGCAAGAATGCCTGCCAGAAGAACCTGCCGGGGGCAAATTATTCCCCTGAGTTCGGAACTTGGGAAGAGAGCGCGGGAGGAGAGTCGGGGATTGGGGCATCCCGGGCAGGGGATCAGAAGCTGAGAACCAGGATCTCGGTACGGCGATTGAGGCGGCGTCCGGCTTCGGAGTCGTTGTCGGCCACGGGTACCGTCTCCCCATAGCCCCGTGCCTGGAGGCGCTCGGGGTCGGTTCCGGCGGCGATCAGCCAGTCCCGCACGCTTTGCGCACGCCGACTGCTGAGGCCCAGATTGTACTCCGGGCTGCCCACAGCGTCGGTATGCCCCTGCAGTTCAACCACCAGGCCTGGATTCTCCTCGAGGAGCTCGAATGCCGCCTGCAGCACCGGGCGGCTTTCATCCTTCAGGCTGGCCAGATTGAAATCGAAGAGCAGATTGTCCAGCACGGCCCGGGCTCCCACGCGGATCGGCCTGAGGGAAAGCTGAAGCAGGGAGTCACTCCAGCTCTCCGAATGCTGGAGCAGGCGGCTGGTGAAGAAGTGTCCCGGCGCCGATGCGGACACCAGAATGGGCCCCGGGGCCAGCACCAGACCGAATGCTCCCAGCTCGCTGGACCATTGCATGGGCACCTCGATCGCTTGCAGCAATCCATCGGCACGGACGCGCGCCTTCAGGCCGGCGCCACTCTCCTCGTCCACAACGCACCCCCGCAGCAGGAAGGCTTCTTCGGGACGACAATCGGCGGGCAGTCGGCATCCAAATAGGTCGAGCTCGACACCACCGGCCACCGGGCTGGCGTAGTAGCCCAGTCGTCCTTCCCCGGGGACCACCAGGCCAAGATCGGGGCCGCTTCCGTTGATCGGCCGCCCAAGGTTCAGGGGGTCCGTCCAGCCCTTGCCGCTGGCCCGGGCGCAGAAAAGGTCCATGTCGCCGAAGCCCGGTTTTCCGCTACTACTATAGTAGAGCGTCTTGCCGCCCGCATGCAGGAATGGGGTCTCGTCGCGACCCGGGCTGTTGATGGCCGCGCCCAGATTCACCGGTTCGGACCACATGCCATTCTCAAGCCGACTGCTCCAGAGATCGGTCTGTCCAAACCCTCCCGGGCGATCACTGCTGAAGATCAGCAGACAGCCATCGGCGGAAATGGCCGGCTGGCTCTCCCAGAATGAGGAGTTCACGGGCGCTCCCAGATTGCGGGGTGGCCCCCAGCCATCGGCTCCGGAGCTGCAGCGGTAGATGTCGCAATCACCCAGTCCTTCACTGCGGTCGCACGCGGTGAAGTAAAGCACCGTACCCAGTGCCGTGAAACTGGCGGACCCTTCGGAGCGCGGTGTATTCAATGGCGGCCCTGCATTGCGACAGGCTTTCCATCCATCATCGCCCCACTCACTCTGCCAGAAATCTTCGCGGCAGCGCTGTCCCGGCGGGCAATCACCCACTCCACCGGGGCGGTCGCTGGTGAAGAACAGTCGTCGCCCATCCACGGTAACGGTGGGCATGTAGTCATTGAAGCTGGAATTGATCAGGGGCCCCAGATTCCAGCGATGATCCTGGGGCTGGTCGCGCTGACTCAGTTCTTCCAGTCCCGCATGAACCTCCAGCGCATGGGCCAGCGCTTCCCGTTCCGTGGCGGAGATCCGTGGGTTGGCCAGGAGATGGCGGCAGACTCCGGCCGCTTCCGTGAATCGGCCCAGCCGGGAAAGCGCCAGAGCCAGAGTACGCACGATTTCTCCATTGGCGGGATCAAGCTCCATGGCCAGTTCAAGCTCCGTCGCCGCGTCCTGCGCGCTGCCCAGATCCAACAGGCAGCGCCCCAGCAGCAGGCGCGCCTCAACCAATCCGGAACAACGCTGCAGCACCGAACGCATCTGAGCGGCCGCTTCGCTGTACTGTTGCTGGTGAAACAGGCGTTGCCCCTGTTCCAGTTGCCGCTGACAGAGGTCCTGACGCAGATCCGCTCCCTGCGCGAGACAGGCGGTGAGGAGGATTCCGGCCTGAACGAGCCGCCACCGGGAGCCGATGGACACGCATGACCGCAAAGCTGGAAAGGATGCGGGCATTGAATCTCCCTGGCATTGGAACAGCCTGACGCCGAACCGGTTCTATCGGTGGCACAAGGCCGGGACTTGCCGGAAAAGCGGTTGGCGGCGCAGCTCGGGGGTAATGGACAGATTCGGCAGATGGCGAAAGCGATTTGGAACCCGGCACCCGCTCATCGTACATTCCCCGTCGACCACACTCCCCAACCGCCAGCAGTCAGCAAACGAACCGTGGCGGCCGGAGTCAACAGGAGCCTGCAGCAATGCGCGCCAATCCGATGGAAACCATCCTCGAGTATTTCAACGAGCTGGACTGGGACCATCGCTTCTATCCGGAAGATGGTTCCGTCGATGCCACCTACAACGGCTCCAACGGCACCTGGCAATGTCGGGCCGTCTGGGACGGGCAGGCCGAGATCTTCACCTTCTATTCTTTCCTGCCGCTGACGATTCCCATCGAGAAGCGCTATGTGCTGATGGAACTGGTGACCCGGCTGAACCTGGGCCAGCGCTACGGAGACTTCGAGCTCGACCTGAACACGGGCAGTCTGGCCCTGAAGACCTATCTGCTGTGTCGCGAACACTCGCTCAACCGCGAACAGATCAACGACGCCATCGGGGGCAATCTGGCGCTGCTGGACGACCATCTGCACCTGTTGATCAAGATGGTCTACACCGACCTCAGCCCGCTGGAAGCCTACGAAGAAGCCATGCTCGATGAAGAACACCGTTTCGGCACCGAAGACGAAGAAGCCGACGGCGACGACGAAGACTGAGCCACACTCCATGACACACAGAAGCCCGTGCTCACCACACGGGCTTTTTTCTTGCACATGCGAATTACGACACCACTGAACGAACAAAGGGGATCCGCACCATGAGCGCGGACCCCCTTGTTCCTCCTCCCGTGACAAGGCTACTTCAGGAGGACCATCTTCTGACTGCGGCTCTGGCCTTCGCTGCTCAGGGTGTACACGTACACGCCACTGGCGAGGCTGGAGGCGTCGAAGGTGACCTCATGGGCTCCACTGGCCACCATTCCATCAACGAGCGTCGCCACGGTGCGGCCGGCCAGGTCACTGACGACCAGACGGACTTCCGCGGTGTGCGCCATCGCGAAGGCGATGGTGGTGCTGGGGTTGAAGGGATTGGGGTAGGCGGGGCTCAGGTTGAAAGCGCCGGGGAGATCCTCGGTGCCACTGGTGGGGCAATCGCTGACGTTGTCCCAGTGCAGGGCGAGGCCATCGCTGGTGGCACCATCGGCAATGGTGTAGACACGGTCGCCGATGTTTTCCCAGTCGTTGACGCCGGGGTTGCGGAACTTGAAGTATACGGTGGGTGAGGAACCTGCCGGAATGGTGATCGTGGTGCACCAGACATTCGGGTTCGGTGTGGAGTTCAGACCCAGAAAGGCCCAACCGTTGAATGAGCCGGACACACCGGGATCGCCCACTTGGGTGCAATGCATGTCAACGCAGAGGGTCAGCTCAAAATCATTCAATGTGGCCTGGACGATGTCGTAGTAGGCCGGTTCGAACTCGGAGTAGCCATCAGGATAGAAGAACGACTGGTCGCTGACATCCATGTACTCGATATAGAACAGCACCTGGGATTCGGCCAGAGAAGTCTGCGGAATCTGCCCCATGTACTCGTCGTTGCTTCCGCTGTCGGTATTGTAGGCCATCGCCACCGCACTGAAGCTGCCTTCGCTGGGCATTTTGTAGTACAGGGTCGGCACCAGATCGGCACAGGCGCCGGGCATGTCGGTGCAGCCGCCCTTCCAGACCTGGCTGTACACGGTGATCGCGGAGTTCGAGGGCTGGGTCGAACCGGGAATCGGCCACTGGATATTGCCCCAGCCGACCACGGCCTGGGCGCTGAGTGCCAGACCAACGACGGCCAGCACGGATGTGAACAGACGAGAGATGCGCATGCTTCCTCCAGGGGGAAATGGATGATTGTGTCGATTGTCAGGTTCAGGGCTCGGGGGGCCCACCGAGGCGGTGGACAGGTTGCGACGCAGACGGCAATAAACGGGCCGAACGGCAACTCATTGAAAAACAAATGCGGTTCCCATTGGCTCCCGGTGTCAAGTGTTCGGAATACGTCAGGCTGCCATGCAATTCCCGGCAGCAACCGGATTCTCCTACATTGGACAGCCGCTCGCGACCCGCAACGTGTCGTCCATCGATCGCGGCCCACTCCCCTGGAGGATGCAGAATGAGTTCCCTGCCCCGCACCGTCTCCATACTGCTGCTGCTCGCCCTGGGCCTGCTCAGCACTGTCGCCGCCATGGTGGAACTGACCCCCGTGCTGACGCTGAACCCCGGCGAATCCAGCCGATTCACCAATGCCAGCCTCGGTTTGTCGCCAACGTCCACCTTGAGTGCCACGGGGCCTGCTCTGGACCATGTGAGCATGACAGCCACGCCCGGCAGTCTCGAGCTGGCATGTGACGCACCATTCGGCTGGCAGGTGCTCGAATCAAAGGACGGCGATGTTCTGCTGCGAAGTGGAGGCCGGGTGCCCGTGGACTTCGTCCACGACGGCGAGCCGGGTCAGAATGTGTTCGTCTTCGGCAGTTTCAACGGCTGGAACCGCGGAGCAAACACCCTGGAAGAACTCACCCCGGGCCATTATTCAACACGTGTGGCGCTGGAGTCCGGGGATTACGAATACCTGTTCAAGGTCGGCGATCGGGAATTGCTGGATCCCAGCAATCCCGACTCGGTGAGCAATGGCATGGGCGGATTCAACAGCCCGCTCAAGGTGCGAGCCGCGCAGGGGTCCACGATCCACGTGCGCCGTCTGGGTTGGCGCGCGGTTGCTGAAGGGCGATGCGTGTCATTCCTCTGCGAGGGCCAGGGCAGCGCTCCGCGCGTCAGCGCCCTGCATGGCAACCGACGAGTCGAAGCGACGGCTGTTTCCTTTGTGGGTGATACACTACGGGTAACGATCGCATCCTCGCCCCGCATGGGTCCCGATATCCTGCGACTGGCGCTCTCCGGCCCGGGCAGCGCCTCCAGTCTGCAGACCATCTGGTTCGACCGGGACTTCGTCTGGGAGGACGGTCTGGTGTATGCCCTGATGCCCGACCGCTTCCGCAATGGCGACCCCGACAACGACCGGCCCGTGAGCCATCCCGAACTGAGCGAACGCGCCAACTGGCAGGGCGGCGATCTGGCCGGCATTCTCAAGTGCCTGCAGGAGGGCTACTTCAGCAATCTGGGAGTCAACACTCTCTGGATCTATCCGTTGAATCTGGCTGCCGATGGCGCCTGGCGCGAGTTCCCCGAGCCCCATCGGATGTATACGGGCTATCATGGCTACTGGCCCGTATCGGACCGCAAGCTGGAACCGCGCTTCGGCGACGAGGAACTCTTCAAGCAGGTGGTGGCCGAAGCCCACCGGCGCGGCATCAAGGTGCTGCTGGATTTCGTTTCGAATCACGTGCACGAGGATCACCCCTGGGTCAGGCAGCATCCCGACTGGTTCAGTCAGCTGGCCCTGCCCGACGGCACCCTGAACCTGCGCAACTGGGACGAACATCGGCTGACCACCTGGTTCGAACCCTACATGCCGGACATCGACTACTCCCACAGCCCGCAGGTGACCCAGGCGATGTGTGACGCGGCGCTCTGGTGGCTGAAGACCTATGACCTGGATGGCTTCCGGCATGATGCCGTGAAACATGTACCGCGCGAGTTCTGGGAGGAACTGACACGCAGGATCCGCAAGGACCCGGTCCTCTCCGGGCGCGACATCTTCCAGATTGGCGAGACCTTCGGCAGTGACGAGCTGATTCTGTCCTATGTCGGACCCGATGTGCTGGACGCCCAGTTCAACTTCAACCTGTTCCACCCGGCGCGCGCGCTTTTCCTGAACGAGCAGGCGAACTTCGGCGGTCTGGCGGATCTTGTGACACAGGATCTGCGGATCTACGGTGCGAACAACCGAATGGGCATGCTGATGGACAGCCACGACAAGGCGCGCTATGCGGTCTATGCCGATGGCGACATGCCGCTGGAAGGGGTCAGCGAGACGGAGCCCGGTTGGCACAATGAGTATCGCGTGGACCATCCCGAGACCTACGACAAGCAGGCTCTGTACCTGACCTGGATGCTGACCTCGCCCGGCCTGCCATTTCTGTATTACGGTGACGAGATCGGCATGACGGGTGCCGGTGATCCGGACAATCGCCGGATGATGCGTTTTGGCAAGGATGTCTCGGAGGATGAAGCGCGACTCAAGGAACGGGTCTCCCTGCTCTGCCGTGCGCGCCGCGAACGCCCGGAGCTTCGCCGGGGCGATCTGGAGTTTCTGCTGGCCGACGAACAGGTCGTGGCCTACCTGCGCAGTGCGGAGAACGCGGACGGATCACCGAGTCGCAGCCTGATCTGGCTGAATCGCAGTGGCAGTCTGCAGACCCGTTCGGTGAACTTGCCGCTGGGACTTGGCGCACGTGAGGTGGAGCTGCAGCCCTGGGGCGGCAGCATCCAGATCATCGAATAGTGCACGCTCCGCCGGGAGTGCGTCTCAGCCTTGCTTGAGCATGGTCAGCAGCATCACGAAGGACTGCTCGGCCTTGAGAGCATGGGGCACATTGGCGGGCATCAGCACCAGTTGCCCGGCGGCCACGGTCATTTCCTTGCCATCGATCGTGACCAGAGCCTCTCCCTGGATTACCTGGACAGTGGCGTCGAAAGGTGCCGTGTGCTCGCTCAAGCCCTGCCCGGCCGCGAAGGCGAACAGGCTCTGGTTGCCGCCAGCGGCCTTGCACAGTGTGCGGCTGACGATGGACCCTTCCTGAATGCTCACCAGATCGCTCAATGTCACGACGGAGGCCGGTTCCAGCTGGCTCATGGAGTTCCCCTGTTTTGAATGCTGATCCGGATGCGAAGGTCCGATCCTGGGCCCCGGGAGATGTCACCGGAACATCACGTGCGAATGAACCCCAGCAACGACGCCACCCGAGCAGCGATTGCCGGTGAGGCGGTCAACCCCGGACTCTCGATGCCGATCAGGTTGACCCAGCCCGGCAGACCGCGTGCGCTCTCTTCGGCGAGATGAAAGTCCCGGGCCGGCTCCCCGGGAGCCGCCAGCCTGGCCCGGATGCCGACCAGGCAGGGCTCCAGCTGATCTTCGCGCAGCTCGGGCAGCCAGCGTGATACGGATGCGTGCACCGTAGCCCTGCCGCGATTGTCCTGCCGATAGTCTTCTTCATGAGTCGTTGAGGGGGACGCCGTGGGGCCGAAGCGCACCTGTCCGGCCAGATCGAGGGTCAGATGCACCCCCAGATGGCCGTCCGCTCCACCGGGTACCGGATAGAGCAGATGCCGGATGCCCCGCTCGCCCGCGCCGCTCCAGGCGAAATACTCCCCCCGGTTCCAGTGCAGACGCAGTCCCTCGCGGTCCACATTCATTCCGGCCAGCGCGGCCACCCGGTCGCTGTAGAGCCCGGCGGCGTTGACCACTCGGGTGGAGCTCACCTCTGTCAGGCCATCCGGACCACGAAGTTCCAGCACGTACTCCTGCGTCGTGTGACGCACGGACAGCAACTCGTGGCCGAAAACACTTTCGGCACCGGCATGGCTCGCCCTCTGCAGCCAGTGCGCCAACAGCGCGTGGCTGTCGAGAATGGCGGTACTCGGGGAGAGGAGGGCTGAGTGACAACGGACCGCCGGTTCCAGTTCCTGCACCTGGTTCGCATTCAGCAATTCCAGTCCGGACACACCGCAGGCGAGTGCGTTGCGTTGCAGGGCCTGCAGGCGGGAGTGGTCCTCGGCCGTGGGTGCCAACACCAGCTTGCCACACACGGAGACGGGAATCGTGCCGGCCCGGCCCAGTTCGGCGATGCGTCGATGCCCTTCTAGACAGAGTCGCGCCTTGAGGCTTCCGGGAGGGTAATACAAGCCCGCGTGCAGGACTTCGGAATTGCGGCTTGAAGATCCGCGTCCGATGCCGGCTTCCTTCTCCACCAGCAGCAGAGATCCGTGTGGTGCCAGCTCGGCCGCGCAAGCCAGTCCGCAGGCTCCGGCGCCGATCACCACACTGTCGAAGTCCGCCATGACAGCCTCCCGCGTGCAGCGATCAGTAGCGGCGCCCTGCCAGGAATCCGGTTTTGCGGTACACCTTGTCCAGCGTGCGACGCGCCACGCCGCGAGCCTTTTCGGCGCCTGCATCCAGCACCTTCTCGAGCCCCGCCTTGTCGGCAATGATCTCCTTGTAGCGCGCCTGCAGCGGTTCCAGCCAGGCCACCACGGCCTCGCCCAGTTCGGCCTTGAAGGGGCCATAGCCCTTGCCCGCGAAACGCTCGGTCTGACTCTCGAAGGACTCGCCCGTGACCGCCTTGAGAATGGTCATCAGGTTGCTCACCCCGGGCCGGTTCTCGGGATCGTAGCCAATGCTGGTTTCGCTGTCGGTCACGGCGCGCTTGAGCTTGTTGCGGATCACGGCGGGTGGATCCAGCAGCAGCAGGCTGGCGTCGGCGTCGGTGTCCGACTTGGACATCTTGCTGGTGGGATCCTGCAGGCTCATGATGCGCGCCCCTTCGGCGCGCGCCGCAATCCAGGGCTCCGGCACAGTGAAGGTGTCGCTGTAGAGACTGTTGAAGCGAATCGCCAGATCGCGTGTCAGTTCCAGGTGTTGTTTCTGGTCGTCGCCCACCGGCACCTTGTCCGCGTTGTACAGGAGAATGTCCGCGGCCATCAGGACGGGGTAGGCCAGCAGTCCCGCGTTGAGATTCTTCTCGTGCTTGCGTGACTTGTCCTTGAACTGTGTCATGCGCTGCAACTGGCCCAGCGGCGTGATACAGGTCAGCACCCAGGCCAGCTCGGCATGCATGGGCACATGGCTCTGCACGAAGAGCGTGCTGCGTTCGGGATCGATGCCGCAGGCGATGTACAGCGCCAGCAATTCCAGACTGCGCTTGCGCAGGTCGGCCGGTTTCTGGAACACGGTGATGGCGTGCATGTCCACCAGCATGAAAAAGCAATCGTGGGTTTCCTGCAGCAGCTTCCAGTTGCGGATCGCGCCGATGTAATGCCCCAGCATCAGCGATCCGCTGGGCTGGATTCCCGAGAGGATCACCGGCTTGCGCGCCGTTGCCTCCCCCTCATTCCTGGTCTCACTTCCGGCACTCTCGCTGCTCATCTCACTCTCCTGCTGGTGTGACGCCCGCCTTCCGGGCGAAAGGCCAAGTATAGGAAGTCGGGGCCGCCCGAGGAAAGCGAGGCCGACTGGCTGGTCCGGATGCAGGCATGATGGCGGGCCAGGCTGCTGGCCTGACTGCAGGCCGACGGGGGGCTCCGCGGCTGGCACAGCAGCTCGCTTGGTGGCTGGCACGACGGGTGGCTGGCACGACGGGTGGCTCCGCGGGTGGCGTAGTTGCTGACGCGGCAGCTGGCGTGACGGCGGGCCAGGATGCTGGCCAGGCAGCAGGCACAACGGGTGGCTCCGCGGGTGGCGCGGCAGCTGGCGTGAATGCTGGCATGACGCCGGGCTCATCGGGTGGCATGGCGCCAGCACCCTCCGCTGTCGCCAAGCCAGCAGCCCTGGCCATGAGGTCAGGGCGTGCGCAACTTCAGGTCGAAGGGGTCGTAGGAGATGGCGATGCGGCCAAGGCCTTCCTGAAGGTTCTTGCGGCGCCGCATGGGCATCTTGAGCTTTTCGTAGAACTCCTGCAGGTCCTTCTGAAGGGTCATCCGGATTTCGCTGTGGGCAGGCAACCACAGACCCTGGGCCACCTGGTAGTGGGTTTCCAGCTCCATGACAAGCTGCCCGTCCACGCGCATCAGGAGGTGGGTCGGCACCCAGTGCAGGGTGTCGATGCGATACTCCATTTCCGCCAGGCGACTGCCTTCACGAAAGACGCCCCGCACGCGCAGGTTGTCGCGGCCCAGACTGTCATCGGGTGCGCTGATCACCGGGTCGGCCAGACCGGCGAAGAGACTGTCCGGATTCATGTTCAGGCTGCGCCGGGGCAGCACCGCAAAGCCCTTGGCCTCGTAGCGGAAACTGTCCGGGTACTCGTAGAACAGCGTCACGGACTTGTCGCGCACGGTCATCCCGGGCATCTCGATGTCCACGTGGATGCGCACCCGGTAGGACTGGATGCGCTGGAATTCCTGCTGCATGCGTGCCCGCAGCGCGGGCAGATCGGGCAGGGCCGAGTCCGGCAGATCGGCGGCAATCACCTGCGACGCCAGCAACAAGCCAAGCCACACAGACACGGCAACGGTTCGGAAACGCCTCATGAGCGGATGTCCTTGTGGTTGAAGATCCAGAACGACAGCCCCGTGAACAGCGCGATGTAACCCGCGTGAATCGCGGCGCTCTGGGCCAGCAGGTCTCCGGGAACCGGACTTTCCAGCGCCAGGGTCCAGATGTCGAAATGGCTGGTGAAGAGCCAGGGACGCAGCGCGTCGAAACTGGTCACCGGCAGTCCACTGACCGCCAGGCTGACCACGATCACGGCCATGGCACCGATCACGGGCGTGAGACTGTTCTCGGACAGCACACCGAAGAGGAAGGCCAGACTGGCCACGGTCATCATGGACAGCGCCCCGCAGGCCACGGCCGCCAGCAGCTGGCCCAGCGCCTGGTCTTCGCCCAGCAGGCTGATGCCCGCCTCGGTCAGCACCAACAGGTCGCCGCTGCCCATGAACAACACGCCCAGCCCGATGGCCAGCAGCCCCATCAGGAACACCAACCCCACCGCGTAGCCCATGCTGACCATCCATTTGGCGGCCAGAATCCGGCTGCGCGACTGGCGCCGGGTGAGGGTCAGCCGCAGGGTGCCCGCCGCCGCCTCGCCCGCCAGTGTATCACCGGCCACCAGGGTCACCAGCAGGGGCACGTGGATCCAGAGGAAATTGAGCACCAGCACCGTGGCCGTGTAGCCATTCATGATGGTACCCAGCACGATGAACTGCTCCTCCAGCCCGCGCGCGAATTCCTTCTCGATGGTCTCGCCTCCCGCGGCCAGCCCCCAGACCACCAGCGGAATCACCACCAGAATTGCCACGATGCCCACGATGGTACGCGGCTTGCGGAAGGTCTTGCGCATCTCCAGCCTCATCAGCAGCAGGAAGTCGCTCATCGTGCGTCCTCCGCGCCTTCGGGCAGGTGATCCAGAAACAGTTCTTCCAGGCTGTCCGCCGAACGGAATTCATCCACGGGCAGCCCGTGTTCCAGCAACTCGCGCAGCAGACGATCGGGTGTCACGGCCCTAGCCACGTTCACCCGGATGCGCAGCCCGTGCGGCGTGTGCTCCACCACTTCCACCCCGGCCCGGCCGGTCATGAAGGCGGCCAGCGCACCGGGATCGCCGCCGTGCACCTCGAAATAGCGCTCGGGCAGCGAATGGAACAGTTCCTCGAGCGTGCCCATTGCCAGGGTGCGCCCGTGGTTGAGAATCAGCACCCGGTCGGCCAGCAGCTCCACCTCGCTGAGCAGGTGGCTGGAAAAGAGCACGGCCATGCCCTCGTCGCGCGCCAGCTGGCGAATCAGCACACGCATCTCGCGCATGCCACCCGGATCCAGCCCCGTGGCCGGTTCGTCCAGAATCAGCAGCCTGGGCCGATGCAGGATTGCCTGGGCCAGCCCCAGTCGCTGCTTCATGCCGTGGGAGAACTTGGCCACCCGGTCGTCGGCGCGATCGAGCAGACCCACACGCTCGAGCACCTCGTTGACCCGCGCCGCATCGCGCACTCCCTGCATGCGCCCCAGCAGCTCGATGTTCTCGCGTGCCGTCAATTGAAGGAACAGGTCCGCGCGCTCGATCAGTGCCCCCACGCGCCCGTAGACCGCACGGTTGCCACCGGGGAAGTCCGTGTCCAGAATGCGGAAACGCCCACTGTCGGCACGTACCAGGCTCAACAGAATGCGCAACGTGGTGCTCTTGCCCGCCCCGTTGGCCCCCAGAAATCCCAGAATGCGCCCCTCTTCCAATTGGAACGAGATTCGGTCCAACACCTGCAGCCGGCCATAGTGTTTGCTGAGACCGTCAACCGACAAAACCATCTGCATACCGCTCCCGCCCTCACACCGGTCCCCGTGACCGGCGCTGCGCCAACCTACCAATTGGCCACCCCGAAGAAAGCCCCACCGGCCTGCCAGCGCCAGGAAGCGGACAGACACTTGCGCCGACCCGCAGGCGCAGGCTTGACTTTGCCACTCTCCGGCATTATACTCCGGCCCTTGCGCCAGAACGGCGTTTTTTCCTGAGTAGCTCAATGGTAGAGCGGGTGGCTGTTAACCACTAGGTTGGGGGTTCAAATCCCTCCTCAGGAGCTTGAGTCTCAAAAGTTCGCAGCGATGCGGACTTTTTCTCTCCTGTCCGGGGCCAAGCGTGCCACCGCCGAGCCGACTGCACCCAACGATGCGTTGCGCTTGCCGGCTGTGAGACTGCCGTACGTCGCTCCCTCACTGGCTGGGAAGCGAGTGATCCCATGAGCGTCGCAGCGGCTCTCTCAGCTTTCCACCCTCTCCACACGAATCAAGCTCGCCACACGCCTGCCCAGTGCGACCTGCGCGAATTCAGTCCGCAATGTGACGGCGTCCAGCAAGCGCGAATTGTCCTCCACCAGCACCACGCTGCCGATGCCCAGCTTCCAGCTGTCCAGCAGGCGCAGCAGTTCGGAATCCTCATCCGGAACCTCCAGCAACCGGACCCGTGATCCCGATTCCACCTGGTCCAGGGCGATT
Organism: Candidatus Delongbacteria bacterium; assembly: GCA_020634015.1. Taxonomy (NCBI): domain Bacteria; phylum Candidatus Delongiibacteriota; species Candidatus Delongbacteria bacterium. The sequence continues at coordinate 236,840 of JACKCN010000003.1, read as the reverse complement.
CCCTGGATCGTGAGCGCAGACGCGTCCGCCCGGGGAATCCTCGAGCCGTGTGGGTCGTGGTCGGGGTAGCCGAGGAAGGCGTCAATCTTCCCGGTGAGATCGTCACCGATGGCGTGCTCCAGGCGATCCGCGTACTCATGGACCTCGTCCCAGGGGACAGAGAGCACCTGATGCAGGAAGAGCTCGATCAGTCGATGACGCCGCAGCACGGCATTCGCGAATCGTCTGCCCTTCTCCGACAGGACGGCTCCCCTGTAGGGCTCGTGCTCGATCAGGCCTTCGGCGGCAAGCCGTTTCACCATGCGTGTGACCGAAGGCATGGTCACGGAGAGTGCCCGCGCGATCTCGTTGGTGGAGGCCTGCCCGTAGCGCAACTCGAGCGTCTGGATGGCCTTGATGTAATTCTCGGTCGATTCGCTCATCAGGTATGCCCTTCCTTGCCCGCCCATTCCCGGACCCTGTTCCATCGGATGCCTGCATCAGGATCGCATTGTCGGCGTTCGCACGCATGATTTGCTCAGGCTAATTTTATTGTTATGCTTGGCTAATTATCAAGCATGAGGACCGAGATGCGATTCACACAGTCACGAAAGTGGCCGAAAAGGCTGTGTCTGCTGGGGTTCCTGCTCGGCGTCTGTCTGATCGGAGCAGCTGGATGCCAGCGCCCCGCCGAACGCAAGACCGACGGAAAGAAGCGTGTCGTGACCACCTTCACCATTCTGGCGGACATCGCGAGCAATGTCGCGGGCGACAAGGCGGTGGTGGAATCGATCACGAAACCCGGAGCCGAAATCCACGAGTACGAGCCCACGCCGCTGGATATCGTGAAGGCTCAATCCGCGGATCTGGTGCTGCGCAATGGCATGGGGCTGGAACGCTGGTTCGAGAAGTTCATGGGCTCCCTTCGCGATGTGAAGAGCATGGATTGCAGCCAGGGCGTCGAACCGATCGGAATCGGGGAAGGGCCTTACAACGGCAAACCCAATCCGCACGCCTGGATGTCCCCGGCCAATGCGCTGATCTATGTGGAGAACATTCGCAAGGCACTGACGGAGATCGATCCTGAAAATGCCGTCGCCTATGCGACCAACGCCGACGCATACAGTGCCAGGATCCTGGCGATTGACGCACCGCTGCGCGCGACACTGTCCGGAATACCCACCGATCAACGCTGGCTGGTGACCTGCGAGGGTGCCTTCTCCTATCTGGCGCGGGACTACGACATGCAGGAGCTTTTCCTGTGGCCGGTCAACGCCGATGCGGAGGGCACTCCGCAACAGATTCGCAAGGTGGTGGACACCATTCGCCGCTTCCGCATTCCCGTGGTGTTCTCCGAGAGCACGATCAGCGACAAGGCTCAGCGCGAAGTGTGTCAGGAGACAGGCGCGCGTTACGGCGGGGTGCTGTACGTGGATTCGCTCACGGACGAGAGCGGGCCCGCGCCCACCTACCTCAGAATGCTCACCTACAACGCCGGAGTCATCGTGTCCGGTTTCGACCAGGCACGCTGAACCCATTCGGAAGGAAGACGGATGCCCGATGAAGTGCGGGACATGCAGCTGACCGTGCGTGATCTGACCGTGGCCTACACCAATGGCCACGTGGCGCTCCACGATGCCGGATTCGAGTTGAGGTCCGGCACGATCTGCGGGCTGGTGGGGGTCAACGGGAGTGGAAAGTCCACCCTGTTCAAGTCGATCATGGGGTTCGTGAAACCGGTCACGGGCAGTGTGCTCATTGCCGGGCGCCCCGTGAAGGAAGCGCTCCGCAACAACTGGGTGGCCTACGTTCCCCAATCCGAGGATGTGGACTGGGCCTTTCCCGTCAGTGTCTGGGATGTCGTGCTGATGGGCCGCTACGGGCACATGAACTTCCTCCGCATGCCCAGGGCGCATGACAGACGGATCGCCCTCGAGAGCCTGGAGAGGGTCGGCATGGCCGAGTTTCGCGAACGCCAGATCGGCGAACTCTCCGGTGGGCAGAAGAAGCGCGTCTTTCTCGCCCGCGCACTGGCTCAGGAGGGACGCATCATGTTGCTGGACGAACCCTTCACCGGCGTGGACGTCAGCACCGAAACCGCGATCATCGACCTGCTGCGGCAGCTGCGCGCCGACGGACACATCATTCTCGTCTCCACCCACGATCTGGGCGCCGTGCCCGGATTCTGCGATCAGGTGGTGATCATCAACCGCACCGTGCTGGCCGCTGGCCCCACGCAGGAAACCTTCACCGCGGAGAATCTCGGCCTCGCGTTCGGCGGAGCGCTGCGCAGTCTGCGTGTGGATCACACGGACACACCTGGATCGAAGATTCACGAACTGCGGGTGATCACGGACGACGAAGGCGCCCTTGTTCTGCGTGAGGATGGAAGGCTCAGCCGCGCGACACGCGAGGATTCGCGCGATGCTTGAGACCCTGCTGACACCGTTCCACTACCAGTACATGGTCAAGGCGATCTGCGTGAGCGCCGCGGTGGGCGGTGTGTGCGCGCTGCTCTCCTGCTTCGTCACGCTGAAGGGCTGGTCGTTGATGGGCGACGCCCTGTCGCACGCCGTGGTTCCGGGCGTGGTCCTGGCGCATCTCGCCGCTCTCCCGTTCTCGGTGGGCGCATTCCTTTCCGGAATACTGGCGGCAGTGACGATGGGCGCGATCAAGTCGCGCACCCATATCCGCGAAGACGCCGTGATCGGCATTGTCTTCACCACGTTCTTCGCCGCCGGCGTGCTGCTGATCTCGCTGTTTCCAAGCAACATCAGCCTGAAGACGATCGTGTTCGGCAACATTCTCGGCATTGCGGACGAGGACATCCTGCAGCTGCTCGTCATCTCGGCCATCACCGTTTCAGTGATCGCCGTCAAGTGGAAGGACCTGTTGCTCTTCGCCTTCGACCCCAACCAGGCCCGGGCCATCGGCCTCAACACGACCGTGCTGCACTACACCCTGCTGACCTTGCTGGCGGCCACATCCGTGGCCGGGTTGCAGGCCGTGGGCGCCTGTCTGGTCGTGGCGATGCTGGTGACGCCCGGGGCAACGGCCTACCTGCTCACGAATCGCTTTGGCACCATGATGCTGCTGGCCGCCGGAATCGGTCTGCTCACTTCCGCCGGCGGGGCCTACCTCAGCTATTTCCTCAATGGTTCGACGGGCGGTTGCATCGTGGTGCTTCAGGTCATGGTCTTTCTGCTCACACTCTTGCTCGCCCCACGACACGGCGTGCTGGCGGGCAGGCTGGCCGCGCGACACGCCGTTCGCACAGGAACCACGCGAGTTCCGCAACCGGCGAACGTGGAAGGCCGGGCCTGATGCTCACGACCCTTCTGGAACCGCTGCGATACGGCTTCATGGTGGAAGCGATGCTGATTTCGGCTGTGATCGGGGCCGCCTGTGCGCTGCTTTCCTGCTACCTCGTGCTCAAGGGCTGGTCGCTGATGGGCGACGCCATCTCCCACGCGCTGCTTCCCGGAGTCGTTCTGGCGTACATCGCGGGACTGCCGCTGGCGCTGGGTGCCTTTGCCGCCGGTCTTGTCTGTGCCGGGGGCACGGGATGGATCAAGCAACACAGCCGAGTGAAGGAGGACACGGTTCTGGGCGTCGTCTTCACCGGCATGTTCGCACTGGGCCTGGTGATGTTCTCCAAGGTGCAGACATCCGTGCATCTGAATCACATCCTGTTCGGCAGCCTTCTGGGCATCGAGCGGGAGGAGATGATCCAGGCACTGGTCTTCGGTGGTCTTGCGCTGATCACGCTGCTGCTGAAGCGCAAGGACCTGCTGCTGTACCTGTTCGATGCCGGTCAGGCGCGCGCCTCCGGACTCAACACCACCGCCATGCACTACCTGCTGCTTGTCCTGATGGCCGCCACGGTCGTCGCCGCGTTGCAGGCCGTGGGCATCATTCTGACCGTGGCCATGCTGATCACGCCGGGCTGCATCGCCCACCTGCTCACCGACCGCTTCGACCGCATGCTGCTGGTATCCGCAGCAAGCGCCGTTTCCAGTTCCGTGATCGGCACCTGGCTGAGCTACTTCCTCAACGGTGCCACGGGCGCGTGCATCGTCCTCACCCAGTCCCTGTTCTTTGTGTTCGCCCTGCTGTTCGCCCCCAAACACGGTCTGCTGTCCCGCCGCACGGCAGCACGGACACGCTCGATCCAGGCCAAGAGCGTCTGAGCTCAGCGAATTCTTCCGGCACGACCCCTCGCAGCGCCGCTCTTCTGGAGCGGGCAGGGCCTGTGCGTGGGGCCGGAAAAGGCAGCCACACCGCGACCCGTGCGCCAGCCAGCAGGCATCCTGGGTCTGCGCGCCTCCGGATCCGACCCGACTTCAGCCCTGCGCCAGCATTTCTTCGGCCCACCGGCGACGAGCACAGGCCAGCTCCGCCATCCAGTTCCTGAAACAATTCACTTGACGATGACGCTGACTCTCCTATCTTCGGGTCCTGTTATGAACATATGCACACCATCCATGGACAGGAGCCCACTCGTGCCGCGACCTTTCAATTGCCGCCGGATCGCCGGGAGCCCCGCGTCGCCGGTCTTCAAGCCGATGGGCATCCGCAGGAGTACCCTCGAGGAAGTGGTCATGACTCTCGACGAGTTCGAGGCCATCCGCCTCGCCGATCTTGAGGGCCTGTACCAGGAGCAGGCAGCCGCGCAGATGAACATCTCCCGCGCGACCTTCAGCCGGATCATCGAATCCGCCCACCGCAAGACCGCGGATGCCCTGGTGCATGGAAAGGCACTGCGCATCGAAGGGGGCCCGATCCAGATGACGGCACGCCGGTGCTGCCGCCTCCATGATGACTCGGTGGACTGAAGACTCAGAAGTCCGCAGGGACCGCGAACAGCCCGGCCGCGGCAACGGAACTCCGCTCACACGGTGATGAACATTCAAGGAGATTCGATCATGAAGATCTGCGTTCCCATCAATGCTGACAACCAGCTCGACAGTGAGATCTGCGCCCATTTCGGTTCGGCTCCCGCCTTTCTGATCGTGGACACCGAGGACCAGAGTTGCCATGCCATCGTCAACGGCAACCAGCATCACCAGCACGGCAAGTGCATGCCGCTCCAGGCGCTCCAGAACGAACGGATCGAGGGCGTTGTCGTTGGCGGAATCGGCAATGGCGCGCTGAGCAAACTCACCGCCGCCAGACTCCAGGTATACATTTCCAGGCAAGGGACCGTCAGGGACATGCTGGTCGAGTTCAGGGCGGGCCGCCTGGGAAGGATGGAGCCGGCACTGGCCTGCGCTCACGATGCTCATGGCCATGTGTGACCTCAGGTTTCCACGGTGAACACGCACCTTGGCCGGACGGACATGCACACCGGTGACAGGCAGGTGAGGCGATGATCCTTCTGCTGATCCTCTTCGCATCCCTGGCGGGAGGCATCGTCTCCGTCCTTCTGGCCGCCACGGTCCTGACCGTCAAGCCTGCCCGTCTGGAACGCGCACTGCCGCGGCTGATCAGTTTTTCCACCGGCACACTGCTGGGGGCCGCCATGCTGGGCATGATCCCCCACGCGGCCGATTCCCTGCCCACGTCCACAGTGGCACAAGCCATGCTGGTCGGAATCGTCAGCTTCTTCGTGCTCGAAAAGCTGCTGGTGTGGCGTCATTGCCACAAGCACGACTGTGATGTTCACGCCAGCTCCGGGCCGCTCCTGCTCATCGGCGACGCGTTTCACAACTTCGTTGACGGCGTGGTCATCGCGGGCGCCTTCCTGAGTTCCGTGCCACTGGGTCTGACCGTGACACTCTCGACCATCGCCCATGAAGTACCGCAGGAAGTCGGCGAATTCATGGTCTACCTCAGCAGCGGCTACACGCGACGACGCGCCCTCTTCCTCAACGCCGTGACGAGCCTGACTGCGGTTGTCGGCGCTGCCCTTGGATATTTCTTCCTCTCGCAGATGCACCACGCGGGCCCCTATCTGCTGTCCTTCGCCGCCGCGGGGTTCATCTACGTGGCCCTCGCGGACCTGATCCCCACCCAGCGCGGCAAGACCAGTCTCCGCCTGACGCTGCTGGACCTCCTGCTTCTGCTCGCGGGCATCGGTCTGATCGCATGGGTCGTACGGTAGTCATCAAGAAAGTTGCAGGAGACCTTCTGCACAGATGGCTCGGGCAGCGGGACAGGATGAGCGCCAGCTTCACTGGGGAGCACCCCTGGCATCTTTCGGGCCCACTGCTCCAACCCCGCCCGGCCAGCTGAACCGAACGAGCAGTACTACATGTTGGAATGAGTGGCTTTTGACCACCGGATCCGGAGTACAGAACCCCGAGGATCATGATTTTCAATGAGTTGACAGCAGCGCCAGCCGCCATGGCTCACACACCAGCTGACACTCCACACATCTCTCCAGCCAAGAACGCCCTGTCTGATCGCAATCCACCACGCATCCGCAGAAAAGTCTGGGCCACGGATGGTTGTGCAGCGTTCCTTGGCAGTTCGCCATATCGATATGTTGTTTCACAGTGCGATCGGCAAGCAGTAGGTTTTGTGGGGCAGTCAGCCGAAGCACCGATAGCCGGCCATTTCAATGAAAGCACCACATCCCAGCCAATGGGTGGCCATTTGGAAGGACAAGTTGTGACTGGAGAGTTGATCAAGTTGCCGGCGGATCAGCTGCTGAACAAATTCGGCTCCGGGAATCACAAACCTGGATCCGGAAGTGCCGCCGCGCTGATTGGATTGCTTGCGTGCAAACTGTTGCAGACAGTTGTGTCTCTGACGAATGGCCGAGATCAGTATCAAGGAGTCGTCCCCCAGTTGACATTGGCCAACCAGGATATCCTGAACGGCATCGAACCCAAACTGGTGAGCGCATTACAGAGTGACTCAGAGCAGTTCGAACGTGTCATTCAGGCCAGGCGACTGCGAGATGCCGAAGAGGACAGGAACAAGAGGCGCGCACTTTCGGAGCGGGCACTTGAAGAGCTAAGGAAGGCGACAGATATCCCAATCGAAATCGCCGAAGTATGTCTGACACTTGCAGAGAAGGCACTGATTGTCTTTGATCTGGGGTTCAAAGCGGCGCGCGGCGATTCCGGAGTTGCATTGAGTTCCGCATTGGCCGCCGCTTCGGGTTCATTGTCCATCGTCTACTTGAACCTGTCGAGATTCAAAGGCAGTGACTGGGCGGTGAAGACTCGTGAGCGAGCGGATGTCCAATCCGCGAAACTGAGCAGTTTGCAGATGGAATTGGCAACCAGAATCAATCAGCTTCGTGAAGCAGTTGTCCATCGGGAGTCTTTGGCTTGACTTCGATTGATTTGGAATCACAGAACGAGAAGCATCATTGCAGGAAACTCGAAGGACCGTTTGCATATGGCAAACAACAAAGGCAATGGCAAGTCGCTGGAATCATGGATCTGGGGCGCCGCCTGCTCAATTCGCGGGGCCAAGGATGCCCCGAAGTTCAAGGACTACATCCTTCCGCTGATCTTCACCAAGCGTCTATGTGATGTCTTCGATGACGAGGTGAACCGCATTGCCAAGGAAGTCGGATCGCGCAAGAAGGCATTCCAACTCGTCAAGGCCGATCACAAACTGGTCCGTTTCTACCTCCCCCTTGTGCCTGATGACCCCGATCTGCCTGTCTGGTCCGTAATCCGCAAGCTCGCCGACAGAATCGGTGAAAATGTCACCACCCAGATGCGGGCCATTGCCAGAGAGAACTCGCAGCTGCAGGGCATCATCGATCGCGTGGACTTCAACGCCACGACTCACGGCGTGCGCGATCTCGACGACGACCGGCTCTCGAACCTGATCGAAGCCATCAGCAGCAAGCGTCTTGGGCTGGATGATGTCGAGGCCGACATCATCGGCAAGAGCTATGAATACCTCATCCGCAAGTTCGCCGAGGGCAGTGGCTCAAGCGCGGGCGAGTTCTACACACCACCGGAAGTCGGCACGATCATGTCACGCGTCCTCCAGCCCGAACCGGGCATGGAAATCCATGACCCTACCTGTGGTTCCGGCGGGCTGCTCGTGAAGTGCGAGATCGCCATGGAGGAACGCTCCATAGGCAAGCAACGCAGCGTGGCTCCATTGAAGCTGTTTGGCCAGGAGTACATACCGGAAACCTGGGCCATGGCCAGCATGAACATGATCATCCACGACATGGAAGGTCAGATCGAAATCGGTGACACTTTCAAGAACCCAAAATTCCGTGACCGCCGGGGCAGGCTGCGCACTTTCGACCGTGTCGTCGCCAATCCCATGTGGAACCAGGACTCGTTCACCGAGGCCGACTACGACGCCGACGAGTTGGACCGCTTCCCCGCCGGTGCGGGCTTCCCGGGAAAGTCCTCCGCCGATTGGGGCTGGGTTCAGCACATTCACGCCTGCCTGAACGACACGGGCCGTGCTGCCGTGGTTCTCGACACGGGTGCTGCCTCGCGTGGCTCGGGCAATGCCGGCAGCAACAAGGAACGCACGGTACGCCAGTGGTTCGTGGATCAGGATCTGATCGAGAGCGTACTCTATCTGCCGGAAAATCTGTTCTACAACACCACTGCCCCGGGCATTGTGCTCTTTCTCAACAGGGCCAAGCCCAAATCCCGTCAGGGCAAGGTCTTTCTCGTCAACGCCAGTCAGATCTTCGAAAAGGGCGAGCCCAAGAACTTCATCCCGGACGCAGGCATCCAACGCATCGCCGAGACCCTCATCGGGTGGAAGGAAGAGGAAAAGCTCAGCCGCATCGTCGATCACGCCGAGTTGAAGAAAAACGACTACAACATCTCACCGAGTCGCTACATACACACCAGCGACGCGGAGACCTACCGCCCGATTGCGGAGATTGTCGCGGAGTTGAAGGTCATCGAAGCCGAAGCTCGTGAGACGGACAAGGCTTTGATGAAGATTCTGAAGCAGATCGGGGTCTAGGAGGGTCCACCATTGGCCAGGTCAACGCCATTCGATCCGAGAAAGCTGATGGAGCAAGCGGTGGAAGTCATGAAGGCTTCCATACGCGAGAGGCGTGCTGACGATACGGTCCCTCCGAAAGTCGGGGCTGTGCTCTGGATGCCCGATGGAACGACTCGAACGGCCAGTCGGGGTGAGCTGCGCGAGGGCGACCATGCTGAATACACCCTGATCGAGCGCAAGAATGGTGCTGTGGATCTCAGCGACTGTGTTCTCTTTGCCACTCTGGAACCCTGCGGCCCCATGTCCCGCACTGTGCCGAAGATCGGGTGTTCGCGACGTATCACCAACGCACGAATCAAGACGGTCTATTACGGTTGTGAGGACCCACATCCCAAGGTTGCCGGGGAGGGCCTTCGCTACCTGCGACAGATGGGCGTCGAGGTCATTCCATTCGACCGGGACCTGCAGGAAATCATCGAGCGGGAGAATGCCGACTTCTTCGATCAGGCGCGACGAAAGGCCGAGCAGATGGAAGAGGGGCCAACCCTGGCGCCTTCCCTCTACGACCAGAATCCTGCTCAGGTGTCCATGCAGGATCTCGACAACGAAGCGCTCAGCTACTACCGCCGCTTTCTGTTCAAGAAAGGCACGGGCAGCGACGACGAGTTCCATCGCCGGTTGTCTCACCAGGGTCTGCTGGTGAAAACCACAGACGGCATTCTCGCACCAACACGATTCGCCCACCTTCTCTTCGGAGAACACCCCCGCGACATTCTTCTCCAGGCAGGTGTCATGGCGACGATTGCCCGTGGTACAGGGGAAGAACTCAGAGATTTTGACGGTCCCATGGTGCTGGGCCCCAGTCAGGTGATTGCCTGGCTGCGCGAGAAACTGCCCGATGCCATCAATCGCTCGAATGCCCAACGGACGAGTATCAATGATGCCTTCTACGAACTGGTTCGCGAAGGCCTCGCCAATGCCCTCGTTCACCGTGACTACGACATCGAGGGCTGCAAGATCCAACTGGTGGTAACCGGCGACACGGTGACCATCCGCAGTCCCGGCGCCCCCGTCGCCCCGATCACTCTCGAGCAATTGCAGTCGTTCACCGCGCCCATGGTCAGCCGCAATCCGCGACTGCATGCGGTTTTCAACACCATGGAACTTGCCGAGGAACGCGGTCTGGGCCTCAAGTCCATGCGCAGCAAAGCGACGGAAGCAGGCCTTCCCCTTCCGAAGTTCAGTTATACCGCACCCTATCTTGACCTGACTCTTTACCGCACTGCCCAGGCGGCGACACAGGCCCTGCCAGCGGAAATACTCGACCAGCTCAGCCCCGCGGAACGCAGGGGCTGGGAGTGGTTGGCCGCAAGAGAGATCGTCTCCGCCGCTGAGTATAAAAAGGCCATGGAGATTCCGAATCGCACATCTCTCAACCACCTCAAACACCTCGTGGACCTCGGTTTCCTGAAGAAGGAAGGCAGAGGAAACGCGACCAAATACCGCATCCTCCAACCATGAGATTGCTCAGTCACAGGCCCACCGTCTCGCCAAGCCTCTCGCCAGAATGGCGCGAGACTGACCCTTTCCTGGGGGAAAGCAAGCTCTCACGCCATTTCTCGCGCCAAAATGGCGAGAGGAAAAGCTTGGGTTGGAGACTTCCGGGATATCCCGCAGAACTTCGCGCACCAATGGCAGGACTGTTCGGCACCTCGTTCCGGAAACGACCGATCCCGCCATTGCTCATGCCAATCTGGCGAGAGGACGTGGCGGCCGAGGCCATCGTCAACGCCGTGGCCCACCGCGATCACAACAGCAACGGCAGTGTCCAGGTCATGCTATTCACCGACCGGCTGGAGGTCTGGAACCCCGGCACCCTGACCAACGCCGAGATCCTGGAAGCCTTTGCCCTGAGGGATCGCCGACGCCTGCGCGAAACCACCATCGACCCGGCACTGGCCGAGGGACTGGTGGAGCGCACCAATCCGGACAAGCCCACCAGCCGCCTTCAGCAGTATCGCCTTACCGACAAGGGCCGCACCTTGCTCAAGCAGGCAAACCAAGAAAAGGGCTAATCGTGAAAACGCACGAACAAGCCATAATAGTCGCACCCCATAAAGCCGCTGGGGCTCGACCAGTAAGCCATCCCGTAAGCCTCCGAGCCTGTGGAAGGCCAGGCTGGCAACATGCGTTGTGTGGCCTAGACGCAGAAAAGGAGATAGGCTGGGTCAACGTATACACTGGTCTTCCACGGGGAGTGAAAGTGACAGCTACAATACGATGGGTGAACAAGGCTTTCAAAAAATCTCAGGAGAAATACGGAGCATGAGCGATTCCAACTTGCTTCTTGATCCACTGCCTCCTGGATGGGAAAACCACAAGTTTGGTGACATATGCAATCGTGTGAAGGATTCATACAAACCAATCGAAGGCGGCGACACACCATATGTAGGCCTTGAGCACCTGGCCCAAGGATTTCCCGTGTTTGTTGGCCGAGGAAAAGAAAGCGACGTGAAGTCCGCCAAGACGGCCTTCAAAGTAGACGACATTCTCTTTGGAAAGCTTCGTCCGTATCTCCGCAAAGGCGCACGGGCCAATTTTGATGGTGTATGCTCAACGGACATTCTCGCATTTCGTGCTACGCCTTCCTGTGAGTCAGAGTACTTGAAGTTTGTCATCCACAGCAATGAATTCATCGACCACGCAAAATCAACGACGAGCGGGGTTCAGCATCCCAGGACATCGTGGCCTTCGCTGAAGGAATTCCGCCTTTCACTCCCCCCACTAGCCGAACAGAAGAAGATGGCGCACATCCTGTCGACGGTGCAGAAGGCGATCGAAGCGCAGGAGCGGATCATTCAGACAACCACAGAGCTGAAGAAGGCTCTCATGCACAAGCTCTTCACCGAAGGCCTTCGCAACGAACCCCAAAAACAAACCGAAATCGGCCCCGTCCCCGAAAGCTGGGAGGTCAAACGCTTCGATTCATTCGCTGTTCTTCAAAGAGGATTCGACATCACGAAAAAGGACCAAAGACCCGGAGAGTATCCGGTCGTCTCATCTGGAGGCGTTAGCAGCTATCACGATGAACCGAAAGTAAAGGGCCCGGGGGTCGTTATCGGGCGTAAGGGCACCCTCGGAACGGTCCACTATATTCCAACCGACTATTGGCCTCATGACACGACTCTTTGGGTGAAAGATTTCAAAGGGAACGATCCCCGATTTGTCGGTTACTTGCTTAAGACTATGCGACTGAAGCGATTCGACACGGGAGCCGCAAACCCAACATTGAATCGGAATATTGTCCACGGCGAGAAGATCGTTGTCCCCCCAAAGGGCCAACAGGTGGAGATCGGCGAAGCGCTGGAAACGGTCGAATCAAAGATCACCTTTCACGAGAGTCGCAAACACTCGTTCCAAGACCTCTTCCTCACCCTCCTTCACGAACTGATGACCGCGAAGTCCCGCGTTCACAGATTGGAGATTTCCTTATGAGCACATCGCCGAAATCAACAAGCACGATGCCGGCAAATTTAGGCGGTCGGCTCAGAAACACCCCCCTACCCTTGACAAGTGGCCTTCTTCCACTGTTTGAGGCGGTAGTGAATTCGATTCATGCACTTGAGGAAGCGAGTGTTTCCACAGAAGACGGTCGAATCCGGGTCACTATTCTTCGGGGATCAAAACAAGGATCCTTGAATCTGAGAGATTCCAAGAAGAGAGGGCCGGATGCACTTGAGGACATTGTCGGATTTAAAATTGAGGATAACGGAATCGGATTCACAGACGACAACATGCTGTCGTTCCGGACACTTGATTCAGAACATAAAATCCAAAAGGGTTGCCGTGGAATAGGACGCTTGCTCTGGCTCAAAGCCTTCAAGAACGTCCGAGTTGAAAGTACCTATCGAGTGGGTGAAAGCCTCTTTCAGCGCACTTTCACCTTTAGCGCCGACGGCGGAGTCTCTAATGAGGAAAACTACACGGCACCCGTAAGTTCTTCGATCAGTACCAGTGTCCACCTTGATGAGTTCAATACGCGCTATCGCGAGTACGCACGTAAAACCCCTGGCGCGATAGCTGATAGCATTTTTGAGCACTGCCTGTGGTATTTCATCAGGCAGGGTGGTGCACCGCTAATCGAACTCGTTGATGAAGCAGAATTGATTTCAATAAATGATGTCTACGATGCTCACATGCATTCTTCGGCCGTTCCGGAAACCATTTCCATCAAGGAACAGTCATTCGACCTCGTTCATGTCCGGCTCAGGTATACCTCCCTCTCGGCGCATTTCATCGCGTTCTGCGCCGACAATCGACTGGTCGCAGAAGAAAAGCTGTCCGGCAAGTTGCCGGGGCTACACGGGAAACTCACAGATGCTAACGGCGAGTTCGTTTATTCCTGTTATGTGAGTTCGGCATTTTTAGATGAAAATGTACGTCCTGAGCGCACAGGATTTGAAATTATCGACAATGTCGATGGGCTATTTGCGAACACAGAGATCGGCCTCAACGACATTCGAGAGGCGGTAGTAGAGCGAGCAAAAGTGCAACTGGCAGAGCATCTCGAGAAAAACTTGCAGCGCTCGAAAGACAAGGTCTCGACGTTTGTTGCAACCAAGGCGCCCCGCTATCGCCCCATCCTCTCTCGAATTCCTGAGACTGAACTAAATATCGATCCCGACATTTCGGACAAGGATCTGGAACTCACTCTTCATAAACAGTTCGCAAATTTCGAGAGGGAACTTATAAGCGAAGGGCACGACATCCTCAGCCAAACTCACGCACCACTGGATGAACAATACAGGACTAAGCTCGAGTCTTACTTGGCAAAAGCCGCGGACATCAAGAAATCAGATCTTGCGAGTTACGTTTCGCACCGGCGGGTGATTATTGACCTCTTCGAAAAGGCTATCGAGAAGGATGTGCACGGGAACTACGTTCGGGAGGAGTTAATTCACAGCCTCATTATTCAAATGCGGAAGGATAGCTCGGAACTCCTGATGGACAGTTGCAATTTATGGCTAGTCGATGAAAGGCTCGCGTTCCATGATTACCTAGCTTCGGATAAACCGCTCAAGTCGATTCCCATTACAGCATCTGGAGATGGTAAGGAACCCGATATCTGCGTCTTGAATGTCTTCGATCAACCGATTTTGGTTTCAGAAGGAACCAAGCTTCCGCCTGCCAGCATCGAGATTGTGGAGATAAAACGACCGATGCGGAATGATGCAAAGGCGGGTCAGGACCATGACCCCATCGAACAGGCGATCGACTATCTTGAAAGAATTCGACAAGGAGGTGTGATGACATCAACTGGGCGGCCCATTCCATCACTCCAAAACAATGTTGTTCCAGGTTTCTGCTACATCCTCGCAGACCTTACACCATCGTTTGAAAAGCGCTGTCGAATTCATCACAACCTCAAGCGCACTTCTGATGGACAGGGTTATTTTGGCTATAAGGACAACGTAAACGCCTATGTGGAAGTGATCTCCTTTGGCCGCCTTGTAAATATGGCGAAAGAACGGAATCGCGCGTTCTTTGACAAACTCGGACTACCCGCAAATTGAGCACTGAATCAGCAGACACGACCTGAATCATGCCAATCTTTGAATGTTGATGCCCATAGGAGACGTACGAATATCTCGATCCATTTGGGCATACACATACAAACTCAATGTTGGGATAGCCTGCGGTTTTCAGCTGCCCCTTCAATCGGGAGACGCAAATTCAACGATGGCCAAGAGAATGAAGACGCACACAAATCCTCCTGCTGACTTTGAGAGTTCTGAATACTCAGTCAAGCCGATTTGCTCGTGGAATCATGTGACCCAACTCTCGGGCTTTCCACCAGCGCCGAGCGAGAATCTGTAACTCATGCTCACACCCGGAGAACATAAAACCGTCCAATCCCGGATCCTCGCCTACGCCGAGGCTATCGGCTGGACTGTTGTGTCCCGTGCCGCAGCTGAGCAGCGGCGCGGGTTTGATCCCGACACGCCGGTTGCCGACCGAGCCCGGAACCGTTCGCTCTACTTCGAGGCTCTGCTGGACAGCAAGGTGCGGGAGTTCAACCCGTGTTACGCCGAGGCCGCGGGTGCTCTGCCCGGACAGTTCCGTCGCCTACACACCGACATTTACGGAAACCGTGAATTCGTCGAGCACCTGCGAAACCACGGCAAGTTCTTCGATCACCAGGAGAAGCGCGAGCGCGACCTGAACCTGATCGACTACGACGAGCCAACGAACAATGTCTACGAAGTGACCGAGGAGTGGGCCTTTCACAACGGGCGCTACGGAACGCGGGAAGATGTGGTCTTTCTCATCAATGGCATCCCCGTACTGGTGATCGAGTGCAAGAACGCCAGCAAGGACGAGGCGATTGCCCTGGGGGTGGACCAGATCCGCCGCTACCACCGCGAGACTCCCGAACTGTTCGTGTCGCAACAACTGTTCACCGCCACCGACGCGATCGGCTTCTCATACGGTGCAAGTTGGAATACGGTGCGGCGGAACATCTTCAACTGGAAGGACACGGAGCTCGGCAAGCTGGAGGCCAAGGTTCGCAGCTTCTGTGCCATTCCGCAGGTGCTGGCCTTTCTGAAGGACTACATCGTCTTCGCCGAAAAGGACGAGGAGCTGAACAAATACATCCTGCGCCAGCACCAGACCGGCGCCGTGGAAGCGACTGTCGGTCGGGCCCTCGATCCCGGACGCAGGCGGGGCCTCGTCTGGCACACCCAGGGAAGCGGCAAGACTTTCACCATAATCAAGGCGGCGGAAAAGCTCTTCCGCGCACCGGAAGCCGACAAGCCCACCGTGCTGCTGATGATTGACCGCAACGAGCTGGAAGATCAGATGCTGAAGAATCTGGCCGCGCTCGGCATGGGCAATCTGGAGCACGCCAGCAGCATCGATCGACTCAACCAGCTGCTGAGGGATGACTACCGCGGTATCATCGTGACCATGGTGCACAAATTCCGCGACATGCCTGCGGATATCAACACGCGCACCAATATCTACGTGCTTATTGACGAAGCCCACCGTACCACTGGTGGCGATCTGGGCAACTTCCTGATGGCCGGTCTGCCGAATGCGACCTACATCGGCTTCACGGGAACGCCGGTGGACAGGACCGTTTACGGCAAGGGTACCTTCAAGACCTTCGGCTGCGAAGATGACCGGGGCTACCTGCACAAGTACTCCATCTCGGACAGTATCGAGGACGGCACCACCCTGCCGCTGTACTACCAGCTCGCCCCCAACGAACTGCTCGTTCCGCACGAAACTCTGGACAAGGAGTTTCTCTCCCTCGCCGAAGCCGAAGGCGTGGCCGACATTGAGGAACTGAACAAGATCCTTGAGCGGGCGGTGACCCTGAAAAACTTCCTCAAAGGGGCACAGCGTATCCAGCAGGTGGCACAGTTCGTCGCCAGTCACTACCGGGAAACCGTGGAGCCGCTGGGTTACAAAGGCTTTCTGGTAGGTGTGGACCGCGAAGCCTGTGCGATGTACAAACATGCGCTGGACCAGTTTCTGCCGCCCGATTACTCGGAGGTGGTGTACACGGACAACAACAACGATTCGGCCCTGCTGAAGGAGTTCCATCTTGAGAGCAAGCGTGAACGCCAGATCCGCAAGAGCTTTGGCAAGCTGGACCAGCAGCCGAAGATTCTCATCGTCACCGAGAAACTGCTGACGGGCTTCGATGCACCCGTGCTGTACGCGATGTATCTGGACAAGCCGATGCGTGACCACACTCTGCTGCAGGCCATTGCCCGGGTGAACCGCCCGTACGAGAACGAAGCACAGGAAATGGTGAAGCCACACGGTTTCGTGCTGGATTTCGTGGGCATCTTTGACAAGCTGTCAAAGGCGCTGGCCTTCGACAGCGACGAAGTGAACGCCATCGTCAAGGATCTGAAGCTGCTCAAGGAATTGTTCAAATCCAGGATGGAACAATCGGCACCGGCGTATCTCGCCCTGATTGAACAGAACTTCAATGACAAGGATGTGGAAACTCTGATCGAGCATTTTCGTGATGCCGACCGGCGCAAGGTATTCTTCAAGGAGTTCAAGGAACTCGAGATGCTTTACGAAATCATCTCACCGGATGCCTTCTTGCGGCCGTTCATCGATTCCTATACATCACTGGCAGCGATGTACCACGTGGTGCGCAAGGCTTTTGCAAAGACAGTCTATGTGGACCGGGAGTTCCAACGCAAGACGGGCAGTTTGATCCAGGAACAGGTGGGCACCTATGGACTCGCGGATCCCAGCGGCCGGATCCGGATCGACGAGGATACGATCGAACTCATCAAGTCAACCCGTGGCGGCGAAGGCACGAAAGTCATCAACCTGATCCGCAGCATCCAGAAGACGGCCGAAGAGGAAAGCGACGATCCGTTTCTGATCGCGATGGCGGAACGAGCCCTGGCCGTCCAGCAGAGTTTCGAAGAGCGGCAGACTTCCACAAGTGAAGCCCTGGCCACCTTGCTTGAGGCCGTGGAAGCCAACGAACTCCGCAAGAAGGAGCAGGCAGCCAAAGGCTTTGATGGCCTGACCTATTTCGTTTACAGGACCTTGCTGGACAAAGGGGTCGGCAATGCGGAATCGGTCAGCGGGCGAATCAAGGCCGCCTTCGTGGACCTGCCCAACTGGAAGAAAAGCGAAGCCACCCTGCGAGAGTTACGTCAGAAAGTCACTTTTGCGATAGCCGCCGAACTGGACGACCTGCAGCAGGTGGCCGATGTCGTGGAAGAGCTGTTCTCGCTGTTGGACAAGGCCGGGCGGATTTGATCCCATGACGCAGGCAGACCGCGTACTCACTTTCAAGGCCCGCGTACGCCAGTGGGAAACGGCACTGGATGTGAAAATCGTCCGCCTTGCCGTACGCCCGATGCGCGCCAAGTGGGCTTCGTGTTCGACCAAAGGCCATCTGAATTTCAGCACCGATCTGCTGCACCTGAACTCCAAGCTGCAGGACTATGTCATTGTTCACGAGCTGCTCCATTTGCGCACGCCCAACCACGGCAAGCTCTGGAAGGTCTTCATGCGAGCCCATCTGGGCGAGTACGAGGTGTACGAAGCAGAATTGAAGCACGTTATGCACAGTCAATCGAACCCATGATCGAGCGGTCACGCGCTTGGATCAAAATGCAGTCACTCCCCATGAACCCCACCAAAGTCATCCGCTCAAGAACCAGACGACTTGTCGACCTGCCCAACATCGGCCCGGCCAGCGCGGCTGATCTGCGTCTGCTGGGCATTCAGGAACCCACCGATCTGGTGGGGCGCGATCCCTGGGTCATGTATGAGCAGTTGTGCAAAATGACCGCCTGCCGCCAGGATCCCTGCGTGCTGGATGTGTTCATCTCGGTCACGCGCTTCATGAGTGGCCATGAGCCGCGTCCCTGGTGGGACTTCACGGAGGAGCGCAAGAAAACGCTGGCTGCGCGGAGGAATTCGCCTGCCGGATCGCCAGAGCATTCCGCACACGTGTCGAAGGATTCGTGAGATGATCGCCCTTTCCATCGTCGCGCCCAATGGCACACGGATTGCGCGTGGCGAGAAGACGCTGGAAGTGCGTTCGTGGCAACCTCCAGTCTTGCCATTGCACGACCTGCTGATCGTGGAGAACTCACTGTTCCTCTCGGAGGACCAGCCCGAAGACCCGGAGGGACGGGCCGTGGCGCTCGTGGACGTGGTGGCCGTGCATCCCTGGCGCCCGGACGAGGTGCAGGCAGCCTGTTCCAGCGGCTGGCAGCCGGGCTACTGGGCCTGGGTGCTGGAGAATGTGCGAGTGCTGGAGCCCCAGGCAACAGTTCCGGCGAAGCGCAAGTTGTACGAGATTGATCCAGCGAGCAAAGTGACTCCTGGAGATGACTGAAACCGGCGACAACTCGCCCATTCTTGCCTGAGCACGCCCCCACACACTCATTGAATCACCTGATTGGAGACTGCGTGGATATCTGTTCCTTGCCTGTTCAACCTGCCTGCGCGTTCCTGCGCCAACGAATTCTTGGCGTGATCGCCCTGGCGACCCTGGCGGGCTGGACAGGTCCTGCCGGGGCCACCATCCTGCTGCCGCCGACCCTTGAAGGCCCAACCTATCAGCTGACCCTGCAGACCGGCAGCTGGCAGTTCCGTCCGGGCACCGATTCGGCCACCATGGGGGTGAACGGGCCAGTCCTGGGACCGACTCTGATCATGGAACAGGGCGAGGACGTGAGCCTGTTCCTTGAGAATCAACTGGGCACGACCACTACCATCCACTGGCACGGCATGCATGTGTCACCCGAGAATGACGGCGGTCCCCATACCGTGATCGTGCCCGGGGCGACCTGGAACCCGCAGTTCACGGTGCTGGACAAGGCCGGAACCTATTGGTATCACCCGCACCTGCACGAGAACACAAATCTGCACGCCTCGCGGGGCATCGCCGGTTTCGTGATCGTGCGCGACGCCGAAGAGGCCGCGCTGGACCTGCCGCGCACCTACGGCGTTGATGACTTCCCTCTGGCGATCCAGACCAAGACCGTCGATGAGACCGGGCAGATCATCGTGCCTTCGAATGCCGACTCGGTGCTGATGGTGAATGCCACCGTCAACGCGGAACTTGCCGTGCCGGGCCAGGTGGTCCGCCTGCGCCTGCTGAACGGCTCCTCGATGCGCACCTTCAACCTTGGGCTGGAAGACAACAGCAACTTCCAGATGATCGCCTCCGATGGCGGCCTGCTGGGCTCGCCACTGGCATTGACCCGGTTGCAGCTTTCCCCGGGCGAGCGTGCGGAGATTCTGGTGAACTTCGCCAACTACACGGGTTCCCTCGCTCTGATGAGCTATGCCTCGGAACTGCCGAATGGCGTATACGGCGCCCTTCAGCCGGGAATGATGCCCCAGCAGGTACTGACCGGATACAACCCGAATCCGATGAACGGCACCGACTTTCAGGTCATGCGCTTCAACATCGGCGCGCAGAGCGAGAATCCGGTGCTGACCATTCCCGGGGAACTGGTGCCGCAGACTCCCCTGCCAGAAAGCCAGGCCGACACGCTCCGGCAGTTCCTGCTGACTCCCATGACTCCGGGTCCCAACGCGCTCAATGGTCACTTCCTGATCAATGGCAGCGAGTTCGACATGGGCATGATCAACGAGACGATCATGCTGGGGGCCACCGAAATCTGGTCGATCACCAACCAGTCGCCGATCGCCCATCCATTCCATATCCACGATGTCCAGTTCTACGTGTTGGATCTGAACGGTGCGCCTCCCCTGCCCGCACTGAGCGGGCGCAAGGATGTGATTCTGGTGCCGCCCATGCAGACCGTGCGGTTCATCACCCAGTTTCTTGACCATGCCAGCAGCACGGTACCATACATGTATCACTGCCACATGCTGATCCACGAGGACGCCGGCATGATGGGCCAGTTTCTGGTGATCGATCCGAGCGCCTCGCTTGCTCCGCAGGCGGGACTCCCTGGTTCTCTGATCCTGCAGCCAGCCTTCCCCAACCCGTTCAATCCCGACACGGTGCTGGGCGTGGTCGTGAGCCACGCACAACACGCCAGTCTGGGCATCTTCAATCTGCTCGGCCAGGAAGTCGCCAGGCTCCACGAGGGGCTGATGGGCACGGGCGAGCACAGTTTTCGGCTGGACGGCTCCACTCTGGCCTCCGGCGTATACATCGTGCGCCTCCAGGGTGACTCGGAGCTGCTGCAGCAGAAAGTCCTGCTGTGCAAGTGAGCGGCGGTCGAACCTTCGCATCAGGTGGATGTGAAGGCGGCATGGAACTGATGCAGGAACGGAGATCTTGATGGCGAGCACCACAGGCCTCTGCGGCGAACGGATCCTGATCCTGGGCGGCACCGGGTTCATCGGGTCGGCCGTGGTGCAAGCGCTGCTGGCCAGGGCTTGCACGCTCACCATCCTGACTCGAGGCGCACGGGACGGCGACCTGCCCGCCGAAGTCGAACGCCTGCACGGCGATCGCGATGCGGGGCCAGCCGGCATCGCGGCCCTCGGCACACGCACCTGGGATGTCTGCGTGGATCTGTCGGGCTACACCGCGATCCAGGTGCGAGCGTCCTCCCGGGCCCTGGCCGGGAGGGTCGAGCGCTACCTGTTCATCAGTTCGGCGGCGGCCTATGGCCCCCTGTCCAGCGGACCGGTGGACGAGAGCACACCCCTGACCCCCGAGGCCCCGGAAACCGAGACCGATCTGGCCGGTGGCAACTATGGGCGTCTCAAGGCCACCTGCGAGCGCATCGTGCGTGAGACATTCGGCGCGCGGGCCACGATCCTGCGTCCCCAGGTGGTCGCGGGGCCCGCGGACCCTTGGTCCAGACTGGGTCACTGGGTGCAGCGCGCTCTGCTGCCCGGCCCGATGCTCGCGCCCGGTGCCGGGCAGGACTGGCTGCAGTTGATCGATGTGGAGGATGTGGCCCGGTTCGTCGGCACGGTTCTGGAACACAACCTACCGGGTGCCTTCAACCTGGCGGGCGAACGCGTGCGCTGGACGGAATTCATGTCCATGCTGGGCGTGCCGGATCCGGTCTGGGTGCCATGGGGCATGCTCGATGAAGCGGGCCTGAACTTTCAGCTGCTGCCACTGTACAGAGCCGATGGCCAGCCATACAGCGGCCTGATGGATGTCTCCAACGCCAAAGCACGGAGCCTGGGGCTGCGGATCACACCGCTGGCAGATACCATCGCACGTGTGCGTGCCTCCATCCAGCAAGGTGCCCGGATCCAGCTGGCCCTCGACCCGGAGCGCGAGGCGGAGTTGATCCGGCGCGCCAGGTCGGCATGACCCGGGCCCGGAATGGACAACAGACTGGAACACAATGAAATCTGGGGAGGCCCGATGAAAACCGCACTCCTTGTGATCGATGTCCAGCAAGCACTCTGCACGGGAGAGTATTCCGTGCATGACGCCGAAGTGCTGACATCGCGCATCAACACTCTGACGGTCAGGGCACGCGCCGCTGGTGTGCCCGTGTTCTGGATCCAGCACGAAGAGGATCACGAGCTGCTGCGCTGGGGCAGTCCGGGTTGGCAGCTGGACAGCCGCCTGCAGCCATTGCCCGGGGACGCGCGCGTGCGCAAGACCACCCCCGATTCGTTCCACGGGACCGACCTCAAGAAGGGTCTGGACGCGGCTGGCATCCAGCGGCTGATCATCTGCGGCCTGCAAAGTGAATACTGTGTGGATTCCACCGTGCGCGCGGCACTGGCCCATGGCTACCCGGTGGTGCTGGTCTCCGACGCCCACACCACCATGGACAACGGCGTGCTCAGCGCGGGTCAGATCGTGGCTCACCACAACGCCACCCTGGCCGGCCTGGACAGTTTCGGCCCCCGTGTGAGCCTGGTGTGCAGCGAGGACCTGAGGATCAGCGACTGAGTTCCGGACCCCCGATGCCCCACGCCTGTTCCATTGAGGCTCCCGCACGGTTCTGGCGCTTTCTTCAGGCGGCAGGCTGTCTCCTGCTTGCCGCGTGTCTCGTGCTGGGCCCGGCACGGCCCTGCCACGGCGCGGGGGCTCAGACCGGGCTGACCTTTCGCGAGGACACGGTGGATCTGCTGCGCTTTCTGCGCGAAGGGCACGGGCGGGCCCAGGATGACCATCTGACCTTTTCCCTGGCGGCCTGGCATGCCTGGGGGCCGCCGCAGCGCTCCCTTGAACTGGGGCTGGCGCTGCACTGCCTCACCGACCGACTCTCGGGCACCCGCACGGATCTGGGATTCGTTCAGCTCGAGAACTCCCTGTGGCACAGCCAATCTCTGGCCTGGACCATGGGGCTGGGTCTCGCGGCTCGAGGCGACCTGGGCGGCCAATCACTGCAGAATGGCTACCACGGACTCAGTGGCAACGCCCTGCTGGATCTTGAGTATCCCACGCACAGACACTGGGGCGGCCTGTTCACACAACGGCTGGACTGGATTGCGCTGAAAGGTGCAGGCTCCCGGGCCGGAATTCTGGCGGCGCATTGCGAGAGTGGAGCCGGATTCCACCGTGCAAGCCTGTTGGCTCACGGCGACTGGATGCCTGCCACAGGTTGGCGATTGGAAGTCGGCGCGGGCGTCGTGCGCCATCATCATCTGGCCAGTGAGCTGCAGCATGCCTTCCAGAGTGGCCCGATGGGAGCCCTGCTGGGTCACTGGTCTCCCGCATCCCGCCTGGAGCTGTCGATTTTCGTGCTGGTCCGGAATACGCGCCAGGACCAGAGCGTGCCCGGAGTGAGTCTGACATGGGGTCGCAATGCCCTGGCCAGCAGTGGATTGCCGCGCCTCCTGCAGCTCTGATCCCGTGGGAGTCGGCAACGCGGTGATCGCCATCCGGTGAGCGCTGCGGCTTGCCGCGCCGGAGCCGGCAAGCGGTTCAGGCAGGATTCTGCATCGTGCCTTCCGGGCAGGTCAAGCGCCACCCACGACAGTTCGCTTCATGGCGGCAAGGAGCAGGTTCCGTTCGTTCTGCATGCTGCGGATCACGGCTCGGAGAGCGGTACGAAACGGCAGCGGTCGATCACGACCGTGCGCGGTGCAATGAACGCCGACAGTCGCCCGGGGCCATCCTGTTCGACACACAGATCGGACAGCACCAGATCGAAGCGCCCCTCCAGATCCAGATTTCCCCGGACCCGCAAGCGGACACAATCCTGGCCATCGTTGCCCCCATCCTTGCGCTCCGGCCCCGCTCCCCTCAACTCGAGACAGCAGAACGGCGACCGCGCATCCAGCGTACTGAAATCAAGCTGGCTGAAGTCCACCGTGTCGCAGGCTGAATCTCTTTCATGAAACCAGATCCGCACCGTGTCCTGGTGGGCGGCGCTGGCCCGAATGAGCGTGGCCAGCGGGGTTGACCAGCGCTGATGATCGAACTCCGGGCCTTCTCCGATGTGATACTTTGCCCGCCCCGTGGCCCAGTTGCGCAGCTCGGTGTACGCCGGTTTGAGTGACCAGTCCAGATTGCGCGCGAAGCCGTACCAGTCGTACCCCCCGGAATAGCGCATCCAGGGTTTGTTCCAGACTTTTCCCGGGACCCGGTCCCGGATGCTGAACCAGATCAAAGGACCCGTGAAATCCCAGGCCAGCCACTGTGACATGTAGTCATTCACCCAGGCGGCCTGCAAGGTTTCCATGGCTGGATTGGAGAACCAGATTGTGGCACCGAAGGTCGAGTCGTAAAGCGCCGGGTCGGGCCAGTTTTCCGGAATGTTCCGGTACTTCAGCGCACCGGTCGGCAGACCGAATTCACTGCCCCAGATCTGCTTGGCACCGTCCTGATTGGCCCGCATGATGTTGTGGAGGTTTTTCGTATACAGAAACAGGGACTGTCTGGAATGAGGCCCGAAACCATCTGCCGTCACTGGATAGTCGGCCAGTGGCCCATACTCATGCCAGTGGGCGGGTCCACTGCGCCAGTCGAAGAAGGCGTAGGGGTGGTAGGCCACCGCATCGAAGGACTCGCGGATATCGTGGCCTTCAGGATTCAGCACGGGATCCCGGCTCCAGTCGTACAGACGCAGCAACCAGTCCCGTGAGCTCAGACTGGAATCCTTGAACGAGGTGCGAACGTAAATGGAATCCCCCAACAGGGTCATGGTCGAATCGATGCGACTCCAGGGGATGGGTTGCATTCCGCCCGTCACGATGAAGGCGTCTGGATCCACGCTGCGAATCGAGTCCGCGGCGATCCGCAGCAATTCGGGATAGTGCGCGGACGAATCATTGGTGGTGAAGAAGCCCTGGGCATTGGGCTCATTCCAGATCTCGTAGTGATGCACGCCTCGCGCCGAATAGCGGGCCGCAGCCCGTGCGCAGAAGTGTGCCCAGTCCTGCAGATGTGAGCGGGAGGGAGCAGCGGCGTATCGGGACGGATCATTGTCCTGTTCCGGATCCCGCACCTGAAACTCAACCGGTCGCGCCCAGGAGGGTGTGCCATACAGTCCCAGCAGAATGCTCCTGCCATGCGCGCGCACACTGTCGACCCATGCATCCGTGCGCGTCCAGTCCATCGGCTCGCCGCGGGAATGCTTCTGCACCTTTCGCCACGAACATCCTCCATGGAACCAGTCGCCCAGCGAATCCGCCAGTTGCTGCTCACGCCCGATCTCCACGGCATCCTGATTGTCCAGATAGCCCGAACCGGTGCCCATCCGATGTGCCTGTCGCGTGGCGGCATGTGCAGGAAGGATCGACAGCAGCAGGAGAATCGCCAGGACATGCCGGGCCGTGCGAACGCAAGGCGCAGCCGCGTCTCGACATGCGTTGCGGATCACGTTCTTCAGAAAATCGACAGGGAGCATGCTCACCTCCGCACTGGTATCGTGTACCTGCTTCCTGTTGCGGCGGAAGCTGCACCATGATACACCCCGGTCAGGCCGGGTGCAACGAAATTCCGGAGTGCGCGATCCGTGAAAGACAGAAGGGCACCCCGCGGGGTGCCCTTTCATCAGAATCCTGTGTCATGAGCGATCAGTTGCAGATATGCACGATCCGGTAGAAACGATGAGGCGCTCCCAAAGCGTTGGCGTCGGTCCAGCTGCCCAGGCTGGCGTCCACGGTGGCCAGGGGCAGGAAGCCCGCATAGGCATCCAGGGAGGCTTCGATGCGGATCTGGCCACTGTCGGGCGTCCAGCTGAGCATGATGTCGCTGCCACTGGGCTCCACCGACATGGGCCTGGGCGGACAGGGCGCGGTGAACACGAGCATGCACAGATTCAGCTCGTCGTACAGCTCACCGCCATTGGCCCACCAGGAATCGTAGCTCACGCCATCGTAGAACGAACTGAATCCGTCGTAGCCACCGGGTTCGCCGGCATAAAAGCCGATCCGGTCGGCGGGGCCATCTCCGGTGAAGCTCAGCCCGATGCTGAAATCCTGGCCGGGCGTCACGGCGTACCCGAGACCGCTCATGTCAAAATCGTTGTAGCCGTCAAGCAGCAGATCGGTGTCCACGTCCAGTTGCCCCTGCAGCAGGGTGGGTTGCCCCAGACCGTCGGCGTGCAGCACGCTCAGGCTCAGCACGCCCGCGTGATCCGGAAATGCACTGGTGTTCAGGTTGAGGGTCACCTGGCCCAGCACACCGGCGGTCGCAGGCACGAAGAGCTGGTAATACTCCAGCGCGATGCCATTGATGTCGGGCAGGCTCAGCAGCAGCGAACTGCTGCCGTGGTGACACTCCAGCCCATCGATGCAAGGGCCGGAGCGCAGGGCGAAGCTGAAGGGCAGCCCGTTCCAGTTGAAGGCGTCCACGACCACGTAGTACTCGCCCGCCGGATAGACGCCCGAAATGCTCTCGCTGCTGCCGATCAGCCAGGGCATGGCCAGACAGTCGGCCGGGTCGCAGCTGCCCAGCAGGATCAGGTCCAGCTGGTTGCTGTCCTCGGAACTGAGACTGAGGTCCAGCAGGCCGCCCGGGTGATTGAGCACGTAAATCACTTCCGGAGCGCTCTCGCCGCTGAAGCAGTACTCGCCCCAGAGATTGCCGTTCTGCGATTGCTCCGAGTTGCCGAAAGCCAGCTCATCGCAGCCCAGGGGAATCGCGCTGGCGCAGTAGTCGGCCTCGCCCGGGCAGATGGCGCTCAGCTCGAAGGTGAAGGGCTGCCCATTCCAGCCGTAGGCATCCACGACCACGTGATACGTGCCCGCGGGATAGTCGCCGGAAATGGTCTCGTCGCTGCCCACCAGCCAGGGCATGGCCAGGCAGTCCTGGCTGTCGCAGCTGCCCAGCAGAATCAGGTCCAGCTGTTCGCTGTCGGTGGAACTGAGCTGCAGATTCAGCGGTCCGCCCGGGTGCTCCAGCGAGTAGATCACTTCGGGGCCGCTGTCGCCGCTGAAACAGTAGCTGCTCCAGGCATTGCCGTTCTGCGAATCGTCGCTGGAGCCCACCACCGTGCTGCCGCAGAGCAGGGGAATGGCGTTGGCGCAGAGGTCCACATTGCCCAGGCAGCTGGTTTCCAGGGTGTAGGTGAAGGGCTGGCCATCCCAGCCATAGGCGTCAACGACCACGTGATACGTGCCCGCAGGGTAACTGCCGGAAATGCTCTCGCTGCTGCCCACCAGCCAGGGCATGGCCAGACAATCGGCCTCATCACAGCCGCCCAGCAGGATCAGGTCCAGCTGGCTGGAGTCGCCGCTGTTCAATGTCAGGGTCAGCGGGCCGCCACCGTGCTCGAGGACGTGGATGACCTCGGGGCCCGTGTCGCCGCTGAAACAGTAGTTGGACCAGGTGTCGCCGTTCTGGGACAGGGCCGACGAGCCATTGAACACCTCGTTGCAGGACAGCACCACCGCGTTGTCGCACAGAGTGCGGTTGTCGCGCGGGCTGTCGTTGGCGGGACGCTGGTCCGCATCGCCATTGAGTGTCTGGTTCGGTCTCGGCTGGTGCATGGCAGAATCGGTCGACATGGGCAGATCCGCGGTCCGTCCCGCTCCGGCAAGCAGCAGGGTGACCAGCGATGGGGCAAGCAGTGTGCGCATGGATGTCCTCATGGATGATGGGGGAAAACACCTCGCCAAAGCAAAATCCGGGCCGCCCGCCCGAAGCGGCCCGGGTCGAGAATCCCGTCACGTCCGTGAAGGATTCGTCAACATGTCGATGGTGAGTTCGCGGATGCTCGCCCAGAATTGAACACTGCGAACAAGGATCCGGGCAGGCGCGATGGCCCCGCTCAGCGCACCAGGCTGAGCTTGCGCGTGCGGCACTGGCCCAGGGCTTCCAGACTGACGAAGTAGAGTCCCGAGGGCAGATGGCCCGCGTCGAAGCGCAGCTCGTGGGATCCCGCGGCGGTGGGGCCCTCGAGCAGGGTTGCCACCCGCTGGCCCGCCAGGTTGTAGACGCACAGGCGAGCCTGGCCTGCATGGGCCAGGGTGAAACTCAGGCGCGTGCTCGGGTTGAAGGGATTGGGCTGGCCCGCCGAGAGCGTGATCGCGCCGGGAAGTCCGCGGCCGTCGGGGGCCGGCAGTCCGGTTCCCGCGCGCTGGAAGACGACCTCGAACTCGCCCCCATTGCCCGCGGGAATGTGCAGGGTGCGTTCCAGCGGATCGAAGTCCGTCCACGGCTCGCCTTCGTGCAGGATCTGGGCGATCTGCAGCTCTCCCTCTTCGATGGCGATCGGTGTCAGCCGGATGTTGCGCTCCAGTTCCGCCGACACGAAGCGGTAGCGCAGCGTGGCCGGGTCGCCGTGCAGCAGCAGCTTGCCGTAGAGGTAGGCGTAGTAGCCCGTCTCGATGGAATGATAACCCGCCTTGCCGCCGCCGCCCTTGTTCAGGCCCCATGTCTCATTGCCCCGGATGGTGCGGTTCTCGTAGATCTCGCCGTAGACGGGGTCGACGAAATGGTCCATGAAGAACACCAGGGTCTCGTCGGCCATCTGCAGCTGGCGTTCGTCCTCGGACAGGCCATTCAGCATCAGTCCGGCCACCACGGCCTGCTCCATCTGCCACCAGGCCTTGGCCGTGTCCGGATTGCTCCACATCAGCATCTGGCCCGTGACACGGTTGAAGTCCTTGTACGGGCCACCATATTCATGGTCGTAGCCCAGATCCCAGACGTTATCGAAGAGAGTATGGGACGCATCAAGCCATTGCGGATTGCCATCCAGCCGGTAGGTGCGGCCCAGACACCAGGCGGTCTTCAGCACATGGCCCATGATGGTCATGGTCTCGCCGTTGTCGGGCTGCCAGTCGGGGTTGTATTCCTCGACGAAGCCGATGGCCTGCGCGGGCATCGACGCCACC
The DNA here is from genome assembly GCA_020634015.1 of Candidatus Delongbacteria bacterium. NCBI lineage: Bacteria > Candidatus Delongiibacteriota > Candidatus Delongbacteria bacterium. Next base: position 208,220 of record JACKCN010000003.1, on the reverse strand, counting down.
AGATGTGACACCATCTGCCCGGCAAGGGTCTGCAGGCGCTGGCGGTACTGGGGCTCGCCGGTCATCAGGTCCATCAGCAGCACATGGGTCGTCACCGCGTCCACGGTGGCGTTGAAGCTCTTGCCGCCCGGATTGCCGTTGCTGCTGTTGGTGTGATCCCAGTAGCCTTCCAGTCCGGGTCGATCGTCCCAGAAATGCGCTTCCAGGTGCTCGATGCCCGCCAGCAGGGCCGCCAGCATCTCGGGGTCTCCCGTCGCCTCCACATAGGCCGCCAGCCCCAGCAAGGCGTAGTGCGCGTCAAAGGCGCTGCGGCTGTCGTTGGGCGAGGTGGGCAGGCCGTTCTCGCCCAGCGAACTGACCCAGCCTCCGCCGTTGGCGGTGTCCCAGGCGTGTGCCAGCATCCAGACCAGCGCCTCGTGAGCGCGATCCAGGTAGCTCTGTTCACCCGTGAGCTGGAAGGCCCGCACCAGTCCGTAGGCGTTGCGGGTCTGGGTCAGCAGGTTCTTGTTGCGCCCCCAGGCACTGATCACCTGTCCCGTACGATCGATGTTGGTGTAGAAGCCGCCCTGGACCGGGTCCCAGGTGGGCATCCAGAAACGCGCGCAACTGTCCACATAGGAGATGTTGCGCTCGGGATGGGCCAGATGGTCACTGAGGAACTGGGCTGGTGCACTTCCCGCCAGAAGCAGGAGGGCCAGCAGGGTGCGCAGGAAGACAGGCATGAGGACTCCGGAGCTGAATGTGCGGGACAGCCCCAACATAGGAAGTGCCGCGTCCCCGGGCGACTCATCAGGAAATGGATGCGGGAATCGCAAGGCTCACGTTGCTCAGGCCCGGAGATGGGTGTCGCAGACCCGGCGGAAGTGATGGCCGTAGATCGCCAGCGTCACGGCCAGCTGCATCGAGCGCGGGCGGTGGAAGAGGGTCCAGCGCAGCAGCCGCCAGAAGTGGAAGCGTTCGCGTCCCAGCACGCCCAGTCGCCAGAGGCTGCGCAGGAAGGCGGTGCCGCGATCCAGATCCAGCGGGGCGCGCACGCTGGGGCGTTTCATTTCCCTGAGGAAGGTACGCACGCGCGCGTAATACACTTTCGGTTTGTACAGGTGCAGCATCAGCGCGCGGTAGTTGTCGCGCAGGGAGTCCGATGCCGTCAGCGGCAGGATGTTGGTGCGCCCGTCCACATTGTTGCCGTAGTCCTCGCTGAGGATGCGCCCAGCCGCCCGCATGCGCGCGTGCAGCCTTGTGCCCGGAGGGGCCTGCAGCAGCCCGACCATGGCCGTGACGATGCCCGAGCGCTGGATCAGGTCGATCTGGCGCTGGAACACACCGGGACTGTCGTTGTCGAAGCCCACGATGAATCCGCCCTGAACCTGCATGCCCGCCCGCTGGATGCGCTGGGTGTCGGCCACCATGTCGCGGCCCGTGTTCTGGCGCTTGCCGCATTCGGCAAGGGCGTCGTCCTCGGGTGTTTCCAGCCCGATGAACACCGTGTCGAAGCCCGCGGCGGCCATCAGGGCCATCAGCGTGGCGTCATCGGCCAGATTGATCGAGACCTGGGTATTGAAGGGCATGCCCTTGCGTGGTTGTCCTGAAGGCCCGTTCATCCGCCAGTCGACCAGCGCGGGCAGCAGGTCCCGCAGGATGCGCGGCCGGTTGCCGATGAAGTTGTCATCCACGAAGAACACACCCTTGCGCCAGCCCAGGTCCCAGAGCCGGTCCAGTTCGGCCAGCACCTGGGCCGTGGTCTTCTGGCGCGGCTTGCGCCCCAGCAGGCTGGTCACGTTGCAGAAATCACAGTCGAAGGGACAGCCGCGCGAACTCTGGATCGAGGCGGTCATGTAGCCATCCAGCTCGGCCAGTTCCCAGAGCGGAAGCGGTGAGTGCTCCAGATCGGCGAAGCCCGTCGGGTGATACATGCGCCGGGCGGTTCCGGCCTCCAGGTCCGCCAGGAAGGGAGCCAGACTCAGCTCGGCTTCTCCCAGCACCAGATGATCCACCGCGGGAAAGAGTTCCGGCTCCATGGTGAAGAGCGGTCCGCCGCCCACCACTCGCAGTCCGGCCGTCTTGCAGCGCTCGATGGCATGCAGGGCTGAATCACGCTGTACGCTCATGGCACCGATGAACACGAGCTCGGCCCAGGCCAGATCGGCCTCCGAGAGAGGTCGGATGTTCAGGTCCACCAATCGCATGGGCCACTGGGCAGGCAGCAGCGCCGCCATGGTCAGCAGACCGAGGGGCGGCAGGGCCGTCTTGCGTCGGGTGAAGGAAATGGCGTGACGGAAGCTCCAGAAGGTGTCGGGAAATTCCGGATTGATCAGCAGACAACGCATGGCGGCTCTCCCGGGGCCACTCCTGCCGCGAACGGTTCGCGGCGGATCGGATGGCCCGACCGGTGGTCCACGCCACGAGGTCCCGGGAAGGGGAATCGGCTGCAGGCCGTGGGTGACACACAAGCTCCCGCTCCCGCGTCAGCGCCGCAAGCACTGCCTGCTGCCGGCAGGATCATCTCAGGGCGCCGTTCCAGTTGCGGGACACGAGGAGAGGCCGGATTTCCAAGCTGTGGGCGGGCAGCGGGATCCCAGGGGCGAGCCTCGGCGGGCAAAGATATCCGGGGGATGGAGAGTGCGGGCTGGCGTACTGCGGTGCCCAGCCTCAGGACTTGCGCGTGGGCAGACGCAGCAGATGCTGAGTGACCGCCACACCGATGCCCAGCAGCAGGAGCTTCACCCAGAACATGTGGGGTGGAATGTGCCGGACGATGGACACAGCCAGCATGACCCACAACAGCGAGAGCGAGACCACCTTGTGCGCCAGCGAGAGTCCTTCTCCCGCCCGGTAACGCCGCAGCACTTCGCCGAAGAAGCGGTTGTGCAGCAACCAGTGATGCAGGCGCGGACTGCTGCGCACGAAACAGGCGGCCGCCAGCAGCAGAAAGGGCGTGGTGGGCAGCACGGGCACCACCACTCCGATCAGGCCCAGGGCCACGGACAGGATACCGGCTGCGATCAGCAGCCCGCGAATGAGTGGATTGCGTACCAGGTGCGTCTCCTCCACGCAGAAATCACGGCGGTGGCCCAGGTCCCATCGTTGGCATCGGAAGGTTGCTGGTGTGAGTCAGTGCCGGCAGAAATGTACTCAGAGCCCGGGAACTGTGACTCAGGTCCGGGTCTGGCCCAGCGTGCGGTGCAGGATCGCCGGAGGCTGAATGCCCTGCTCGGCGAAAGCCTTCATCACGCGGAACTGCACATCGGTCTCGAAAGCCTTCTCGTAGCGGCAGTCGAAGACATAGGGCCGCGCCGTCAGCTGCAGGGCCACATAACTGTCCAGGATGACCTGGCGCGCCATCACGGGCACATCCTTGTCCAGATGCACATAGGAACTGGTGAGACAGGCCTCGCGGATGATCTCGCAGGCGCGCTCGTTGTCCTGGCCGATGCCGATCCAGAAGTTCATGGGCACCTGCATCTCCAGCGCGCCATAGTTGCCGCTGGCCGTGACATCGGTCAGGATCTTGTTGTTGGGAATGGTCACGATGTTGTGATCCAGCGTATTCATCTGCACGCTGCGCAGGCCGATCTTGACCACATCGCCATACTCGCCGGCATAGGAAATGCGGTCACCCACCTGGAAGGGCCGGTCGAACATGATGGTGATGCCCGCGATGAAGGCCGCCACCAGATCGCGCATCGCGAAGCCCACGGCAAAGGCCAGCGCGCCTCCGATCACGGTCATGGCCGTCTTGTCCAGCCTGATGCTCAGACTCACACAGAGCGCGGCCGCCACGATGTAGATCAGGAAACTGGTGGCCGACTCCACTTTCTGGATCGTGGGACGCCGGTTGGTGAAGCTGCGGCTGAGCCGCTCGGCCAGGTCGCCCACGATGCGGCGCAGGATGGCTGCTCCCATCAGCACCAGAATGGACAGGGTCACGCCGCCCCAGCGGATGAAGTTCGCCAGCTGCCCCAGATCCGGTGCATCCTGCGTCTGGGCGGTGGCAACCAGCGGCAGGGCGATCAGCAGTGTGATACCGATGCGTGTGGGCCAACGACGGTTCATGAGGGGGTCTCCTCCCGGAGCTTCAATGACTGGCCAGCAGGTGACGTCGCTGGAGGAATCGGGTGATCGCCCGGAACCAGGCCCAGGACACCCGGTAGCGCTCGCCTTCCCGCAGGAAGTACCCGCGCGCCAGCCCGTAACGCAACGCATTCTCGACCTGGGACAGCCCAAGCATCGTCGCGCGCACCACATCCTCGACGCGCACGGGTTCCATCTGGATCACGGCCCGCAGCACGAAGACCGCCGGATCGGGCAGCTGTTCCAGTTCCCGGGTGTCCGGGGCCTGGAAGAGTTTCACGAACACCCGGCCATCCTCGCCAACGCCCAGCGAACGCCGCCACATGTGCAGGGCGACTCCCGGGTTGCCCGAGGAGTAATCCCAGAGCAGGCGATAGTAGCCCGCGGATGCACGGGCGAGGGCTTCTTCACGATCGTACTCGTCGGCATCGGTGGGCAGCGGCTCCAGCATGTGCTCGAAGTCCGGCTCGATGCCCGCCTCCCTGCTGCGTGTGACAAGCAGATTGGAAATGTCCTCTTCGCGCCAGGAACCGAGCATGATCACATCATCGAAGAGCGGACGGGAGCCACGCGCACGCACCAGAAAGCGCCAGATCACTTCGTCCATGGCAAAGAACCAGGCGCACTGGGTGCTGTTGTGGCGGGCCACGTCCACGATGTGATCGAACTGGGTCAGACCGCCCATCATGGGCTGGATCAGCAGGTGCGCGTTGTCGATCAGCAGAGCCGGATCCCGTTCCGGTTGGTTCAGGGCGGCCGCACAGGTTTCCAGCGTGCTGTTCGCGTCCAGGGCCAGGCGAGACGCAAAGGCCTGGCGCAGCCCTTCGGGACCGGTCACGGGACAATCCAGCAGGAGTGTGTCGGGATGCAGCTCCTGCACCCGGTGCAACACGGCGGACTTGCCACCACCGCGTTCGCCCACCACGGCGAAGACTCCCCCGCCCGTGCGCCGGATCCGTTCCAGCACACGCTGGACCTGGGCATCCCCTTCGCCACTGACATCGTTCGCGGACTGATGCTCGGGCCCCATGATGCTGAAGACGCTCGCCGGCAGCTCGGCGAATTGCAGTCCGGACTTCTCGTCGGCCAGACGATCCATGCCGCGCCGGAAAAGCCAGGCCAGGGTGCGGCGAGTCAGATTGAAGCGACTGACCCGGTTGCGCAGGATGCGCAGCGCACCGCGCGTGAACAGGTAGACACCTCCCGCGGCCACGGCGGGGAAACTTTTCCAGCCGCTGCGGTTCTGCAACACCCAGCGCTCGAGCGGGCGTTTCTTGCGGTTGGCGTCGATGCGTTCCAGAATCACCACGCGCCACCAGCGCAGGATCACCAGCGCCACGGGAATCGCCGCGAACCAGCAGATCGAGAAGACCCAGTTGTAAATGGTCCCACGTCCCACCAGCTGGATGCTGAGCACCAGGATCAGTCCGAAGACCACCACCGTGCGTCCCACCAGACGCAGCGAACGCAGGCGCAGTGTTCCATGGGGCGAAAGCGCGCCCAGCGGACGGGTCTGTTCCTGATGACTGGCGATGGTGTTGATCACATCCACGGCCAGAGCTCCGCCGAAGGCCCAGAAGAGAACCGTGGCCAACAGACGCACTTCAAGTTGCGCCGCCGTCTCGGTGGGCAGGGCCCAGACCAGCAGGATCACCAGCAACAACCAGTCCAGCGGTCCACGGATCTGGCGCAGCGAGTCCAGCACGATGATCAGGCGGCTGGGCAACACCGCCCGCTGGCGCCGATCCTCCTCGCGGATCCGCTCGCGCCACTGCTGCAGCAACTCATCCCCGCGCTTGCGCCACCAGAGAAACAGCCCAAGGGTGAAGATCCACTTCAGCAACACCATGCCGAAAGTGACCGCCGACCAACCCAGAGTCGAGCTGGAACTGCCCAGAGTCGTGATCCAGTTGCGGCTGACCATCAGATGGTAGCTCAGCACCAGGCTGACCTGGCGAACTTCGGCGAGAGCCTGGTCCAGGCCGTCCGCGCCGAAGTGGATGATCCGGCCCCGGCGCTCGGAACTGAGGAAGCCCAGCAGTTTCAGGCGGTCGGCATTCAGGGCGCGCACGTCATCGTACAGTTGGCCGGCCTGATCCAGACGCAGGCGCCGCTCACGCAGGCGCAACTGCACGCTGGTGGCGTCGATTTCCAGACGGATGCGATCAATGGCCGTGCGATCCACGCCGGACATCAGGCTGCCCAGTGGATCCTCGCCAGCGGTGGGAACCACACTGGGCGCTGCGACCATGGAAATGGCACGGGCCAACTGGTCACGCGACGTCCGCAGGTGCTGGCGCAGTTCGTCGTACAGACCATCGGCCGAATCGGCAATCTGGCCCGCATCCTGCAACTCACGGATCCGCCGGTGATACGAGAGGCTGAGTTCGCCGCCCAGAGCCAGTGCCTGGCGAGCCCGCAGCATGTCGGCGCTCACGCTTGCCTGTTCGGCCTGGATGCCCAGCAGGCGCGCCTGTTCTTCATTGATCAGGCGCTCGGCCTCGGTGCGGGCGTGGGCCGCTTCTTCGATGCTGCGCTGGCGCTCGGCCAATGCATCACGCTGGCGCTTTTCGGCCTGATCCAGTTCGGCTGCCTGGCGGGCTCCCGCCGTCTCACGCCAGCGCTGGGTCTGCTTCTGCACCAGGCTGTCGCGCCGTGCTTTGGGCAGCGAATAGAAATCCAGACGGGCGCGATCCAGACCCAGGCGCGCCGCAAGCAGCAGAGAATCGGCCCCGGCCTGCAGGGAGTCCGACGTGTCACCTTGTTGAGAATGGGTTTCGCCATCGCGCGCGTGTGTCGCCGGACGCCCGCCCGGCACAGGCCCTTGTTCCCCGAGCACGGCACCGAGACGCTCGACTTCCACCCGGATCGCCGCGTCGTCGTCCAGCGGCAGGTCGAACAGGTCGGCCGGAATGACTTCGGCCTGCAGCGTATCCCCCAGCAGATCACGGATCCGCTGCGAGGTGGCATGGAGGATCTGGACATCCGTCGTGTCCACGAAGACACGCATGGCACTGCTGTCCGCCGGACTGACGACCACGTCCGCCGGTCCCGAGTGCGCCAGGGACTCCGCCGGGGCCGATGCATCGGCCGGTGACTGGCCGAACGCACTCGTCACCCACACCAGACAACTGAGCCAGAGTCCATGTCGGAGAAGTTGCTGGATCATGCTGCGGTCTCCCGGTTCGCAATGTCAGAACGGCCCTGACAGCGGTCACGCCAGACTGGGACGAGGGGTTTGAATGGGCCCGTGCAAGTGGCGTTCAAGATGGCAATGCAGGGGCATTGATGACGGCAGTCCCCAAAGCTGCCCGACATGGGGCGGCCGGGCAGATGGATGTGATCGGGCCTGGATGCGCGTCTCGGGGCGTGCCAATGCGAAACCTATCCCACACGGCATGACCGGTACCGCCCAAGAGAACGCGCGGCCGAAGCCGCGCGTGTCATGATCAGTGTGCCAGGTAAGGTTCTGCAGTGTCCTCAGAACTGATTCAGCAGCGGACCGGCGGCCACCACGTCGGGGGGGCAGTCGGCGGCGAACTTGCGGAAGTTCTCGACGAAGAGGCTGCCCAGCTGGCGGTACTTCAGCCGGTAGGCCGCCTTGTCGGCCCAGGAGCTCTCGGGCACCAGCACGCTCTCGGGCACATTGGGGCAGCTCAGCGGCACCTGGAAGCCAAAGAGTGGATCGCGGCGATATTCGACCTCGTTCAGCCGACCGTCGAGGGCTGCGTCCAGCAGGGCGCGCGTGTGACGGATCGAGATGCGCTTGCCCACGCCGTAGGCCCCGCCCACCCAGCCGGTATTCACCAGCCAGCACTGCACTCCGTAGCGCTCGATCTTGCGGCGCAGCAGCTCGGCGTAGTATTCGGGCTTGTGCACCATGAAGGGGGCGCCGAAACAGGCGCTGAAGGTGATTTCGGGCTCCAGGCCCATGTCCAGCTCGGTGCCGGAAACCTTGGCCGTGTAACCGCTGATGAAGTGGTACAGCGCCTGCTCGGTGCTCAGTTTCGCGATCGGGGGCATCACGCCGCTGGCGTCGCAGGTGAGCATGATGATGTTCTTCGGGTGGCCCGCGCGTTTCTCGGGCACCGCATTGCCGATGAAGGAGAGCGGGTAGGAGGCGCGCGTGTTCTCGGTGCGCGTGTCGTCATCCAGATCCAGACGGCGGGTCACGGGGTCGTGCACCACGTTCTCGAGGATCGTGCCGAAACGATGCGTGCAGGCGTGGATCTCCGGCTCGGCTTCCGCGGACAGGTTGATCACCTTGGCGTAACAGCCGTTCTCGAAGTTGAAGACACCCTCGTCACTCCAGCCGTGCTCGTCGTCGCCGATCAGGCGCCGCCGCGGATCGGCCGAAAGGGTGGTCTTGCCGGTGCCCGAGAGGCCGAAGAACAGGGCCGTGTCACCGGCTTCGTCCACATTGGCCGAGCAGTGCATGGTCATCACGCCTTCGCGGGGCAGCAGGTAGTTGAGCACGGTGAACACACTCTTCTTGATCTCGCCCCCGTAACCGGTGCCGCCGATGATGGCCAGGCGGTGGTCGAAGGAAAGCAGGATGAAGGTGTCACTGCGCGTGCCGTCCAGCTCGGGAATGGCCTTGAAACTGGGCATGCTGATGATGGTGAAGTCCGGCACGTGGCGCCGGTACTCGTCGGCACCGTCAAGTGGAATGAACATGTTGCGCGCGAAGAGGCTGTGCCAGGCGTACTCGGTGATCACGCGGATCGGCAGGCGGTACTGCGGATCGGCCCCGCCCCAGCCATCCTGGACAAAGAGATCCCGCTCCTGCATGAAAGCCTGCAGGCGGTTGAGCACCTCACTGAACTTCTGGCTTGAGAAGGGCCGATTGTACTGGCCCCACCAGACCTCGGGGTCCGAGGAGGCTTCCAGCACCACGAACTTGTCGTTGGCCGCACGCGCGGTATGGGTGCCCGTGTTGACCACGATCGGGCCTTCCTGACTGATGCGCCCCTCACGACGGAAGAGGATTTCCTCGTAGAGGGCGGGCTCGGGCAGGTTCCAGTAGACGGTACCCAGGTTGGCAAGGCCGTGATTCACCAGGCCGTAATCGCTCTTGAGTTCCCGGGCGATCGCCGCGGCCGGGCTGCTGATTTTCAGATAGTTGATCATGGGAGTGTTCCTGGTTACCAGTTGCGCACGAGCTTGCGGTCGCCGATGAAGATCTCGTTGGGGGAATCGGGATCCAGCACCCACTTGATGCGTGCGATTCCTTCCATGATCTGTTTCACCGTGCCACAGGTCGAAAGCCGCAGATGCCCTTCGGCACCGAAGCTCACGCCGGGGACCGTGACCACCATCACCTTGTCCAGCAGGAGTTCGGCCAGTTTCACCGAATCCTTCTCGTAGGCGCTGAAGTCCGCCAGGCAATAGAACGTGCCTTCCGGTTCCTGCAGGATCACATTCTTGAAGGCCTGCAGCTCGCGGTTCATCACACGCGAGGTGTTCTGCAGGCTGAGACGCAGGTTCTCGATGGACCCCTGCAGACCGTTGAGAGCTCCCACGGCTCCCGCCTGCGAGAGGGCCGAGGCGCAGCTCGCGGTCTGGGCCTGCACGTTCACCATCACGTCCTGGACCTTGCGCGGCAGCAGGCTCCAGCCGATGCGGAAACCGGTCATGCCGTAGAGCTTGGACACACCGTTCACGATGATCATGCGACCGTCGTCGAAGCTCTTCTTCGCGAAACGGTTGGCGGGCGTCCAGGGATGTCCGTCGAAGACCAGCTTGTGGTAGATGTCGTCCACGATCAGCCAGATGCCCATCTTCTCGCAGAACTCCACCAGCTCCTGAATGAATTCCGCCGAGTAGACGGCCCCCGAGGGATTGTTGGGGCTGTTCACGATCAGCGCCTTGGTGTAACCCGTGACGCTGGCCATGATTTCCTGCATGCGCGGGTGAAAGCGCCCGTCCTCGGGATGCACGATCACCGGCTTGGCGTAATACATCTTCACCAGCTCGGGATAGCTGACCCAGTAGGGGGCCAGAATCACCACTTCGTCCTGGGGATCCAGCAGGGTGGCCAGGATCCCGGCCAGACTCTGCTTGGCACCCGCGCTGACCACCACGTTCTCGGGGGCCAGCACCAGGCCGTAGTTGTCCTCGGTGTAGCGCAGGATCGCACGCTTGAGCGCGGGAGTCCCGTCGGTGGGGGTGTAGCGGATGTCGGCGGACACCAGCTGGGCCGACGCCGCGCGCACGGCGTCGATGGGCGTCTTGCTCATGGGTTCGCCCGAACTGAGGTTGATCAGGGGCTGGCCGGCTTCCCGCAGCACGCGCGCTTTCTCATTCATGACCAGGGTCGGGGGAGCTGAAATGCTCCGCGCCAGTTGACTGATGCTCATGGCCGTTCCATTGTTGTGGGGTTGGACTGAAGAACGAAGGCCCAAGGAATGGCAATCGGGAGCGGACAATCATGACAATGATCATGCCGCGGGACGCCGCAGCATCTCCAGGAAGAAGGTTGGCGGCTGCGGGCGAGGAATCTCCCCGGATTGACCGAAAAAGCGAAGGCGCGGGGCAAGCCCCGCGCCTTGTGATCATCGCATGTCCGTCGAGTCGTTTCAGGCGTTCCGGGCGCGTTTCCAGGCCGAGTCGAGCACCAGCTTGCGCAGGAAGGTGATCAGGAAGAAACTCATCAGGGCTGCGGAAATGGGATTGAGACCAAGCAGTTTCCAGCCCCAGAGGAAGCCGGCCAGCCCGGACAGCAGCGACAGCGAATTCACCACGGTGCGCAGGTTGGCATCGAGCTGGCGGTGCTGTGCGGCTCCGATGTCCCCGGCGTCCTCCACGTGTCCGCTGACCGTGCGTTTCAGGTCGGGCAACATGTGCGCCGCGAAGAAACTGAGCAGGTAGGCCAGCGAGCCGATCAGAATCAGCATCTGGATCGACAGGGGGGCTCCTGATCGGGCCGGAAGGTCAAAGACACTTTCCTGGATCACACGCATGAAACCCAGCGCCAACCCGTTGTCGTACAGCCAGGCGCCGCTGGAATAGGAGAAGGAATAGGCCAGATTGGCCACGCTCATGAATCCGGCGAAAAGACTGCCCGCCGCGGCAACCGGGATCACCGCACCCACCAGGCTGAAGGTACTCATCCGGATCAGGCCGGTCACCGTGGCCAGCACGAAATTGTAGACACACATGTAGCCCAGGCGCACGCTGCTTTCCGGCAGGAAGGGCAGCATGGTATGCAGGCCGCCCGTGATCCGGCTGAACCAGGGGTCCACCACCAGATACTGGGTCAGGTTGATCACGATGCTGAGCAGGATGTAGATCTTGAACAGGTTCTTGAGCCCCATCCGGTCCTGCCAGCGCACACCCAGCCAGGCGAAGATGATGACACCCAGGAACAGCCCCAGATTGCTGGCCCCGTCGCCGATGCCCGCTTCGGTCTGCGTGAAGTGCAGGGAGTCCAGCAGGTAATTGGTCCAGAGCGCACCCATGGCCGGCTGGAAGTGGAAGAGAAAATAGAACACGATGATCCACAGCACGGGCCCTGTGTTCAGCCCTTCCCAGAAGTTGTTGATCGAATGGCCCAGGGGAATCGGCACCGCCTTGTCTCTGGGCAGGAACCACACCGCGGCGAGCACGGCCAGGGGCACGATCGCCAGCCCGAGCATCAGCCAGTGGAACTGCACGTGGTCGGCGATCCAGCCACCGGACACGGCGGCCAGAATCCCGGTGCCGTAGATCGCGGTCCAGCAGATGGCCTGGTTGAGACCCACGGTCGAGGCGCGGCTGCGGCCGGTGGCCTGGGCTTCTTCCTCGCCGGCCACCACGGTGGCACGGTCCACGGCCACATCGGTGGCGGCCAGCACCACAGAGAGCAGGAACATGAAATAGAAGAAGAGCTGGGCGCTCAGGTCCACCAGGGGAGTCAGCAGATAACCGGCCACGGCCATGGTCAGCAGGCTGAGCAGGATCACGCGTGTGCGACCCCAGGCGTCAATCAGGAAACCAATGATCGGCTTGAAGCTCCAGGCCAGGTAGGACTGGGAGAAATACAGCTGGGTGGCCGCCGGACTCAATCCATAGTCCACCGTGAAGTGCCGGAAGAAGGGCTGATAGGTGATGCCCTGAAAGGGATTGGCCAGGCCCTGCAGCACGTACTCGAGAGCGAATACCCGTTTCAGGGCCCTGAGTCCGCGGGCTTTCTCCGGATCGAGGGGGTCGTGATTGTCGGATGCTTGTTGTCCGCCTGGAACGGCGGTCCCCTGTGCGGACTGTGAATCGCTCATGAGCTCTCCATGGGCTGGGTTGGTGGGATGCGGATGCGAACCGGAACGGGCGACAAGGAGCTCAAGATAAAGTGTGCGGACAGCAGTTTAAGCAGGAAAGTGACCAAGCCCCATCTGACGGGACCGGCCGCTTCATGAAGCGGCCGGCCGGCAATGGGGAGGGATTCGTGGGGGGCAAGGTGTCAGGCGGCCTGCAGAAACACGGGCTGCACGTCGCTGAAGATTCGCCGGGTCTGCTCGATGAGCGAGTCGATGTCGGTCAGTTCCAGCTCGGCGATCTGCCAGGCACGAGTCCAGACGGGGGGCACGAAGCCCGACCCGCTGCTGCCGATGCGCAGGCTGTTGATGATCACATCGGCCAGGTGTACCACAGCCGCCAGCTCCTGATGCTCGTCGGCCGCGGAGGGCCGATGATGCCAGCGCACGGCTTCGACCAGGGCCGGAGGCAAGTGCCACTGTTCCATCAGGCAGGCACCCACATCGGCGTGCGTGAAACCGAAAATGTCCTTCTCGCTCTGAAACAGCAATTCTTCGCGCGAGCGGCTCTGCTCCAGTGCACGGGTCATGTCCGCGGGTTCGGCGAGACACATCACCAGTCGGCCCACATCGTGCAGCAGGCCGGCGACGAACAGACGCTCGGAGTCCACATCCAGTCCGTTCTCGGCAATGATGCGGGCACAGATCCCGGTGGCCAGGCTGTGTTTCCAGAAACTTTCCATGGTGATCAGGTTCTGGGGCACTCCATCGAAGACCCGGATCACCGAGGTGGCCAGGGCCAGATCCGAGAGCTGGCGTGTGCCTACCAGGGTCACCGCACGGGACACCGTGTCGATCTTGCGAGGAAATCCGTAGAACGCGCTGTTGACCAGTTTCAGCAGGCGCGCACTCAGGCCGGGGTCGGTCTGGATAACCTCGGAAATGGCCGCGGCGGAGCTGACCGGCTGTTGGATCACATCCAGCAGCCGATAGTACACATCGGGCAGCGAGCACAACTGCTGTTGTCTTGCCACCAGCTCAGCCGCGCTTGACACCATCGCCGGCTCCCTCGTTTCTGTGGGTTGTCATTTCCTTGCTCGCCTGCATCAGGTACCGACTGTAGGGGTCCGCCGGGTCCAGGAATCGGTGGCGGTCCACCGGTACGGGCCAGGGTTCCCCATCGGGCACATCGCGCACATCGGCTCCCCGCAGATCCAGGGAATGCACCCAATCGATCTGGGCGTCGGTCAACCGGGTGCCGGAATGCAGCAGCAGACGGCCGTGATTGTCCAACAGTTCTTCGCTGAGAATCATGCCCGCCTTCAGGTGAGCACTGCGCAACCAACTCATGTGTCGGTCTCCCGGACGTATGGGTCCTGCAGGGTGACTGAACTGCTATCGGCTGACACGGCTGGCGGATTTACCGCAAAAGCGCTTCGAACCCACTGGATTCCAAGCTGCATCCAGGAGCTTCTGGGGGGGGTGGTAGTGGATGCTGGTGCGGAATCCTATGCTCCCGCGCGCGCTGGGTTTGCGCGGCCTGGAGCCGTGCCTCCCCGAATCATGTGGCCAGCGATTGAGTCAGACAACCCGGAGAGTGCATGCGAGCGAATGCGCGGGTGATCGTGGTGGGTGCCGGTCCTTCGGGTGCAACGGCAGCCTGCCTGCTGGCACGGGCCGGCATCGAGGTGCTGCTGCTCGAGAAGCGCACTTTTCCTCGAGACAAGCTCTGCGGCGGATATCTTGCCGCCCGCACCATCGGGCTGCTTGAGGAACTGCACGGGAGTGCCCTTCCTGCCGGACTGTACCATGACACGCGTGATGCGTTCGCGATCCATCATGCCGGAGAAGCCATCGTCCAGCGCGAGCTGGGGGGCCGGATGGCCTTCGTCCAACGCCGGGAACTGGATCATTTCCTCGTCCGCCAGGCAGTCTCCGCCGGAGCCGTGCTGCAGGAACGCTGCGAGGTGGAGAGCATCACCGCCGTGGGTGGGGCGGTGGAAGTGCGGGCCAAGGATGGCACCGTACATCGTGCCGACTGGGTGATCGCCGCGGATGGTGCCCTGTCAAGACTGAGACGCTGTCTGGCACCCGGTGAGGGCGGACACCAGACCGCGCTGGAGCTCTCGATTCCTTCCGAACGCACGGACCCGGCCCGACTGGACTTCGGTCTCTTTCCCTGGGGCTATGCCTGGGACTTTCCCAAACGCGGCATGCGCATGGTGGGTGTCTGCGGGCCTCCCCAGCGGACCGGGGAGCAGAAAGCGCTGCTGGAAGCCTACCGCCTGCGTCTGGGTCTGCCCCGGGCCAAGGTCGACGGTTGGCCCCTGCCCGATCGCCCGATCCGCAGGCTGGCGCGCGGTCGTGTACTCTTCGTGGGAGATGCGGGCGGTCTCTGCGAGCCGATCAGCGGAGAGGGCATCTACTACGCTCTGCGTTCAGGTGAGCGGGCGGCGAGCGCCCTGCTCGCGGATGGCCTGGGCCAGGAGCCACGCCCGGAAGCGCGGGTGGCCGCCACGTATACGCACAGCATGGCCTTCGTGATGCGCCAGATCAGATTCTCGCTGCTCTTCAGGCCCCTGTTCCATCGCCCGGGATTCCAGCGTCGCATGCTGCAGGCGCTGGTGCATCTTCCCGAGCTGAAGGACATCGAGTGGACCGATGTGGCCCGTGTGGCATTGCGCGTGGGCATTCTGGGTCGCTGACCAACCACGTGATCCGTTCAGGGGATGAGCCCCTGGGTGTTGGTGTGGATCACCCAGACATCCATTCCGTTGCCCGTGGACGTGCCGGACATGCCGGCGGCCACCAGACCGCCATCGGCCGCAGGCAGCAAGGCCCGCAGTTCCTGCCCCAGTCCATCTCCGTGTGAGTGTTGCCAGAGGGTGCCCGAGCCGAAGGAAACTTCGGCCAGCAGGCCATCCAGGCCGTTGGACTGCGCGCCCGCGCTCCAGCCCGCCAACCACCAGTCACCTCCGGTGGACTTCAGCAGCCGGTGTGCGCTGTGTGGTGCATTCTGCTGCATCACACGGCTTTCCACCAGCACGCCCGTGTTGTCAGTGCGCCAGAGGGTGGCCTGTACCGCGGCGGGATCCGAGCCTGTTTCTCCGCATACCACCAGTCCGGCCCCGTCCTCTTTCAGATCCCAGGCATAGCCGGCTCCCAGGGACCGGGTCCAGCGCACGGTACCGGTCTGATCGGTGCTCACCAGCAGGGCTTCGCGGTTCGTGTCCGGTGTCCAGGCGCCGCAGATCCAGAGGTCGCCGGACTGTGTGTTCAGCAGGCGCTCGACGGTGCCGGTCTGCCCGCCCAGCGGGCTGCGATCCCAGACGATGGCTCCGGTGCCATCCAGTTCCATCAGGCGGGCCCCCGCCTGGGTGTTGGCGATGGCCAGCCAGCCCTGGCCGTCGGAGGTGGCGATCAAGTCGCTGATCGAGCCCTCGCCGTACTGGTCGATGCCACGACTGGACACGATGTAACCTCGGTGATTCAGCTTGGCGACCCAGGGATATCCGTCCAGCTTGCCGGCCACCATACTGCCGCCATCCACGGGCAGCACGGCATTGATCTGGCCATTTCCCGTACCGAAGCGCCAGGACCAGACCATGTCACCCTCGCGATCCAGGCGCATCAGCCAGGCCTGGTCGCCAGCACTGCCTCCAGCAAGCCAACCGTTGCCGACCGGGGCCAGTGTCTGGATCCAGTCATTTCCGCTGAGGTTGTGCGTCCGGTAGAAGTATCTGGGTTGGGCAGGTGCGGAGGCGCTGGCGGAGACGGTCACGGTCACGGGGTCGGAGACCACGATCGAGCTGTTGCTGGCCGCACCCCAGACCTCCAGTTCATGCTCCTGGTCGTCGGCCCAGGAACGGACATCCAGATCGTTGTCATAGGGGGAGTTGGTCGAAATGGCCACCTCTTCCCCATCCACGCGCAGCCCGACCACCACGAGACGGCCGAAATCTGAAGAAGCGATCTGGATCCGGGTTTCCTGCCGCAGGGTGTCGCCGTCGATGGGTGACACCAGTTGGATTCCGGACAGGGGGTTGTTGTCGTCGATGGTGCTGTCGTCGCAGGCCATGGGCAGCAATGCTCCCAGGCCAAGCAGCAGGAAGAGGATTCGTTTCACTTGAGGCTCCGTGCTTCGTCACTCCTTGCCCCGGCCGGGAGTGTGCCGGGGTGGTTGCATCAACCCTGTGGACATGGCGGGAGTTCCACGGGGCGGAAGATAGGGTTTCGGGGACAGGGCCGTGCCCGGGTCCGGGATGGTGCGGGTTGTTTGCTGACCGGTTTCGCGCCAAGACGCTACTTTCGGGACCTTCCATGCGCGTGCATGGGGCACGCGGACCAGTCACCAAGGAGAATTCCATGATTCAAGCCGGCAAGAAACTGCCCGCCTTCAGCCTGCCCGATCAGGACGGAACCACGCGCACCGCCAAGGATTTTCTGGGCGCTTGGTGGGTTCTGTATGCGTACCCCAAGGATCTGACTCCTGGATGCACCACCGAGGCCATCGATTTCACGGCCTTGAAGAAGTCCTTCGCGAAACTGGGAGCCCAGGTCGTCGGGATCAGCCCGGACACGCCGAAGAAGCACTGCTCCTTCATTGAAAAGAAGGACCTGCAGCTGATTCTGCTCTCGGACACCGAGCACAGCCTGCTGGAAGCTCTGGGGTTCTGGGGACTGAAGAAGTTCATGGGTCGCGAGTACATGGGCGTGCTGCGCAGCACTCTGCTGATCAACCCGGAAGGCAAGGTGGCCGAGGTCTGGAGCCCCGTCTCGGTGGCCGGACACGCCCAGGCCGTGCTCGACAGGTTGAAGGAACTGGCCTGAGCCATGCCCGAACTGCCCGAAGTGGAAACCGTGGTCCGGCAATTGCGACCGATGCTGGTGGGGCAGCGGATCCAGGGAGTGCGCATCCTTGATGCGAAACTGTTTGGCGACTACCGGCCGATCACCGGCGCGCTCATCGAGGACGTGCAGCGCGAGGGCAAGCAGATCCTGCTTTGCCTGAAAGGCCGCAAGGGGCCGCACTGGCTGGCCGTGCACCTGCGCATGACCGGACGCCTGCAACTGGCGAGCTTCGCCAGCGAGAATTCGCAACGCTTCCTGCGGGCCGAATTCAGTCTGGGCAGCGACCGTCTGCAATTCAGTGATACACGACGCTTCGGCACCCTGATTCTTGCGGGAAGTCGCGACGACCTGGCAGCCCCGGGAGTGGATCCCACCGGTTCAGCATTCACCACGACCCGCCTCGCGGCACTGCTGAACGGCAGTCGCAGCCCGCTGAAGACCTGGCTGCTGCGCCAGGACCGCATCACGGGCATCGGCAACATCTACGCCTGCGAGATCCTGTTCGAGAGCGGACTGCACCCCTTTCGTGCCGCAGGTTCGCTGGAACCCGATGAAATCAAGCGCCTGCACACAAGTACCCGCCGCGTGCTGCGCCGGGCGATCAAGGCCTGCGGCACGACCTTCGACAGCTTCCAGGATGCCCGCGGCGTGGAAGGCAGCTACCAGCGCTACCTGAAGGTCTACGGTCGCACGGGTGAATACTGCGGCGTGTGCGCCACGCCCATCGAACGCATCATCATGCAGCAACGGGGAACCTGGTGGTGCCCGCACTGCCAGCCGGTCCGCTGAGGCGGACCCAGAGAGGATGACCCATGGAATTCCACAAAGGCACTGCTGAGCGCCTCGCGGATGGACGCCCGGTACTCGATTTCCGGTCGGACACGGTCACACGCCCATCAAACGCCATGCGGCAGGCCATGGCCGCGGCCGAGGTGGGCGACGACGTGATGGGCGAAGATCCCACCGTGCGCGCCCTTGAAGAACGCGTAGCCGCGCTGTTCGGGCGCAAGGCGTCACTGTACCTGCCCAGCAGCACCATGGCCAACCTGGCCGGCATCGCGGTGCACTGCACGCGGGGCAGCGAGATCATCCTCGAACGCCGCACGCACAGTGTGCAGCACGAGGTCGCGGGAGCATCCGCCCTGCTGGGTGCGGGCTTCTGGCCCGTGGATTGCGAGGATGGCCGACTGAGCGCCGCCGATGTGCGCCAGGCTCTGCGCCAGCCCGATGTGCACCATCCGAAGAGCCGCCTGGTGATCACCGAGAACACAGTGAATCTGGCGGGCGGCCTGGTGCGCAGCGTGGCCGAGATCGATGAGCTGTTCACCACCTGTCGCGAGCTGGACCTGGCCCTGCACCTGGATGGCGCACGGATCTGGAACGCCGCCACGGCCCTGGGTGTGCCACTCTCCGAGTTCGGCCAGCGCTGCGATACGCTGGCCTGTTGCCTTTCCAAGGGAATGGGCTGTCCGGTGGGAGCCATGCTGGTGGGCGACGCGGCCACCCTCGACGAAGCCCGTTGGTATCGCAAGATGTTCGGCGGTGGCATGCGCCAGGCGGGGATCATCGCGGCGGCCGGGCTGTACGCGCTGGATCACGAGTACCCACGCCTGGGTGAAGACCATGCCCTGGCCCGTGATGTCGCCAAGGCATTGGCGAGCCTGGACGCGCGCCCCTGGACCGTGCGGACTCCCGAGAGCAACATGGTGCTGCTGCGCTGTCACACCCCCGCGGACTGCCTGGATCAGGTTGCCGGGCTGGCTGCCGTCGGCGTGCTGGCCTATGATGTCAGTCCCACCGACATCCGCCTGGTCTGCCACCGCGATCTGCCCCGCGATGCGGCCGCTCAATTGCTGGAACGGCTTGGGGACTGAGCCTGTTGCAGCCACGTCGACAGGACTGGGCCATGGTCAGCATCGTCAGGGTTCGCTGTCCGAGACGGGATCCTGCCCCGGGGACTCGCCACTGTCGTACAGAGGCCCCCGCATATTCGTGTGTGTCGAATCGTCGTCACACGCAATCATGAAGCGCTCGGGTTTTCCGGCGATGGCTCCTGCCCACAGACCGCCAAGACTGCCTGTGGAAGTCACGACGCCCAGTACGACCAGTCTCAGGATGCCGGAGTATTCACCCCCACCGATTGACTGACTGTAGACCAATCCCCCCAGAAGACCCATCACGGCCCCGACCATGGCACCCGATCGAGCCCCTTCCAGAGTGTTGGAGAACTGGATGTACTCCACCCGTTCCAGCGGAAAGGCAACGGGTTCTGGAAAGTGCATGCTGGTCGCGAACAGGCTGTCATCGTGAACGCTCACCCGTGAGGCGAAACGACGATCCCCGTCTGTCAGTCTGAAGTAGGCCGCTTGATCCGCGGCCATGCGATTGAGCTCCAGCAGGTCATCCGGGGTGCTCATGTTGCGGGAGTGGACACAGGAAAGCAGGCAAAGACCTGTTCCCGCAAGTGCCAGAAGCATCAGCGGACGACGATTCATTCACCGGCCCCCTCTTGATGACCTGTGACCGGCCGGTACACCTCCGGATGGCCAATGATGAATCCCCCGATCGCACCAGCTTCCAATCCAAGAAGTGTCGTCAACCCAAGGATGAGCAAAGATGCTCCCGGGAGTACATCGTGGACACTGCCATGCGTCATGAGTATTCCCACCCCGGCAAGCAGACCGGCCGCCCCGCCGACCGCCATTCCCGGGCAATGCCCCGAGTGACGAGCAGGTCCACCTGCGGCGCGCGAAAGCTGAAGGCACCGTGATGTTGCCACTCACATCGCCCCTGGCACACAGTTACCTCTTCAATGCCGACAGTGGCCACTGGAACCTCCGTCACCCGCGATTGCGGGGATGGTTGCGCGCGGTCTTCTCGTTGCCGCGGCGGTAGTTTCCCGTCACACGGGCCATCAGTTGCTGGGCACCCGGCGGATCCAGGCTGGCGACCTTGCCAATGAACTCGCCGGCTGCCTTGCCACGCAGGGTCGCGGCGGGCCGGCCATGGTGCAGAATGTGCACGTCGCCATTCTTGTGAACACGATACTCGAAGCCGTCGGGAAGCGATGAGCCGGAGTCGTTCATTGGTTCAGACGACGGAACTGCACGATGTTTCCTTCCGGATCACAGCCATCCAGTACGGTGGCTCCGCGGATCGTCCAGGCCTGATCACGCGCCTTCAGCCAGCCTCCCGTGCGGGTCACCGCCTCGCGCAAGGCGTCGAGGTCGTTCACCAGAAACGCGGGTTTCAGTGGCGTGTTCTCGCGCAATTGTGGCGGCTTGCTGATCTGGATCTCGCGCGCGATGCGCTGCGGAATGCTGTGAATGACCAGTTCGATGCCGTTGCCGCGCAGGAGATCGTGAGACGACTCATTCTCGACCACATCAAGCCCAAGAGCCTGCTGGTAGAAGGTGGACACGCGTTTCTTGTTCTTGGCGAAAATGACAAGCGCCTGGGATACTGGTGTGGAAGGCATGGACATGAATGGTCGCTCCAGTTTGATGGTCGAACGCCGCATGAACCGCGGGAATCGCCTCAGTCGGCCATGGCCGTGATCTGCACGCTGACGACCTTCCAGTCCTCACCCTGGCGGGCGTAGACATCGATGTAACGATAGTGGCTGGTGAAGGGCTCGCCCGCCCAGCTTCCGGTCATCTGCGTGCGGCCGCAGAGCAGGGCCACGTCCCCGTACAGGCGCAGGTCGAAGTCCTCGACGGCATACGGATCGATGACAAACGCCGAATCCATCATGGTCTCGATGAAGTTCGCACGGTCCGTGATCAGCCCGCGCGCGTCAATGAAGAGGAAATCCGCTGCCATGTTGGCCTCGATGGCGGTCCGGTCCTTGCGGATGATGGCCTCGTCCCAGGCCTCGGCCTGTGCCTCAAGCCGAGCTCGCAGGGCTTGTGTTGACAGGGCCCGTTCAGCAGTCCTGCCCTGACAGCTCACAAGACCCAGCACCGTGACGCCCAGTGCGGCAAGGATCCGCGGCCCTCGCGATCGTATGGACCGTGCACTCATCTTGTCACCAGCTTCCAGTTCCACTCAGGTCTGCCATGGCTCGCCGTGGAATGGTCCCGTCCTGCGCCATGGCCGGTCAGGCCTGAAAGATGCCTGCACTCAGTCAATTTCCCGAGTCATGAACACGCTGTTGCGGTCTTCGTGATACTCGCCGAAAGGCGCGCAGTCCACGAAGCCCAGGCGGCGATAGAGTGCCCGCGCAGGCTCGAAGGCGGCCATCGCGCCTGTTTCCAGACTCAACCGTTGGTAGCCCCGCCCCCGGGCGACCGCCATGATGTGATCCATCAGCGCCCGGGCCACGCCCCGCCTCAGGAATTCCGGAGCGGTGCGCATCGATTTGATTTCACCGTGGGTGCGATCCAGCTCCCGCAATGCGCCACAACCGGCCAGCGAGTCACCCAGCCAGACGCTCCAGACACTCATCCCCGGAGCCAGCAGGGCCTCAATGGGCAGGGCATGGATGCTTTCGGGCGGGGAGAATTCCCGCACCGCCGCAAGATGCATTCCGATCAGATCCCGAACGCGCGCGTCGCTCAGATCATCCAGTTGGATCACGAAATCCTGCGTCACCTATCCTCCTTGACCCAATGCTGGCCCGCCACCCAGTCACCGTGGATGCCACTCACTCGGGCATGGGCAGGTCGGAGCCCCAGGCATCGCGGGCCACGCGCCAGGTGCCGTCCGCGTCGTGGTGATAGATCGCCAGCCCCCAGCCCGTGTCCACCACGACCGAGCCATCGGCCAGGCTGATGTTCGTGGAGGTGTAGCTGTATCGCTCGAAGGCCCACTCCCCGCTGACCACGAATTCCTGCACGGGTTTGTCCCAGTTGGTACGCCAGCCGCCCAGATAACTCTCCAGCCAGGGGGCAACCTCGCTCTTGCCAAGCATCGGGGTTTCGTGCGGTGCCATGTACACCACATCGTCCGTGAGCATGCCCAGCAGAGTCGCCAGGTCGTTGGAATTGATGGCGTTCACGTAGGCGTCGTGCGCCTGATGGGCCGCTTCGATCGTCGCGTTGTCCTGGGTCGGTGCCGGGGCAGGGCCGGAACAGGAGACCGCCAACAGGGTCAGCAGCAGCAGGGGGAGAGGATGTCGCATCGGGAGACTCCTTGAGTGTGAGTTCGGCTTTGGAACCACGTGTCTCCGCGGTTCAGTCCCATCCATCACGCGAAGACTTCCCGAATCTGCAGAAAACGGAGCACATCATGGGCGGAATTCCGTCGTTCAGGAAGCAGTTCGCTCGGTGTGGTGGCTTTGCCCGCTCCCCCGGCCGGGCGGAAGTCAAACGACGCGGGCAAGAATCGGAATCCGTTGCAGGACCAGCACCCCCACCGCGGACAGACCGGTCGCCAGCAGAAACGCCGTGGGAATGTAGATCCCGGGGTGCACGTTCAGCGGGTCCAGACCCGCATGCTGCAGCAGTTCCAGCGGCACGGGATGAACCAGATACACACCGAGCGTCAGCCGGGCCAGCCGCCTCGAGAGCGCTGGAGTGCCCGGCACCCAGGCAAGTGACCTGAAGAACAGCGCCATGGCGAGCGACATGAGAATGACCGTGATACTCAGGTAGTCATAGAAGTACAGGCCGCTGTCCAGTCCCAGTCGCAGTGTCAGCAGGTGGACCCCCGCGGCAGTGGTCGCCATCGTCAGCAGAGCAAAGGGAACCGTCCGCGTGCGGCTGACATCTCCCTGCATGGTGCGCAGCATGTATCCAAGCAGGAACCAGGGGATGTAATACAGAAACAGGCTCAGAAACGATCCACGACCCACAGGTTCCGGATAGCCGATCGCGGTGACTCCAGCCGCCAGCGCCAGCAGCGAGACCGTTGCAGTACCGAACACGCGGCGATCGGTCGCCCGTACGAGCCGGCGCAGGAAAGGCGTGACCAGGTACAGCGGCAGAATCATGTAGAGAAACCACATGTGGTAATGCGGCACTCCCGCCAGCACGCGCTCCGCCAGCTCTCCGGGCAGAGGCGGATGTCCGCTGCGGATTCCCTTGAGCATGGCCCAGAGCAGGTAGAATACGGTCCAGAACAGCAGGGGAATTGCAATGCGGGCGGCGCGTTTGCGATAGAATGTGGCCGCGGTTTCCTGCCTGCCGGGATCCAGCAGCAGGGCGCCGCTGATCATCACGAAGACCGGTACGCACCAGCGGGTGGTCGAGTCCACCAGGTTTCCGATCCACCAGTGCACCGTACCGGGTGGGCACTGGATCACGACCGCGGCGGACACATGCAGCAAGACCACCGCCAGAATCGCCAGGATGCGCGCCGTGTCAAGCCAGGCCAGCTCGGTTCCCTGCTCTGATGGTGGCTGTTCGGCGGCATTCACGGGCATGGTGGATCAGCACGGTGATGGGGCTTGAGCCTGAGGAATCGGTGCTCGGGCATGCGGTGGAATGTCCTTCAGCTTGACAGATGCAGCGCGATGCCCACCAGACTCAACACGGCTCCGCTTGCCCACAGCGACACACCCGCGGATGTCAGATAGCGTCTGGCCCTCCAGATGGGACCCATGAAGAAGAATGGCACCCCGGGGAGCCTGAAGAACAGAAACGCCACGACGGAGACGATCAGGCCCACGATCACCAGAACCTGTCCTGCTTCCATGGAAAAGTCCTCGCGTTGATGATCCAGCGTTCACTGGCTTGGGCAACAGCAGGACCACGCGTGCCTTGACCTGCGCTCGCCTCACACCCAATCCGGGCAATCCGGTACGTCAGACGTGCTGGTCCACCAGAATCGGATTGCCGTCGGGATCAATCGCCATGAAACTGGCGGGACCCGTGCCGTGCTCGTCGGCTTCGGGCAGCAGCTCGACACCCTGGGCCTTCACCTGGCGCTGCAGTTCACGGATGTCAGTGAACTCGGGCAGCGTGTTCGCGTCCTGATCCCAACCGGGGTTGAAGGTCATCAGATTGCGCTCGAACATGCCCTGGAACAGGCCGATGATGTGCGCGCCGTTCTTCATGATCAGCCAGTTCTGTTCCACGTTTCCACCCCAGACCGTGAAGCCGAACTTCTGGTAGAAGTCCCGCGAGGCCACGATGTCCTTGACCGCGAGGCTGATCGAAAATGCACCGAGATTCATGGCTCACTCCAACGTGATGCTGGCCACTGTCCGGACTCCAGACCGGGTGCGTACACGCGCGACGCCTGTCGGGCATGCAGGAGTTTCGGGATGCGTTCCAGAATGTCAATCAACCGGCAGTGGAGCAAGAGAAACGCCCCACGAGGGGGCGTTTCCTGAAGGACCATCCGGAGCTCAACGGGCTGCGGAGAAGCGCTTGGACACTTCGGCCCAGTTGACCACTTCCCACCAGGCCTTGATGTAATCGGGGCGGCGATTCTGGTAGTGCAGGTAGTAGGCGTGCTCCCAGACATCCAGACCCAGGATGGGCGTGCCACTGTTGTCCATCAGCGGGTTGTCCTGGTTGGGGGTGCTGCTCACCTGAATCTTGCCGCCGGAGGCCGTGATCCAGGCCCAGCCGCTGCCGAAGCGGGTGGCGGCGGCTGCGGCGAACTTCTCGCGCAGGGCATCCATGCCACCGAAATCATCGATTGCGCGGGCAAGTTCCAGGGAGACGTCGGCGCTGCCGCCGGAACACATCACGCTCCAGAACAGGCTGTGATTGTAGTGGCCGCCGCCATTGTTGCGCACGGCCGTGCGCTGGGCCTCGGGCACCAGGTTCAGGTTGGCGCACAGGCTGATGATGTCCTTGTCGCCCAGGTCTCCGCCCGCGGCTTCCAGAGCGTTGTTCAGATTGGTCACGTAGGCGTTGTGATGCTTGCCATGATGGATTTCCATGGTACGCGCGTCAATGCTGGGCTCGAGGGCGTTGAAATCATAGGGCAGATCGGGAAGACGATGCATGGGGAACCTCCGGAATATGGCGGGCTGGCGCACGAAGCGCTGCCCGATTGACTTGTTGGCTGTGCTGTGATCTGTGTGCGCTGGCCCGTTGCTGTCGCAGGCTCAGAAAACGAAACGGAAGCTTTCCTGGAGTCCGGCATAGGACCCCGCCGACAGACGGGAAAGCGGCAGGATGCGGTCCACATCCAGCCTGCCCTTGTCGCCAAAGACCTCGAGCGCCGCGTGGGCTTCGACAATGCGTCCCAGCACCAGGTCGGTGGGGCCCTGGCCCACTTCAACGATCCGCTCGAGGCGGCATTCCAGCTGGATCGGGCAATTGCCCAGGCGAGGAACGGCCACCTTCAACGAAGGCAGCGCCTCCAGCCCGCAGATCTCGGCTTCGCTCTGCTCGGTCGGCCAGGACTTGCCCGCGGTCTCGACGGCCGCGGCCAGACTGACTGGCGCGATGTTCACCACGAACTCGCCCGTGCGCCGGATATTGCGCGCCGTGTCCTTGAGGCGGGACTCCGGATCCGGTCGCTCGGCCGACACCGGGTGCCGGATGATGGCCACGCTCAGGATCGGAGGATCGGAGCAGACCCCGTTGAAAAAGGAAAACGGGGCCACATTCAACTGGCCCTGTTCACCCACGGTGGAAATCAATGCGATCGGCCGGGGCACGATCATCGCGGTCATCAGGTGATAGATCGCTCCCGCGGACTGCCCTGCCAGCTCCAGGGTGCGGTACTGTTCCGCCCCCCAGCGTCGTTCCGGTGCCACGCGTGGGTGCTCGATGACTCTCATGGATGCACGCTTTCGCCGGGGACAGGACGGCAACGCTGGGCGGCCAGGGTGCGCGCCAGGCGAACCGCCAGCACATAGCCGCAGGGGTCCTTGAGAAACTCGGCCACCTCGGCCTCGTTGGCCAGTCGGACCAGCGTGTTGTCGAAGACCTGATTGACCCCATCGATGGGGCTGCTCAGTTTCTGCCCGCTCACGGGGCTGGAGGTCAACGGGTATTCGGGCAGGTCCCGCTGGACCACCGCCAGATTCAGGCGCTGCACCAGCTCCTGCTTGCCGGTCTGATCCAGCTCCTGGGCTTGCTTCTGGCAGGCGGGGCCGCAAAGTCGCACGGTCACGCCATCGATCACGAAGTCCACTCCCCGGTGGTCCTTGCCGGGCAGGATGCGGTCGCAGATCAGGCAATGATCAGTGGGATAGCGGCAATCGCGGCCGCGCCACATCAACTGCCGTTCGGGCGAGCCGGCCGCCGGAACCTGCCCGTACAGCGCGGATCCGTCCAGATCCCCGCGAGTCAGCGGAACCCCTGAGTCGCTTCCGGCCAGCGCAGCGCCGGCAACCAGAAAAAAGCCCAGCAGCCAAAGCCGGCTCCTGGTGAAAGTGTTCAGTACGTCCATCAGCGGGCCTGCGCTTCCTGGAGCGTGAACCCCGCCTTGGCGAGGGCCTCCTTCATCCGATCGAAGGAAGGAACCCGCTCACTCGTCAGCTGGGCGCTGGCACTCTCCAGACTGACCGTCACGTCCGCATCCGGTTCGCTCTGTTGCAGCAGCCGGGTCACCGACCCGACGCAGCCTCCGCAGGACATGCCCTCAATCCTGTAGCGATAGACTCCCATCCCGACTCCCCTCTTCCATTGGTACCCCGTCGTGCCCGCAGGGCTCAGTGGCCAGCCAGCCCCAGCTCATCGGCGATCGGCCTGAGCGCCGAAATGCAGAAGGCCAGGTGCACGTCCATCGTGCGTCCCAGCAGCTCGGCCCCCTGTGTCATGTCCTCACGACTGACCGCAGCGCAGAAGGCGCGGTCCTTGAACTTCTTGATCACGCTGCGCGGTTCCAGATCGTGCAGGCTGCGGCTGGGTCGAACCAATGCCACGCCCACCAGGAATCCGGCCAGTTCATCCACGGCGAACAGGGTGCGCGCCATTGCCGTATCCAGCGGGACACCCAGCCCGTTGCCCGGATTATGACTGTGGATGGCACGGATCAGTTCCGGCGGATAGCCTGCTTCTTCCAGGATTTTTCCGCCCTGGACCGTATGCTCCGCCGGATCGGGCCAGCGCTCGTAGTCAAAATCGTGCAGAAGGCCGCAGCGCTCCCAGAGATCCGCATCCTCACCGGCTTCGCGAGCGTGGGCACCCATGAGGGCTTCCACCGCCAGAGCGTGCTTGCGAAGGCTTTCGCTCTGGGTGTGCAGGCAGAGCAGCTCCCACGCACGGACACGATCGGGGAGTTCGTACATCCAGACTCCTCATTGTTCTTGATCCAGATCAAAATAAAGCGCCACCATCCTGCATAGAATGGCCCGTTGACTCCGGCAGGGCGAATTCAGCATTGGCAACTCAGGCCCGGGGCAGACGGCTGCCAAGATAGTACAAGCACCAAGCCTCGCACGCCGGTCAGCGCAACCCTGTGAATCCGCACCACCGGACCGGACAAGTCCAACCCGGGGCGTCGCGGAGCCGTTCGGAAGTTCAACGGTTCGCGGGACGCGTCAGGTCCCACCCCTTCGCCCGAGCACGCAATCCACTCTAAAGGAGGATGGAATCCCCCTATGGCATGGTTCACCACATTCCGCAGCTCCTCCATCGGCCGAAAACTGCTGATGGCGCTCACCGGGCTGGCCCTGCTGCTGTTCCTGCTGGGACACATGGCCGGCAACCTGCAGTTCTTCGCCGGGGCGGACACGCTCAACGCCTATGCGGCGGCCCTGAGGCACAACATCTACCTGCTCTGGGGCATTCGCGGCACACTGCTGCTGATCTTCCTGGTCCACGTGATCAGCGCGATCCAGCTGACTCTGGCCAACCGGGCGGCACGTCCCGAGCCCTACGCGGTGCAGAAACCCCTGCAATCCACTTTCGCCTCCAGGACCATGTTCCTCAGCGGGCTGGTGGTGCTGGGTTACATCGTGTTCCATCTGGCCCACCTCACCGTGGGCGTGGTCGGCCCCGAACACCGGCTGCAGGTGGGAAGCCATGTGCCCGACGCCTATGCCAACGTGGTGGCCGGATTCAGCAACCCACTGATTGCGGGCCTCTACATTCTGAGCATGGTGGTGCTGTTCTTTCACCTGTCTCACGGAGCACAGAGCGCCCTGCAGACCCTGGGCTTCAACCATCCGAAGTACACCCCCATGGTCCGCGGACTCCTGCTGGGACTGGTGTTCCTGATCTGCGCGGGTTTCATTTCAATTCCCCTGGCCGTCCTGCTGGCCTGGTACTAAATCGGGAGCCTTCCCAATGAACCTCGAATCCAGAATCCCGGGCGGGGACCTGCGCGACAAATGGGATCGCCACCGCTTCGAGATGAAACTGGTCAACCCGGCCAACAAGCGGAAGTACACGGTCATCGTGGTGGGCAGTGGGCTCGCCGGCGGTGCCGCTGCGGCCACCCTGGCCGAGCTGGGCTACAATGTGCAGTGCTTCTGCTACCAGGACAGCCCGCGCCGCGCGCACTCGATCGCGGCCCAGGGCGGCATCAACGCCGCCAAGAACTACCAGGGTGACGGCGACAGCATCTACCGGCTGTTCTACGACACGGTCAAGGGCGGCGACTACCGCGCCCGCGAAGCCAATGTTTACCGCCTGGCCCAGATCAGCGTGCAGATCATCGACCAGTGCGTGGCCCAGGGCGTGCCCTTCGCGCGTGAGTACGGTGGCGTGCTGGACAACCGCAGTTTCGGCGGCGCCCAGGTCTCGCGCACCTTCTACGCCCGTGGCCAGACCGGCCAGCAGCTGCTGCTGGGAGCCTACCAGGCTCTTGCCCGCCAGATCGGCGCGGGCAAGGTCAAGATGTATCCGCGCACGGAAATGCTGGACCTGGTCGTGCACAACGGCGTGGCCCGTGGCATCACCGTGCGTGACATGGTCAGCGGCAAGGTCTCCTCGCACATGGCCGACGCGGTCTGCCTGGCCACCGGCGGCTACGGCAACGTGTTCTTCCTCAGCACCAACGCCAAGGGCTGCAACGTGACCGCCGCCTGGCGGGCCCACAAGCGCGGCGCGGCCTTCGCCAATCCGTGTTTCACCCAGATCCATCCCACCTGCATTCCCGTGTCGGGCGACTACCAGAGCAAGCTCACCCTGATGAGCGAGTCCCTGCGCAACGACGGGCGTGTCTGGGTGCCCAAGGCCAAGGGCGACAAGCGCCGTGCGGCCGACATTCCCGAGAGCGAACGCGACTACTACCTGGAGCGGATCTACCCCAGCTTCGGCAATCTGGTCCCCCGTGACGTGGCCAGCCGCGCCGCCAAGCGCATGTGTGACGAAGGTTACGGCGTGGGTCCCAGCGGGCTGGCCGTGTACCTGGACTTTGGCGATGCGATCCAGCGACTGGGCAAGCATGTGATCGAGGAACGCTACGGCAACCTCTTCCAGATGTACGAGAAGATCACCGACGAAGACCCCTACTCCGTGCCGATGCGCATCTACCCCGCCGTGCACTACACCATGGGCGGGCTCTGGGTGGACTACAACTTGCAGAGCACGATTCCCGGCCTGTTCGTGCTGGGCGAGGCCAACTTCAGCGACCACGGCGCCAACCGGCTGGGAGCCAGCGCCCTGATGCAGGGGCTGGCCGATGGCTACTTCGTGATTCCCTACACCATCGGCAACTACCTGGCCGGACACAAGCCCGACGGACTGGATGCCACCTGTGCCGAGGCCGTCGAGAGCCAGCGCATGGTCGCCGAGCGCACCTCGCGCCTGCTGGGTGCCAGGGGCAAGCGCACGGTGGACGATCTGCACCGCGAACTGGGTCGCCAGATGTGGGACAACTGCGGCATGGGCCGCAATGAGAAGGGGCTTAAGTCGCTGCTGTCATGGATCCCCGAGGCGCGCGAGCGTTTCTGGAAGGACGTGACCGTGGTGGGCACGGGCGAGGGCCTGAATCAGAACCTGGAGCGGGCCGGTCGCGTGGCCGATTTCTACGAGTTCGCCGAGTTGATGGCCCGCGATGCGCTCGAGCGCCCCGAGTCCTGCGGCGGTCACTTCCGTGAAGAAAGCCAGACGCCCGAAGGCGAAGCGATGCGCGACGACGCCAACTTCAGCCACACGGCCGTGTGGGAGTACAAGGGCGAGAACAACACTCCGGTGCGTCACCGCGAAGAGCTGACCTTCGAGCACTGCAAACCCTCGCAAAGGAGCTACAAGTGAAACTGACACTGAAGATCTGGCGCCAGGCGGGACCTTCGGTCCGGGGCAGTCTGGAGACCTACGAACTGGACGGCGTCAGTACGCACATGTCCTTCCTTGAGATGCTGGATGTGCTGAACGACAAGCTGGAACTGGAAGGCCGCGAGCCGGTGGCCTTTGACCACGACTGCCGCGAAGGCATCTGCGGCATGTGCTCGCTGATGATCAATGGCGAGGCCCATGGCCCCGAAGAGGGCACGACCGTGTGCCAACTGCACATGCGCCATTTCAAGGACGGTGACACGATCGTGATCGAACCCTGGCGCGCCCGGGCCTTTCCGATCGTGCGCGACCTCATTGTGGATCGTGCCGCATTCGACCGCATCATCGAGGCCGGTGGTTTCGTGAGCGTGAACACGGGCGGTGCTCCCGACGGCAACGCGATTCCGGTGCCCAAGGAGAATGCCGACGCGGCCATGGACGCGGCGGCCTGCATCGGCTGCGGCGCCTGCGTGGCCAGCTGCAAGAACGCCAGCGCGATGCTTTTCGTGAGCGCCAAGATCAGCCATCTGGCCCACCTGCCCCAGGGTCAGGCGGAACGCGACCGCCGCGCGCTGTCGATGGTGTCCACCATGGACAAGCTGGGCTTTGGCAACTGCACCAACACCTACGACTGCGAAGCGGCCTGCCCCAAGGAGATCAAGATCTCCAACATCGCGCTGCTCAATCGCGATTTCCTGAAAGCCAGCCTCTGCAGCCGCAAGGGCGTGTGACGCTCGCATCCGATCCGAACGCAGAAACCCCCGGTTCGCGAGAGCCGGGGGTTTCCTGTTGAGTCCAGTTCCAGCAAAGCCCTTACTTCAGCTCGGTCGCCAGGAAGTCCAGCAGTTTCGTCCAGCTGTCCGAGTCGGCGGCTTCGTTGTATTCAACGGGCATCTCGAAGCGCTTGCCCGTTTCCGTGGACGCAGGATTGGTGAATGCGTGAGTCGCGCCGGGGTAGCCCACATAGGTCAAGCGGGCATCCGCCGCGTCCATTTCCGCCCGGAATGCCGCCACTTCCTCGGCAGGTACGAAGGGATCGGCCTCGCCATTCAGCACCAGCAAGGCGGGCTTGATGCTGCCCTTGCTCGCGGGGGTCTTCGTGCCCAGTGAGCCATGGAAACTGGCCAGGGCATCCAGCTCCACGCCCGCGCGGGCCAGCCCCAGCAGGACTCCTCCGCCGAAGCAGTATCCAATGGCCGCAACCCGGGTGGTATCCGCCTCAGGGCGCGAGAAGGTGAGCCTGCGCGCCGCTTCGAATCGGGCTTGCAGGCGCGCCGGATCGGAGTAGGCATCGCTGGCCAGGGCCATGGCGCCACCCGGCTCTTCGGCCCGTCGGCCCTTGCCGTACATGTCCACGGCCAGAGCCATGTAGCCCGCCTCGGCCAGCATTTCGGCCCGGCGCTGGCTGTAGGCGTTGTTGCCCCACCATTCGTGAACCACCAGCACCACGGGCAGCTTCGTGTCCAGCGTTGGGTTCCAGGCCAGAGTGCCTTCAAGAGTGTCGCCGTCGCAGACGTAGGTCACGGTTTCGCTTCGAACCAGGGTCGAGGTGGGCATGTCGACTCCGCTGCCGACCATGGCTCTGGCGGACAGCAGAGGCAGGGCGCAGAACACCATCAGCGCGATTGGCTTGATCATGGATTCTCCTGGACAATTATCAATGACTGTGTGCAGTGGGGTGGTATCGCCGGGACCGAAGCTGGCGAACCAGCCCGCGCGATGCAAGCCTTCGTTTCGCGACGGCCCGGGACGCAGATGTGTCGAGCGAACGCTCACATGCCGCAGTCTTCGCCTCCCCCGCCAGCCATCCGAATGGGCTGGGTCGATTGGACTGCCGATCGTGGGTGTCCGTCCCTGAGCGGCATCGCCGCCGGATCCGGACTGGACCCGACGGCGATGCCCGTGCAGCGGATGCCACACATTGAAGAACGTGATCAGTCGATCAGGAAGGTCATGGCGGGCACCTTCAGATCGGACCCGCGCAACTTGACCTTGAGAAACTCCCCGTACTCCGTCGCCGGCCGCGAGATGTGATTCAGTCGCTGCTCCTGATGCAGCTCGAAACGTCCGGGCACGTTGGTGTACTGCGCGGAAAGTCTGCCGAAGTCGTTCTCAAGGGTGAAGTCGGCAAAGGGCTCCATGTCCGGCTGCCAGGACACCGGATAGCGGATCGTCACGTCCAGCTTGTTCCACTGGTCCTCGTCCACGTGCAGGGGCAGCTTCCGATCATTGGTGTCCAGATAGACCACGGATTTCCGGTCGGGAGCGAACAGTCCCTTGACGGTGAACAGGGCTTCATCGGGCAGGATCTCGACCATGCCGTCCACCGTGTACTCCATGCGCAGCTCCAGAGGCTCGTACCAGTCTTCACGCCCATCCACGTATCCCGTGAAATCCCGGATGCGGGAGACATCGAAGCGCACCATGTCACGCAGCAGGTCCTGGATCTGCTCTTCCACCCCGGCCAGATCTTCATTGCGCTCGGCGTCATGGGCGTCCCTGGAGACCCAGATCGTCTTGATCCGTTCCTTGGGGACAAGAGTCTTGATGCTCTCTCTGAGCGACCAGGCGGCCAGCCCGTGGAGCACATGGGTCTCGACGATGTCAAGGCGGCCGTCCAGGCGCAGATCCACGTCGATGCGGCGCTCGAAGAGCGCATCATCGGCCGCCTCACAGCCCATCGTCAGCGTGTCGGGAGTCCCGAAGTTCCACGCGACCTTTCCGGCCATGTCCGAGGGGATGGCCGACAGCCCCGCCGTGCTGATCTGCGGCAGAGCGACGAAGCTCTCCCCTTCGCAGCGAACCAGCAGCGCGAACAGTCTCTCGGAGGACGGCCGGTACGATCCTGGAGCGTACATCGCGGGTGGACAATCCGAGAGCACGGACAGGTCCGCCTGATACCCGGCGGCCCGGCAGAGATGCACGGCAATGGCGACTTTCTGGAAGGACAGTGCCTTGTGCATGCTCAGCATCTGCGAAAGCTTGTGCTGCACGTTGGCCGTCTCGACGGTCTTGACCTCCTGCTGGACCCACTTGACGATGGTTCTCAGGGAGTCCTCCCGGGTCGTACTCTCGAAGGGAATGCGCTTGAGGTACTTGCCGACCTTGCGGGTCTGTTTGCGGGTCATGTTCTTGCGCAGATAGATGTCCACCATGTTCGTGCGACTTCCCCACACCGACGGCCCACTGCGGCCATCGACGGGATACACCGCCTGCCGGTTCTCTTCCCCGGAGGGGGAGTCATGTTCCTGGACGATGGCGGGCTCGAAACCCGTGATCCAGGTGTGGCATTCGAAGTCTTTGTCCAGCTCACGGCAACTGGATTCAAGCCACTGCGGATGAAAACGTTGGACCGTGTCCTTCTTGCGGGGAAGAATGTATTCGACCTTGCCGCCGAGAACGGGCAGGCCCCGTTTCATGGAGAATCCGTAGTACCCAAACTTGCTGGCGGGATCCCAGGCGCAGTAGTCGGCGGTCCGCGACGACCCGAAGGTGCATTCCACGAGGGTTCCGCGCACCGCTCCCGGAACGGTGATCCGCCAGGTTCCCAGATCCTTGTCGGCGATCTGGTTCAGTCCGGACACAAGGATCGAGACCGGATGAATCGCCGCCAACGCATCCGCGACCGCGTTCGCCCCCCGGGACTCGACACTGACGGATTCATCCACCTGCTGCAACTGATCCGGTCCGTACTCGCGGATCTCTTCACCGGGCGACTTCACCCTCAGTCTGAAATCCGTTGGCAGCGAGGTGAACGTGTACTCCAGGACCTCGCTTCGGGATGGATCCAGCACGACTCCGAGTTCCACCATCTGGTTCAGGTTCTGCATCATGCCAAGGCTGGAACTGCTCACGATCCGGCGTCTCCAGTCCAGAATCACCATGGGGGCATCGGGGAACTCGCGAGCCAGTGAATCGGCGTTGACCGCGGGCATGTCCATGGTCAGAAGGTCGGGCAGCGGTTGCAGCACAGGAAGTTTGGCCTGGGCTGCCGTACCTGCCAGACACACTGCGAGACACAGGGATTGAAGCAGTTTCATCAATCATACCTTTCGGTTCGGATGGAGATGTGAGTCAAGGGATGGCAACCGGTGCGACCCGGGTCATTCCTGGCTGTCGGAATCCAGCGAGCTCAGGCGGAAGTAATTGTTGCGTTCGTCGTTCATGGCCCGGATCAGGTCTTCGACCCACACACGATCCTGGCCTTCCTGGGTGCCCGCGCGAAGGCGCAGATAGCATTCCATGCGCGCGGTGTCCTCGGCGCAGATCACCCGGGCCGTGTAGCTGGCTCCCCGCGGATCGCCCAGGTCCAGACTGTCCGCGGCTGGCGTCAGACCTGGTGCGGCCAGTGCAAGCTGCAGTTTCAGGTGCAGGGGGTACGACAGATGCAGAGCTTCGCCATCTCCGATTCTGTCCTTGGCTTTCAGGCTGAATCCCGTCAACGGAAATCTGGGCAGATAGTCTCCCCGGCGTCCCTTGACCAGCATGCTGCCCATGTCGGCTCGTGCCACACAGATCAGGTCCGGAGACCTGTCATCCTCGATCCGGATGTCACGCAAAGCCACGCTGGGACAGTAACCGCCCACGAGGGTCGCCAGCCAGTTGCTCAGGTCCAGGTCCTTGCGGTCCCGGGCATACTCCCTGCCGCGTGAAGCCAGACTTCCGCGCAGGATCAGGCGGGCTTCGGACCGGGCCAGTGAATCCCGTCGGGCGACCAGACTCAATTCCAGCTGGGGCAGCTCCGCTTCGGCATCGATGTATACGATTGTCGGATTGTCGGGCTGAAGTACAAGCACT
The DNA here is from genome assembly GCA_020634015.1 of Candidatus Delongbacteria bacterium. Lineage (NCBI taxonomy): Bacteria > Candidatus Delongiibacteriota > Candidatus Delongbacteria bacterium. The sequence goes on along the minus strand of JACKCN010000003.1, from coordinate 173,197 downwards.
GGATGAGCGTGCAGATCCGGATTGGGCACTCCAAAATCCAGCCCCCGGTCCGTGGGGTCGCCGAACTCCCAGTCGTCGCCATTGTGCCAGGCCACGATCATGTGATTGAAGTCGCCTGCCCGACAGCCTTGCATGTGCCGGTCGTCCGTGTTCACCAGGGCCATGTGGAGAGGGATCGAGTAGCGGTCGGACATGGCACACAGCAGCGTGCTCTTGGCCTTGCAGTCGCCGAAGCGACTTGTCAGCGTTTCATCCGGGCTGGCCGACACCAGGCCACGCATCTCGCGCGTATCGGATACATAGCGGATGTTGCGCGCGACCCAGCGAGTCATCATGAGCAACCGGGCGCGGTCCGTTTCCGCTGACTCCAGCTCCGTGCTCAGATCCGGGGGAAATGGCTGGTCCAGTCTGGGTTCAAGCGTTGTCAGATTGCCGTACCAGCGCGTGAAGCCGACCGGGCCTTCAGGCACCAGGCTGCTGTCAGCCAGGCTCAGGTGAATCACGAGCCGTGCCACCAGATCATTGTCGTCGTGCAGGGCCAGTGGTTCGGGCGTGCGCATGGGTGTCACGCGAAAGATCTGCTCCCCGTCGGACCCCTTCTCGATCGACGTCCGGACATCCCGCCAGGACGAGTTCCACTCGAAGGATGCATTCAGGTCCTCCGGCACGGTCAGTCTCAGCTCGAAGGCCTCCAGCGAATCGGCACCATCCACCAGATAGCTGGGAAACTGGGAGAAATCCCGGCAGCTGCGCTCGGTATCCGTTCGGAAGAAATCTCCCGGGCGAAAGTTCTTCAGCGCCTGTTCCCAGTCCAGCACGTACCAGGTCCAGGACCCCATGAAGGCATCCGGGCGCGGCCCGGTCATCTTCAGCACGGGCACCCCCAGCGAGCGGCCGTTGCGATTGCCGCGGACCTTGTCGAAGGGGGCGTTCTCGTCATCGAAGATGTAGAAACGCCGCGCCTCGGCCAGATCGCGAATCACGGCACGGGTGTGGATGCGCAGGTCCTGTCTGCGGGTCTCGTGCCAGAAGAGCTCACCTTGTCTGTCGCGAGACACGGACAGCTCGATCCGGTTGGCAATGGAGACTTCCAGCCGATCCGGAGTCTCGGCCCGGACTGCTGGCAGACAGAGCAACAGGAGTCCGGGCAAGAGCCAGCGGGACCGGTGGCGAGGTGTGGGGGGGCGGAATGACATGCAACATTTTGGCAAATGGGAACGGAGATGGGTTGAGATGAATCAAGCGGCCGCGGATTGCACCGGCGGTCGACCGATGGAATGGCGTCTCCGGCTGCTGAGGGTCCGGCCACCCTTTCCCGGGTTCCCCCCAGAAACAGAACGCCCCCGTGCCAGGCACGGGGGCGTTCGTGGATCACGCGTGAGCAGGAACTACTTGACCAGCAGAACCTTGCGGGTTTCGCTCATGCCGTTGGCCTTCAGGGTGTAGAAGTACACACCGCTGGACAGACCGGCCGCATCGAAACTGGTGGTGTGATTGCCGGCCTGGTGCATGCCGGAAGCCAGCGTGGCCACAGCCTGGCCCATCATGTTGAACACGGTCAGCTCGACCACCGCGGGGCGGACCAGCGAGAACTCGATGACCGTGCTGGGGTTGAAGGGGTTGGGATAGGCCTCACCCAGCTCGAAGGTGCGGGGCTGGCTGGCGGGATTCACCGCGGTGGTGCCCCAAAGGTCACCCAGCGAGCCGAACTCGTTGTTGATGGTGAAGGTGGGGTTGGTGTCGTCAATGACGGTGACCCAGTCGGCCTGGAAGCCGGACTCGTTGTCGCTGCCGTTGATGCCGTACTTGTAGGTGATGGAACGCGCCGAGCCCGAGGTGAAGGTCACCGTGCCGCTGAACAGCGTGCCGCCGGCATTGGCGAACTGATACTGTGGGGGCACCAGATCCCAGGGCCAGTTGTTCCAGGGGCCGCAGATCGCCACGTAGTTGATGGCATCCCAACCGGTGATGCCCTGGTTCGTCTCACCCGGGTGTTCGGTGAACCAGGTGTCCACCATGTTCAGGTCCACATTGAAGGTGACGTCCACATTCTGCGAGAGGATGTCGTCCCAGGTCACATTGTCGAAGAAGGCTTCTTCGGTCACGTATTCGTGATACCCGTTCTGATCCTCGTCGGGCCAGGCTTCGGTGGGCTGGGCCGTGCGGTTGGCCACGGACTCCCAGCGCGCCAGGTTCTCGTCGCCATCGGTCAGGATCACGAACTTGTACTCCACGGGAGTTTCGGCACTGACCTGGTCGAACTGGACCTGCAGGAAGTAGTGACCGGGGTTTCCACCCACTTCGTTCAGGGCCACGGCTCCACCCCAGTTGCCGATGCCATCGTTGTTGCCACGGATCACGATCAGATCGCTGGCCGGAACGAAGGAGCCGTTGTCGATCATGATTTCCATGTTCACCAAAAAGGTGATTTCGGCATCCAGAAGCGCAGGCACCGTGTCGAGATTGTCGAAGTACCCGCCGTCCACGGTCTGGGCACCCGTATCACCAACCACGAAGCTGCGATCTTCGATGGATTCCCAGACATCACCGCTCGTGGCGGCGTTGACGAACTTGTACGTCACGGTCTCGCCGATCAGGGCGTCATCCAGATCGTAGGTCCCGGAGTACACACCGTCGCCGATCGGGCTGAGCGTGGGGTCGGTTCCACCCCACCCATTGAAACTGCCGCGCACGACCACGTTGTCCGAGCCGGGGACAAAATTGCCCAGAGCCTCCTGCACAGACATGTTCACCTGAAAGGTGATGGTCTGGGTCGCCCAGGCGCTGGCCGCACAAGCCAGCAGGGAAACACCGATCCACTTGTTCATTTGAACCTCCAGTTCTGCCGCCCTTTCGGACGGACATTCAACACCCGTGCACCGCGCATCCGGATTGGATGCGGTCGGGCACACTACCCATTACCATTTGAATCGCAAACTGTACTTGACGACCTCACCCAGCCGTCCGAACTCTTCCCAGGCGCCGTCGACGCACAGTGTACCCGCCGAGAAAACAGGCAGTTCCAGCCCGCCTCCCAGGGTCAGCCCGCCTTCAAGGTCGGTCAGGAAGAGATTGTGCCAGCCCCCACGCAGGAAGAAGCGGTTCTTGTAGCCATACTCGCCTCCCACGCTGATTGATTCCGAATTGTCCACCGGATGCGAGGCATCGGCGGCCACCAGCAAGGAATGCTCCGGGTTCTCGATCAGATACATCGAGGCGCCCATCCGGAAGGTTATCGGCAAAGGCCAGGCATAAAGATCAAGATTGACGGGAACGGCAGGATTGTCGCCGCCCTGATTGGGATCCAGGTCATGGCCGAGCAGCAGGTCGGTGCCACCCATCTCCATGTCCATGCCCACGTTGTAGATGCCCATGCCCAGCACCAGGTTGTGGAAATCGGTGCGGAACCGGGTTCCCACATCAAACGCGACACTGCTGGCGCTTTCGTGCCAGATCTTCTGCTGGACGAACTTTCCCGTGAAGCCAATGCTGAACCGATCCGTGAAGCGCGTGCTGTAGGTCAGTCCCAGAGCCAGATCCGAGGAACGAAAGAATTCGCCCGTTCCCTCCGGCTCTTCCACGGTGGTCACTTCCAGTTCGCCATAGTCCAGATAGGTCATCGAGAGACCCACGCTGCTGCGTTCCCCCGCAGGGGTCACCAGACCGAAGAAGTTCAGATCCGTATCGGCCAGATACTGGGTCTGCACCAGCAGCGCTTCGGACTTTTCCAGTACCGCGGCCGCACCGGGGTTCCAGTAGAGACAACTGGCATCCATCGCGACGCCCGTGTAGGCTCCGCCCATGCCCAGAGCGCGACTGCCGAGGCCGATGGTCAGAAAGGGTGCCGCCGTGGTGCCCACGCGCGTGATCCCTGCAAGCGCGGGTCCCGCCAGCAGCAGTGGGAGCATGACACCCGTCACGACAGGAAAGGAGTATCTCATCGTCGGGGCTCCTACTTGATCAACGCGAACTTGCCCACCGTCTCACCGGCCGAACAGTCCACGTGGTAGATGTACACACCGTAGGCCACATCCAGGCCTTCCTTGCTCTTCAGGTTCCAGTCCAGACTGCCGTCCCAGACCGGCGAATCGTGATGCAGTGTCTGCACCAGGTCGCCGCGAATGGTGTAGATCCTGACCGTGGAGGCAGGCGGCAGATGGGTGAACTGAATCTTGCGGGCTCCGCGGTTGCCCTTGATGGGCTTGCTTTCCCAGGTGGCGCTGGCCAGGTAGGGATTGGGCACCACGCGCACATTGTCCAGCGAATGGGCGGCCACCGAGGAATCGTATCCCGGGGCCTGCACCGTGTAGCGATAACTGTCTTCGGCCGAGAATGGCTTGCGCGTGATGGCCGTGTAGGATTCGCCGCCCTGGGGCAGGCTCATCAGACCGGCATCGAAGGGCACCTGGGCCTGAAACATCCAGGTGAGCTGGGGAGTTGGGCTGCCCGGGATGGGCTCGCGCAGCAGAATGGCATCACGACCATCGAAGGGGGCCTCCGGATCACGCTTGGTGGCCGGATTGCCCTCGTTGAGGCGAGCGTTGTAGACCCAGAATTCCACCGGGACGGGGTTCTCGGGATCGGTGATGTTCTCGACGATGTAGTTGGTCTGCAGGCCACCGACCAGCCGCCCCAGGGTCTGGGTCATGGTCTGGTCGAACCAGTCGGATGCCGGCAATGAGACTCCGCCCTCGGCCGTTGCCAGGAATCGCATCCGGTAGTCACGGGGCTGGGGAATGCCGTTCACTTCGCGCAGGCTGGGCGAAAAGTCCAGCAGAGCCAGACGGCGCAAGCCCCAAGGGATCAGTGTGTCCGGCACACCCTCGGACCAGCTGGACAGATCGGGATCCGCCTGCAGGCGCCAGTCATTGCGGAAGTCCAGTCGGACTCCTTCGACCACTGGAAGGAAGTTCGAGGTGGTGGTGGCGTACCCGGTCAGGTCCAGCACCATCTGCTTGTGCACCAGATTGTAGTCGTAGGTGAATTCCACACTGACCGCCTCGGCACTGCCCAGAGTCGCCAGGAAGGTGTCGCGGTAAATGACCTTGCCTTCGTCGAAACTGAATGAAAAGTGTCCATTGGCATTCAGTGTATCACCGGAATCCAGATTGATCCAGACCGACAACGGCGCGAAGTTGTCCTCGCGGACCGCACTGAACCCGGCCGCCAGCACACCCGGATGGCTGAGGCGCTGCTGGGGAGTATCCTGATTGATGATGTAGGACTCGGAGACCGGCTCTTGCCCCTCGCGACGCGCCGTCCAGGTGAAACCATTGGCCATCACTTCGGAAAGCAGGGTGCGCGTGGAATCGAAGGGAATGGAATCAATGACGGCCAGGTAGGCGCCCAGCGCCTGGTTCCAGACGAAATGTGTATCGGGCTGCCATCCCGTGTACTCCCAGCCCTGCACGTCCAGCAGGCGGCCGGTGGTATCGGGCAGAATCGAGATGTTGTACACCGCCATGTCGCGCAACTGCTGTTCGTCAATCACTTCCAGCAGAAGCTTTCCCGTTGCGGTGCCACTGACGTGCTCGGCTTCTTCCATCACCAGTGGCGGCGTGTAGCCGGAAGACGGTTCGCTTGGAATCACGTACACGGTATTCTGGTCCAGAGTCACGCGGCCGGCTTCATCGATGCTGGCCTGCTTGGCACACTCGGCGGGCAGGAATCCAGCCACCGGATCGCCCGCATCGTAGGAGGTGACCGCGTAGAAATAGGCCTGGCCATTGACCACGGTGGTATCGGTCCAGCTGTGTACCAGTCCCGTGTTGGAGCCCAGGTAGTACTGGGTGCCATTCAGCGGAATGTCGAAGTAGCCGGAAATCTCGTCGATCAGGTCGAACTGGGCCGTGGGTGCAAAACCACTGACCGTGCCCTGACCGTCGGTGATGGAATAGGTATCCAGAAAACCGGCGTCGGTGGCGCGGTAGATCCGGTAGCCCTGGAAATCGCGCAGGCCGCTGATCCGGTCAATGCTGTGCTCGGCGGCGTCATCCCAGTACAGCGTCACCTGGCGATCGCCGGTGACGGCGTTGACTTCGGGCTTGGCGGGCGGCTGAATGAAGTTGTAGTTCTCGTTGTAGATCGTACGCACGGTGGACAGATTCGTGTACAGGTCATCCACCGACTCGCCGAAGACCACCGCCAGGGAAATCCGCTTGGTCTCGCCGGCACGCAGCGGGAAGTACCCACTGCCGTAGAGGAAGTCCACATCGGCGGGCACGCCCGCAGTGGAGTCGAACTCACCGGGGACCATGCGCGCCCAGATGTCGTTGTCGTTGCGGCTGGAGAATTCGGGGAAGGTGAACTCGTTGAAACTGGTGAGACCGATCTGGTCGCTCTCGGTGATGTCCAGCGCATCGAAGTGAGGCTCACCCGGGCTGGGCACACCGTCGTTCTCGCCCAGGTCACCCGTGGCGGGCTGGCCATCACTGCCCACGTCATCGTTTTCGGGGTCCCAGTCGCCGTCGTTGTCAAAGCCGTCATCGCGGCGTTCGTCCACCAATGGATCCCAGCTGAGCACGGTGGTCGACAGGATCGGCACCGAATCCGCACCGGATTGGAGCGGGCTGGTATCGATGCCGAGTCGGATCCAGTCCACGTAGACGTTGCCTTCGTAGGCCGGACTCTCATCGATCACGCCGTTGAAGTTGTCGTCCACCAGGTTGGTGGGATCCTCGGCCACCACGGCTCCGTCGAAGATCAGCAGTTCCTGATTGCGCCAGGCCAGCACGAGCGTGTCACCCGGGGCCGGCACGAGCACCACGCTGCGTGGGTAGAAGGGGTCGCTGTAGTCGATGGCAATGACCTCGTCACCCTGCGCCAGAGTGCGAGGGGTCAGCATGCCGTCCAGCACGCTGGCTGTCAGCACGGGGGCACCGGCATCATCGGTCTGGCGGCTGTCGCCGTCGTTGTCAATCCAGTCGGTGTTGTTGTCGGGACTTTCCAGGAAGGCGTAGCCCACATAGCCCACGTTGCGCACGCCCGGGTGCACGGGCACCCAGCCACTGGCCCCGCGGTCGTCATTGTCGCCCGTGTAGGTGAATTCCTGATCCAGGTCGAACCAGTTGATGTCGTCGCCGCTGTCGCCATCGCCGCCGACCAGGGTGCCGCAGACCATGCCGAAGACCACCTTGTCGTAGTCGATGTCGCTGGCATTGGTGATGTCGTACAGCCAGAAGACCACGTCCTCGGCCAGCACGTGCGACCACTGGAAACCGCGCACCGCCATCTTCAGCCCCAGACCGCCATGCAGCGTGTCACCTTCGAAGGGCTGGATCCTGGGCACGCGAGCACTGTCCGGGTTCGTGGGAAACGCATCCTGCCAGATCTGAGGGTCCACATTCTCGCGATAGGCCCACTCGGTGGACATGAATTCCATGTCGCGGCTGTCGTCCACCCAGAAGTAGGCTTCCTGGTCGGCGTTCTGCACATCCCGCCCGAAGTAGCCGTTCCAGCTTCCGGGCCAGCCCTTGTCGGGCCAGACCGTGGGCCAGGAATAGGGCTGGTGAGACATAGCCACCAGGGTGGTGTCGGGATTGGCGAAGCCCGGCAGGGGCATGAAGGTCCAGTATTCCGAGGGGTTGGCCGGGTTGACCTCGTCCCGTCCGCGGGCGGGACTCTGGGTCACGGCCACGCTGGTGATCTCGTCCTGCAGCAGGGGATTGAAGTACTCGACCCCCACCACCACCGAAATGTCACCGATGTACTCGTCACCCGTGCTGCGCGGCCACTCGAAGGAGAACTCGTTGCCCACGCGCCCCACCAGACCCGTGTTGTAGAAGGTGGTGCGCACCAGGTTGCCGCTGAGCGTGTTCTTGCGCTTCTCCAGCGGGTCGGCCCAGGTATCGCTGTACCATTCCTGGGCAAGGGCACTGCTGGCACACACCAGAAGCAGAATTGTCGATAGTCTGTTCATGCTTGATCCTGTATTCCCTGGCTAGAAGGAGAAACGCATGCCCACGATCACTTCCCGCGGACGGGAGTAATTCGAAGGATTCACGTACTGCTCCGAGGCCGTGCTTTCCCAGTCAAGATTGTATCCCGCGCGTCCGGTCCGGGAGAACACGCCCACTTCGTTCAGACGATCCAGCAGGTTCTTCACCTGAAAATTCAACTGGACCGACTTGAGCCCGTTGAGCTTGCCCAGATTGTACCAGCCCGACAGATCGGCATTGATGTACTCCGGAATGCGACCGCTGTTTTCCAGCAGACCCACCACGATGTCATCGCTCTTCGGGTCGGGCGTGTAGGGCAGGCCGCTGCCGTAGGTGCCCAGCAGACCCAGCCCCCAGACTCCCTGCCAGTCGTAGTTGACCGTGGCGTTCAGTGTGTGACGCCTGTCCCAGGGCAGCGGTACGAGATACTTGTTGATCTCGGAACCGCCATTGGCCGCGTTGCGTGCCGCATCGGCATTGGCCGCGTTGGCCTTGGCCACCTGCCAGGTGTAATCCAGTCCGGCCGAGAAATTGTTGCCAAAACGCTTGTCCAGAGTCAGCACGATGCCCTGCACGGTTCCGAAGTCACGGTTGGTGAAGAGGTAGTAGCGGTCGGTGGTCACGGTCTCGATGACCCGGTCGGTGGAGACCAGATCACGGATGTCGCGGCTGTACAGGCTGACCGCCAGCGAAATGTCCTCGCCCACCTGCTGCTGCAGACCGATTTCGTACTGCACGGTGCGCTCGACGCTGAGGTCCGGATTGCCCACCACCGTGTTGGGGCCGGTCAGCTCCACATCGGGGTTGCGGTAGAGCTGCTCGAAGGAGGGCCGCTGGAAGAAGTGCCCATAACTGAAATGGATCACGCCCGTATCCGTGATCGGATAGGCGATGGCCACGCGCGGGCTCAACTGGAACTTCACCGAGGTGTCCGTGGTGCGCGGATCCTGCAGGTTGGTCAGGTCGGCCGGCAGGTGCCAGTTGGCATCGAAGACATCCATGCGTGCCCCCACATTCAGGGTCACATTCTGGAACTCCATCTTGTCCTGCAGGTAGGCCGCGCCTTCCCAGGGATAGCGCGTGTAGATGTCGCGGTTGGCGCCTTCGGGCTGCACGATGTCGAAGTTGTTGAAGGACACCACCCGGCGATTGTAGTTCAGCCGGTGGCTCTTGGCGATGATGCCGGACTTCACCAGATGGACCTTGCCCATCTGGCGCGACACATCCAGGGTGAACTGGAAACTGTCGGTGCGCCGGCTGAAATGCTCATTCTCGGTGCCGCCCACCCGGGCCGTGCCCACATAGAAGGAGTTGTCGGCGTACTCGCCGGTCAGCCAGTCAAGGCCTCCGGGGGAGTAATAGTAGAACCCACTGGAGGTCTGGTCTTCGGTGTTGCGGTAGCGGCGGTCCAGAATGCTGTCGTACAGGCGGTGATGGTACAGCGCCAGGGTGTGGGACAGGCTGGCATCCAGGAAGGTCTGGTTCGCGAAGGCCTTGCTCCACTTGAGTGATGTACTCTGCTGTCTGCTGTAGCGATTCAGTCGGCCATCGGGGGTGAAGCGCCAGCTCTGGTCGTAATCCTTGTATTGCCGATCACTGACGATGTAGCTGGCGCGGAGCTTGGACGTGGGGTCCAGTTCCCAGGTGAGCTTGAACTGGCCACTGCGCCGGGTCTCGGTGTTCATCTGCACCCAGGGCAATCCAGCACGGTCGCCACTGCCCATCTCATGAAACTGTTGTGAATGTTTGACTGCTTGCTGCAACAGATCACGCAGATGTTCGCCTCCGTGTGTGGACGTGTATTGCCCGTGACGCTGCAGCTCAAGTTCTGGAATCAGAAGTTTCTCAACATATGGATCAACTACGAAGGCGTAGGGCTCGGATTCGTTCAGGAAGTACTGAACAATGTCGCTGACATCCTCGGGGTTGAAGATCCGGGCCTGATTGCCCGACACCGGGTGCTCGATCACGAAGTTGTCGTCCTGGGGCGAAAACAGATAACGCCCTTCGTACCAGCCTCCGCTGTCATAAAAACGGCCGCTGCTGTTGAAAGTCAGCGCGGGCACTCCGGGAACCGGTCCGCTGAGGTTCAGCTCGAAGTTGCGGATGTTCATCGGGTCCAGTTCGTCGATGTTCCAGAACTGCTTGCTGTGGTTGGACACATAGTCCCCGGAATAGACGGTCACATCGGCTTCATAGTCTTCGCCGCCATCCTTGGTGATGGTGTTCACCACCCCGCTCATGGCCTGACCGTATTCCGCGTTGAAGGTGCCGCTGATCACCTGCAGTTCCTGCACCATGGAGACCTGCACATCCACACCGCGTCCACCGTCGTACACGTCGGTCACCGGGATGCCGTCGACCAGGTACAGCACTTCGCCGCCACGGCCGCCACGGAAGTGGCCATCCACGACGCCCGCCTGAACGTCCACCACCTGGGCCAGGTCGGTGACGGGCATGTTGGACAATTCCTTGCTGCCCACGTAACTGGCGCTGAAGGTCTGATCCACCTGCACCAGGGCGCGCTCGGCGGTGATCGTGATCACCTCGCCCTCGATGGCCGCGGGCGACAGCACCACGTCGTGACGCGAGGTCAGGTCCACGCTGACCACCACGTTCTCGATCTGGGTGCGGCCGTAGCCCAGGGTCGAGAAGTCCAGCACGAAGATGCCGGGCGGCACGTTGGAGATGATGTAGTCTCCCTCGAAGTCCGTGGCCGCACCGCGCCGCGTGTTGTACTTCTGGAAGTCCTCGGCACTCAGCGTGCGCAAGTCGGTGCCGGCCGGCACCTCCAGCACGATGACGTTCACGCCGGGCAGGGGTTCACCCGTGTTGTCGGTGACCTTGCCGGTGATCTTGCCCGTGATGCCGGCCTGCAGGCTTGCCGCACCGAGCAGGAGAATGAGTAGTATCCAGGGTCGCTTCATGCCTTTGCATCCTGATTGATCCGTGCTCCATTGGGTCCGGGCGCGAAGAGATACCAGGCGTCTTCACGCACCGACAGCGCCACCCGTTCGCCGGGCTGGCCGCCGAAATCCGCGGGCAGGCGGGCCACGCCCTGTCCCGGATCCAGATTGAAATAGGCCATCGTCTCGTGGCCCATGTGTTCCACCACGTCCAGTTCCCACTCGCCCAGCGGCAGACCACTGCCATCGGCCAGCAGGTCCTCGGGGCGGATTCCGAGAGTCAGGTGCTGCGAGGGCACACCTTGCGGTGGCTGAAGGCGCAAGCCCTGGCTTTCGAACACCCCGTCCTTGCCATCCCCGTCAAAGAAATTCATCGCCGGACTGCCGATGAAACCTGCCACGAAACGATTGCTCGGGTTCCGGTACAGCTCCATGGGTGTGTCCACCTGCTGGATCACGCCGTCCTTCATGACTACGATCCGGTCGCCCAGAGTCATCGCCTCGACCTGATCATGGGTCACGTAGACCATGGTCGTGCCCAGACGCTTGTGCAGGCGGGCGATTTCGGTGCGCATCTGCACGCGCAGCTTGGCGTCCAGGTTGGACAGCGGTTCGTCGAAGAGAAAGACTTTCGGATCACGCACGATCGCGCGCCCCAGGGCAATGCGCTGGCGCTGGCCGCCACTCAGCTCGCGCGGGCGACGGTCCAGCAGCTGCTCCAGCGACAGACTGCGGGCCACGTTCGCGATGCGCCGCTCGATCTCGGCCGGATCCATCTTGCGCATCCGCAGGCCGAAGGCCAGGTTCTCGCGGTTGCTCATGTGCGGATACAGGGCATAGTTCTGAAACACCATCGCGATGTCGCGATCGGCGGGCGCCATCTCGTTGACCACTTTTCCGTCAATCAGGATCTCGCCGGAACTCACCTCTTCCAGGCCCGCGATCATGCGCAGCGTGGTGGACTTGCCGCAGCCCGAGGGCCCCACCAGCACCACGAACTCCCCTTCGGCAATTTCCAGGTCGGCCGATTGCACCGCATGAAAGCCATTGGGGTAGACCTTGTTCAGATTCTTGAGGCTCAGGAATGCCACGGCGCGTGTCCCTTGTTTCGAGTTATTCCTTGACCGAGCCCAGGGTCAGCCCGGAGACCAGATAACGGCTGAGCGCGATGAAGATCACCACCACGGGAATGCTGACCAATATCGAGGATGCCGCATACAGTCCCCACTGGGTGGACATGCTGGCCTGGAAGCTCTTCAGCCCCAGTGGCAGAGTGAACAGTTCGCGGTCCTGCAGGACCTGGGCGGCCACGATGTACTCCGACCAGGCCGACATGAAACTGAACAGCGCCGTGATCACCAGCCCGGGCATGGCCAGAGGCAGGATCACCCGGGTGAAGGCCTGGAAGCGGCTGCAGCCGTCGATGCGCGCGGCCTCCTCGAGGCTGGCGGGAATCGTGTCGTAGAAACCCTTCATCTGCCAGACGCAGAAGGGCAGGGCCGTGGCCGTGTAGAACACCATCAGCCCCAGAAAGGTGTTCACCAGATGCAGCTTGGCGATGATGATGTACAGCGGCAACAGCAGCATGGTGGCCGGAAACATCTGGGTGGTCAGGATCGCCAGCATGCTGAAGTCGCGTCCCACGAAGCGGAAACGACTGAAGGCATAGCCGCCCGTGGAGGCCAGTGTCACACCCGTGAGCGTCACCACGCCCGAGACCAGCAGACTGTTCCAGAGCCAGGTCATGAAAGGCTGGTTGGTGAACAACTCCACATAGGAGGCGATACTCCAGTCGGCGGGAATGATCGACAGATCGGTTGAGCGCAGCCGATCGCCCGGGCGCAGGCTGATGGTGAACACATTCAGCACCGGATAGATCGAGATGGCCACGAAGACCAGCAACACCACGTGGCGCACGAGGGTCAGCAGACGGGGTTCCTTCACCGGGCACCTCCCGGCTGGCTGTGGGTGCTAGTACACACTTTGAGTCGCCTTGTTGCGCCGCAGGAAGCCGATCGAGAAAACCGCCAGCAGCACGAAGATCACCATCGAGAGCGCCGCGCCATATCCGTAGCGGTAGAGATTGAACACCGCCTTGTAAACATAGCTCACCAGAATGTGCGTCTGGTCCGAGGGTTCGCCCCCGTTGCTGACCAGCCAGACCACGTTGAGGTTGTTGAAGGTCCAGATGGCACCCAGCGTGATCGCGGGCAGCAGCACGGGCTTGAGCAGCGGCAGTGTGATCAGCCGGAACTGGGCCCAGCGACTGGCTCCGTCGACGCGGGCCGCTTCGTAGAGTTCCTGGGGAATGCCCTGCAGTCCGCCCAGCGTGATCACCATCATGAAGGGGAAACCCAGCCAGATGTTGGTGAGAATGCAGGCCAGAAACGCTTCGAAGGGCGAGCCCAGCCAGTTGACCATGGGCATGTGCAGGAACTGACTGATCACCAGGTTGATCGCACCGTACTCATAGTCGAACATGCCGCGCCAGGTGAGCGCCGTGATGTAGGCCGGGACGGCCCAGGGAATGATCAGCAGCACACGGTAGAGACTCTTGCCCTTGACCGGCCCGTTGAGCATGACCGCCAACAGCACGCCCAGCCCCACATGGAACACCAGATTGACCACGGTCCAGATCACGGTCTTCAGCAGAACCGAAAAGAACACGGCCTCGCGGAAGACTTCGAGGTAGTTCTGGAAACCGATGATTTCCCAGTCCCGGAAGTGGCGCAGGGACATGTTGGAGAGGCTCAGCACCACGTTGTAGAGGAAGGGAAACACGATGGTGAGCAGGATCACGACAAGCGAGGGCAGAATGAACAGATAGCTCAGCCGGTTCTCACGCCAGTCGTGCAGGAAGCGGCCCAGGGTCTTGCGTTGCCAGACGATGAATCCCGCCAGCAGCAGCCAGCCCGACCAGGAGAGGGCACGTCCAACCGGCCCCGGTTCCTGGCGTTGGTTCATCTTGGCGATTGAGACCAGCGCCATTTCCTGCATGTCGTGCGCCGCCTGGGCGGGAGTCTTGCTGCCACCCAGCAGGGCCTGATAGCTGGGGCGCATGCTGTCCCAGATGGCGCGCAGCTCGGCCACCACGGGCATGGCACGCCCCCGCTTCATCTGCTCGGCGGAGGCCCGCAGAGTGGGATCTTCGCGCAGCATGGGCAGATCCAACAGGCTCTTCCTGCTGGGCAGGGTCTTCAGCTGGCCCATGAAGGTGATCTGGACCTCGGCGGAGGTGAGATACTGCACCAGTTCCATGGCCAGGGCGGATTCTTCAGGGGTGGAGTTCAGATTGAGGCTGTAACCCTTGGTGGCCACCATCGGCCCCATCGGCAGGCCCGTGCTGCTGATCACGGGCAGCGGCACCACTTCCGCGTGGAAACCGGGATTGGAAAGGTAATCGCCCCAACTCCAGTCCCCATTGATGATCATGGCCGCCTGGCCGTTCTTGAAGAGGGCATCGGCGGTTTCGTAGTCACAGTTGGCAGGAATCACTTTCCAGCGATCCTGCAGTTCAAGCACCATTGTATACGCGGCCACCGCTTCCGGCGTGTCCAGATCGGGCTCGATGCCGCCGTCTTCCTTGAAGATCCAGGCGCCGTGTCCGGTCAGAAATGGTATCACGAAAAAGGGCTCGACGAAGTTCCAGACAAGTCCGTAGCGCTCGTTGCGGCCATCGCCGTCCTCGTCCACGGTCTGCTCGACGGCCATCCGGATCATCTCATCGCTGGTGAGCGGGGTCTCGGAGAGCAGGTCACGGTTGATCACCAGCGCCAGATGATTGCCGATGCGATCTCCCACCTGGACCAGTTCGGTCCGGGAGCTGTCAACCGGCGATGGCAGGAATGTGAGCGCCGCAGGTACGAATTGCTCCTGCTCGCTCGGGGGGAACCAGGGTGACATGTCCTGGATGATGCCCATGGTCTGGAAACTGCCGAGCACATCCGAGGGACCGTAGATCAGCTCGGGACCGGCACCGGCCAGTGCGGCGGCCTGGAAGCCACTGCGCAGTTCCTCGGTTTCCTTGTACAGGGCCCGCACGGTGATGTCGGGATGCTTGAACCTGAACGCGTCAAGCTGGCCCTCCAGAACCGCGCGCTCCGCCGGAGTCATCTGGTGCCAGAGCACAATCAGCTTTCCGCCGGAATCGCCGGAACAGGAAAACAGCAGAAACAGCAGCAGTGTGTACACGAAGGGTCGCAATGGCGTGCCGTGGTTGGTCGAAAGTGACAAGGCGCAAGCGAATTGAGGCCAAAATATAAACAATACATGGCGAAGGAGCGAACGCACGGGACCGTATACTCTGCGTTCCAGCGGCCCTGGACTTGATCTCAACCAGCAGGTCCCAGCGCTGGAACCGCGAGCGATTCGCGGGGGATTTCCGCCATCTGCCACCATTTCCGCCATGGATTCAGCAGAAAACAGCGGGGATTGCCCGAAACCGTCCCACTCAGTGCCATTGGGTCAGGGTTCCGGGTGAGAATCAGTCCAGAGTTCGCCCCGCCGTGCCCGCGGATCTCTGCTTCTGCAACAGGGTCGCCGGCAGCTCGCGGTGGGGTGACATCGTCCTCAGCAGTTGCAGAAAGAGCTCATCCCAGCGGCCATCCCCCTCGAAGGCCTCGCGGTCCTGACCGTACCACCAGAACCAGTCGCTCCCCTCTGCCAGCAAGGTCGAAATCACGCGCCCTGCGGGTTGCTGGAACAGATCCTCCGCCCCCAGCAGAGGCAGCAGGTCAGCGGCCGGGGGAACGGGCCCCACCGCCGTGCACTCATCCAGCAGTTGCCAGGCCAGATTCTCTTCGGCCTCGCCGATCCAGGTGCGCAGGTCGCCGTCGATCCAGGACCCGGCGGCAAGCCCCGCGCGCAGGGCGGGCAAGGACAGGTCCAGAGCGGGGCCCATGGACTCAAGCCCCTGCACGTCCGAGGGCGCAAGAGTGCGGATCCGGCCCGCCAGATCGGGTGACGCCAGCAAGGCATAGAAGGTATCCAGGAACTGGTCCGCGTCCGGATCACGCTGGTAGAACTCCCAGGCGTTCTCACCGTCCAGCACCAGCACCAGGACACGGCCGGGAGCCTGACGCCCCCGTTCGAGCAGCCGGTTCACCAGATCCGTGGCCGCGGCGCGACCCGGATAGAGTCGATAGCGCCAGCCCAGGCTGCGCGAGAGGGCCGTCTCACGCAGCAGCACGTCCGGGGCGTCGGACACACGCAGGAAACCGCTCCCCGTACCGGGCAAATCGGCTGCAGGCATGTTGTCACCGGTAGCCGTCCAGCCCAGACCGGCCTGCCCCAGCAGCGCCAACGCACGGGGGTCCAGCGCGCCTTCGCCGGGCCACATGCCCAGCGGGTCACGTCCGGCAAGCGAACGGTACTGGGCCACCGCGAGCTCCACCTGACGGCGCGCGTACTCCGGTTGCTGCAGGTCTGGCAGTGTGTCCTCCGGCTGGCGCGCGGCGGCGCTGCGTGTGTCAAGCAGCAGAGGCAGAATGGGATGGGCGAAGGGAGTGGTGGCCAGTTCCACCTGGCGCACACCGGAGCCTGCCCCCATCAGGGCCGCGTGTTCGGGGATCACGGCCTCCAGAATCAGCCCCGTCTCGTAGGCCAGGCGGCGACGTGCGCCGGCATCCCAGGCGCGTGCGGTCCAGCGCCCATCGGGCAGAGGCTGCACAAGATCGCAGACCCGCAGTTCGTGTCCGGTGACCAGCGACACGGGGGCGCGCAGGAAGCGCGGATCCATCCAGGCCAGGTGATACAGCATCAGCAGTTCCTGCGCCTGCCCGCTGTTTGGCACGAGACCGGCACGCACCATGCTCGTCAGCTCATCCAGCCGGGGCCAGTGCGAGCGCAGTTCGCTGGAGAGACTCAGGCAACTCCAGTCGTCCTTCCAGAGCAGCCCGGCCTGCACCGGGTCCGTGGGATCCAGGCCGTCACGCAGCAGCAAGTCCAGCCATGGGTCGGTGCGCCCGGTCCAGCGCTCGCTGAAGGCGGTGTCCACCGTGCGCGTTCCGTGATCCAGAAACGGCACCAGCCGGTTCAGGTAATAGCGATCCAGCTGGAAGAGCAGGGTTCCCGAGAGACTGATGCCTGCCCGGACAGTTGGCTGGTCCTTCAGGCGCAGAGCCATGTCCAGATAGTCCTTGGTGGCATGCAGACGCAGCCATGGGCCCAGCAGGCAGTCGCTCCCCGGATCGCCCAGCCAGGGCTGATGCTGCTGCCAGAGGATCACCAGCGGGATTTCCTGTAGTACGGTTCGGACGTCCAGTGCCAGATCATCAGGCACGTCGGAACGCAACTCCAGCCGCCCGTCCCGGTTCAGCCAGAACACGGAATTGGGTTGGCCGGACTCGCTTGCACTGCGTGCGGGATTTTCCGGATCGGGCAGCCAGTTCCCGTCCACGATGAACTTGTACTCGTGCAGGCCGTGATCCAGGTACAGCGTGCCCACGAAGCGCTCGCCCTCTCTCTCAAGCAGTGCGGGACGGGCACCCCAGGCGCTGAACTCCCCCGCGAGCTGCACGACGCGTGCATGCGGAAATGGAGCGCTGAACCGGATGCTCCCGTCGGGCAGGGCTTCCACCGCGGCGATTGCATGCCCGGAAACACTCAGAACACAGGACAGGATCAACAATCTCATCACGACACTCCATGCTGGCGCTCCGGCACGGTTCCGGAACTGCCTCAGGCTACTGATTCGCATTCGATGAAGAAATGACCCCGACCGCGGGGTCCGATGAAAGAAAAGGCCCGCCCTGTTGCCAGAGCGGGCCTGAAATCAGCGAATGGCCAGAACTAGTTGTTCGCGGTCACCACGAAGCAGCGCTTGTTCAGCACCACGTTGTGGTTGTAGCTGGTGCTGGCGGTGGTGCCCAGCAGGTTCTCGGGGGCCGGCACGAAGAAGGGCTCGGCATCGCCATAGACATTGTAGCTGGTGGCACCGGGGACCGCATTCCAGCTCAGCATGACCTGGTTGGCACCGATGTAGCTGATGCTGATGCTGGGCGGGCACAGCCAGTTGTCCCAGGCGACGGTGGCCAGCACCTGATCGGTGTTGGCGTCGCTGATGGTGAACGGACGGTTGGCGACGTTGTCTTCCCAGTTCCAGTTCACGCCATCGGCGCTCATGTTGAACTTGTGCTCCCAGTCGAAGCCGGAGCCCGCCGGGTAGGTCAGGGTGATGTCATAGATGCCGTCGTTGTTCGCGTCGCTCAGCAGGTTCACACCGGGAGTCCAGTTGGCCAGCACGTCGCCGCCACCCGTGACACTCACTCCTCCCGCATAGGCGGAGGCGTCAAGGCAGTTCATGTCAATGCTGAAGGTCACGTTCACGGGCACGGTGGTCACCTGGGGCGGCTGGTAGTTGTCCCAGAACTGCACCGGCACGATGAAGGGAGCGGGCCAGGCGGATTCGTCAAGGAAGAGCGCACGGTTGCCCACGGACTCCCAGCCCCAGCTCACACCATCATTGCGGGTGAACTTGAACTCGATGTTGGTGGACGAGCCGGCCAGGAAGGTCAGACCCGTGGTGAAGGTATTGCCAGCCTGGGGAGTCATCGGGGTCGCGCCGGCATCCCAGGTCAGCGGAGCGGCACTGCCCTGAATGGACACACCACCGCTGTAGCTCGCGGGATCCTGGTAGCTCATGTCCACTTCGAAGATCACGGTCAGGTTGTGAGTCAGCTCGGTGGGCAGACCGGCGCATTCGTCGTCGTTCCACAGGTATTCGCCGGAATCGGAGGTGGATCCGGGAGCGATGTGGTACTCACGGTTGACGAAGGGTCCGCCGGGCAGGCTTTCCCAGTCGGCGTTGTTGCGGAACTTGAACTGGATGGTGGGGTCACTGCCGGCGGGCACGACCAGGTCGTAACACCAGATGCCGCCGCCATTGTCCACCAGATTTGTGAAGCCCCAGCTGTTGAACGGTCCGGCAACGCCCGGGTTGAGGGTGCCCTGGGGCAGGTTGCAGGTGTTCAGACACATGGTGTAGGTGAACTCTTCGGTGGTCAGCTGGCTCAGCAGGTACTGGGCCGGTGCGGCCGAGTCAAATCCTTCGGCGTAATAGTAGGTGTCATCGCTGGTGTCGTGGTACTCGATGTAGAAATCGACGAAGTTGCCGGCCATGGACACGCCCGGGATCACGCCGGCATACTCCTCGGACGGAGCGTAGCAGTCGGCCGTGTTCAGGGTCATCGCCACGCTGTCCCAGGCGCCGCCTTCGGGACGGAAGAACAGATTGGGCTCCAGATCGGTGCAACCGATCATGTCACAGGCACCCGTGCATCCGGTCTTGAGCACGCGCGAATACACCGTCAGATCCAGCCCGGCGGGCTGGGTGGACCCATTCAGGGGCCACTGCAGGTTGGCGGTTTCCACGGCGGCCAGGGCGGACCCGGCCAGCAACGCGGTCCCGATCAGGGAAACAAGTCCAGTTTTCATCACTTACTCCTGTCTTGGGTCAAAATGTGAGTGTATCTCACGGTTCTTGTATCTGAGGAGTGGGTCAGGGCCCCACACTGCGAACGAGATAGAACGCCGAGAACCCGCCGATGGGTTCCAGCAGAAATGCGTCCGTCGTTTCCTGCACCAGCTGCCAGCTGCCCGCCCAGGGAGCACTGGAACTGTACACACGATAGGCCAGGGCGCCGGGGACCGTGTCCCAGTCCAGTCGCACCTGAGTGGCACTGTGCAGCGATATGCTGACCACGGGTGGATCGGGCAGAATGCTCAGGCTGGTCCCGTTGGGAGCGACTCCCATGGCTGGCATGGCCTGACCCATGGTGGTTGAGTCGAAGACGAACCAGTCGGTGATGGTGATGTTGTTGCCCACCGGGTTGGCCGCGGGCCAGCTGCGGGTGGTCATCAGATTGTCTTCCTGGCTGGTGCTCAGGGCCAGGGCCAATTGGGTGGGCGAGCCCAGTTCGCTCCAGGGCAGGCGAATCTCGTTCATGATGTTGCCGCTCCAGCCTTCGAAGCTGGTGGCGCCGTGCTCGCCGTACTGCTGATAACTCCAGCTTCCGGCCCAGACATTCAGTTGCATGCTGTTGCCGCCGCCTTCGATGGACAGCTCGTATTCGGGCCGTCGATCCGGGCCGAAACCCACCCGGTTCCAGGCATTGCGCGGGGCGCCACTGCCGGCCACACCGTCGGTATCGATGTAGACGAAGAAGTCGCCAGTGGCCAGATTCAACCCATTGTAACCGATGTACAGGTACTGGCTGTCCCAGGTGATGAAGAGGCTGTCCGTGCTCTGCTCCATCCATTCGCTCCACTGGATGAAGTCATTGACTCCGTCCACCAGAATCGTATGTGGCGTGAGCCCGTCAGGCATGCTGAAACTGGCCGAATCGTGGGCGGGGTCCAGCAGGTTGCCGTTGAGGTCGGAGACTCCACTGGCGTGAATGGTGCCATTGCTGCCCGCCTGGAGGCCCGTGAGCCGAAGCGCCACCACCCGGGGGTCGGCCTGCACGGTGGCGGAAACCAGCCCCACCCCGCCCGGGAATCCGGAGAGCGTATATGAGGACAGCGAGGTGGCCGTTGTCGGGTCCACGGTTTCGTCGAAGAGCAGCAATGCCTTGTCGGGAGCCAGGAACGCGGCCTGGGGATCGAGGCGCGGCGGTGTCGCGTCCATGTTCTGGCTGGCCAGGCTGACCAGTTCGCTGACCGCCCCGTTCATGGCCGGCTCGCTGGTCGTGCCCGCATAGAACAGGTAACGGAAACGCCCGCTGCCGCGGATTTCGTCGCCGCGCACCAGCGTGCCCTGGAAATCCATCGAATGCAGGGCGCCGCCATTGCCCAGCACGAGCGCACCGGTCACTCCCGTATTGGGGTTGCGCTGCCCTGCGTACTCCGTGGACGGCCAACTGGCGCCCGGGTCCCAGATCCGGTCACTGGCTGCGCTCCAGAGCAGGTCGATGTAGTCCGGCGTGAATCCGTGCTGGATCCAGGTTTCCTGGGGCACGTCGTAATCCACGGTGATCCAGGGATTGCCCGGTTCCAGGCTGAAGGACTTGCTCAGCGCGCCCAGACTCAGTGTGATGCGCGAGAAGCTGGCCGAGGAACTGTCGATCTGGATCGAGTACGGATCGTTCTGGGTGTTGGGCGACACGTCGGAGAACGCGGCCACATGGTTGTTGCTGGCGCCGTCGTTGTAGTCGCCTTCGGTCTCCACCCAGTAGGCGCTGCAGCTGCCCACCACGGAGGCGTCGTAGTCCGGGCCCTTGCTGAAGATCCAGGGGGCGCGTCCGCCCGTGCTCTCGAACACGGCGAAGACCCGGTCGTTGTGCAGCACCACTTCATCGACCCCGTCCATGTCGATGTCACTGGTGTAGGCCGCGCAGGCATTGGCGTACTGGCCATCGACCCAGCGCGAGGCTTCGGCATAGACATTGGCGTTCTTGATGTGCGAGGCGTAACGATGGATCCAGCCGCTGATCTCGCTGCCGTCGTGCCAGCCGGTTTCGTAGAGGTTGGTCATCAGCACGTACCAGGCGGTCTCGGAGAGGTCGTTGGTGGGGCAGCTCATCAGGTTGTTCCAGGTGGCATTCCAGACCTGACCATAATTCCACTGGGGCTGGTGCTGGTCGCTGTGGGCAGGGCTTCCGGCCCAGTCACTGTACCAGGAGTTGTGTGTGCCCGGGCTCAGCCAGTCGCTGCCGTAGCCGCCGCGCCCGCCCAGCAGACCGTAGGTGCCATTCTGCAGGTTGATCGGGCCGCCCGTGTATCCGCCCATCGCCTGATCCAGTGTCACGGCATTGGCACTGCCGCCACTGCCCGCGACTTGCTGGGCGATCCAGATCATGTTCTCGAGAGCACTGGGGAACTGATCCTGGAAGCCAGCCACCTCGGCGGCCACCTCCCAGTCGGTGGCGTACAGCAGCAGTTCATCGGGCGAGCTGGTGATGATCTGGTTCCAGGCGGCGCCCGCGTCATGGTGGCAATTGCCGGTGAACGAGCCCGAGATGGGAATGATGTTCAGACTGCCCTGGCCGGGTGAGTCGATGGTGTAGATGTGCCGGTCGTTGGCCCAGTTGTTCTCGTAGTCGCAGTGCTCTTCCTGATCCAGCACCACTCCCCAGATGCCATGAGGCAGCCAGTTGTCGCCGATCCAGTCGATCACGTGGGGACTGGTGTCCGTGCCGTTGCCGTCGAAATCCTGGGGGCTCACCCAGACCCGCTCGGGCACCCAGGCCGTGTGCGGCACATAGCCGTAGCGCCAGGCGGTCATCTGGGTGTGGGTGTATACGGCCCAGTTGTTCATCGAGTCCTGCACGAAGGGCATGATGTGCTGGGCGTAGGCGCTGGCCACCAGCGCGGCCCAGCCTTCGCTGACACCGCGGGTGACCCAGTCGTTCCAGCCCTCGACGGCCCCGCCACCGGGGTAATACCACTCGGCGGCCGTCTGCAGGGGGCCGGCGATCTGCAGGTTCACCGGCAGGTTCAGCAGGTCATGCAGACCCAACAGCTCGTCGAAACCATTGTGGGTGCTGCCCGTGTTCAGGTAGTCGGCCCAGTGCTGCTCGTTGCTGCTGGGCTCGTTGCCCCAGAGCACATCGGTCCAGGTCAGCCCCTGGTTGCCGTGATGCAGAAAAGCCACGCTGTGGTCCGTGCGTTCGCCGTCGCGCAGGGAGATGCTGTCCAGCACGCGGCCCTCGCGCACGGTCTGGAGCACGGGGTTGTCCGCCTCCTTGAACAAGGCCCCTCGCAACCAGAGTTCCACCACGGCCGCGCCGGGCATGGATTGCAGGACCGCGGCAACGGGAGTGCCGCCCCTGGCATCGTCCAGTCGCGCATCGAGGCGCGTGGCACCCGGCACGTGAACCGCCGCAGTAGGTTGGATCACAAGCCGCTGTGCGCCCGCCACGATCTGCAGGCTGGTTCCGGCATCCCCGGCCCAGGGGGCGAGCGTGCCCAGACGGATCACGGTGCTGCCGTCGAGCCAGGCCAGACCCGCAAGCGTCAGGTCGGCGGCAGCCCGCTGGCAGTTGCCGGCGGGCGCCAGCGTGCATCCCGTGATCCGGGAATCGAATCCGGGCACGGGCGAGGTTCCCAGCAACTGCGGTGCGATGGTGGCTACACCGGCCGTACCGGCAGCAAGAGCGTAGGTCGCGAAGGACAGCAGGAAGAACGGCAGGTGCGACACATTCATGGACAGGAGAACCTCTTTCAACGACGGATGAATTCGAAACCAGCGATCAAGCCTGACAATACATGCAAAACTCCGACCAGTTGCGATGAGCCTTGGTTGTTGATTATCAAGGACTTGGACTGACATGCAAAAATGTTGTCATCCTCGTGGCTTCGGGGGTGAATTCGGGAAGATCGGTGGGGAAAATGTGGGGTCAATGCAGCGATTCCAGCCATTTTCGAGCAGAATCGGGGCGCACCCATTCTGGCGCGGAGGCGCACATGACGATTGCTTGACAGAGGTCAAATCGCGCGCTGTTCAGCCTGTAAAGGATCTGCACACCCTGCCCTTGTCACCCGGGGCAGCGCACGGACGAAAATCGGCCCCATGGTCCTCGCATGTGCGACGTCCATGGGGCCGGAGTTTCGTGACGACAAACAGAGTTCATCCCAGCCCGGGCCCGGGGGTCCGGGCCGCGCTCACTTCTTTCCTGAGCCGTAGGCGGGGCGCAATTCAAGCACGGCGGCGCTCCGGGGCCCCAGAACCAGTGGTCCCACCCCTTCCAGCCTGACACTGCCCGCAGACAGACGCAGGTCCATGCGCGCGGGCAGGTCCAGACTGAGTGTATCTCCCGGGGAACTGTTCAGTACCACGGCGATGCTGCCATCCTCGAGCACCCAGGCCAGAGTCTGGCCGTCGGCGGGCAGCAGCAGTCGGCGAGGTGCGGTGGCCAGTTCAGGATGTGCCACACGATAGCGGCAGAGTGCGGCCGTGTTCTCCAGCAGCACCCGGTTCAGATCGGCCAGCTCCCAGGGAATCCAGTTGGTTGGACTGTCCTTCTCGTAACTGTTGTGATCGATGCGTCCCGCCGTCTCACCCGCTTCGGGTCCGGGCGAGACCAGCTTGCTGCGTCCCAGTTCCTGACCACTGTGCAGCATCGGCAGGCCCGCGCTGGTGAGCAGGTGGAAGGCGGCCAGAGTCTGGATGGCCAGTTCGTCTTCATCGAGAGTCATGAACTCGAGTCGCTGGTCCCAGTCGACCACCGTGTGCTCATCGGCCTTGCCAAGCGCGATGCGCACCCAGTCGGAAAGTGTGTTGTCGTCGTGAGACTCCACATAGTTCACGGCCTGCAGCGGGTCGGAATTGAATCCGTCGGACTCGGTCGTGGAGCCCTGGATGCCGGCGCTCAAGCGTTCAGCGGAACTTTCTGGATGCAGGGAGCCGAAGATGAATCCTTGGGCCTCCTGAGGTGAGCGTCCCCGCAGGTCCACGCGGTAGATGTCGTTCCACCAGGCCCAGTCGAGCTTCGCGAACAGCTGCGGTTCGTACTCGCCGCCGCCCCAGGGTTCCGCCGTGTGGAACACATCGCGACTCGCGAGCAGTGTGTGGATCTGGCGCAGGGTCTCGTCGTCGATCATCGCGCCCAGGTCAAAGCGGAAGCCATCGATGCGATACTCGTCAATCCAGTGCTCGAGTGACTCCAGAATCATCCTGCGCGCCAGCGGGCGTTCGGTGCGAAAGTCGTTGCCGCAGCCGGAGGTGCCCGCGTAATCGCCATTGTTTTCCAGCCGAAACCAGTAACAGGGGTCCAGGCGCTTGAAGCAGTTCTCGTCGTACTGGGCCACATGGTTGTACACCACGTCCATCACCACGGCGATGCCCGCCCCATGCAGCGTGTCCACCACCTGTTTCAGCTCGCTGACCTGACGCCCGCTGACTCCGCTCCACTCACCGCGCACGTGGCTGGACTCGCTGGCGTACCAGGACTCCGGCGCGAAGAAGTAGCTGGTCATGTAGCCCCAGTGGTTGCGCTCCCAGGAGTTCCAGGTGTTGCGGATGAAGGTCTCGGGGCTGTCGTAATCCAGTTCGATGTTGCCAAAGTCCTGCAGGGGCAGAAACTCCACCGCCGTGATCCCCAGTCGCTTCAGGTGGTTCAGGCCACCCTTGCCCGCCGGGTCCAGAAATCCTTTGTACGATCCCGGCGAGGCCACTCCCGCGCTGGGATCGGCACTCAGGTCACGCAGGTGCGTTTCGTACAGGATCCACTGCTCGCGGGGCTTCACCTTCTCGCGGCCGTTCTTCCAGTGATACTTTGGCACACGCAGCAGAGTGCGACCCGTGTGTCCATAGGTATTCCGCGTGGCCACGGCGCGCGACCAGGGGTCGGCGAATTCCTGGTCCAGATCGGACCACTCGGCGACTCCCAGAGGCGCGCGCTGGCTCCAGGTCCAGGCGGATACGCCCTTGAGGTTCTTCGCCCGCGCGATCCAGGTGCCGTCGGGTTGAGGTTCGGCGTCCAGATGGCGCATGGGCTGCGGATCATCCGGGCTGGCATAAAGATTGACCCGGACCTGGCTGGCACGCGGTGAATAGAGCCTGAACTCACCACGGCGACCCTGCAGGGTGCAGCCCAGGCGTGCGTCTGGATCACAGTCGGGATAGATGCCTTCGGGCAGCACGGGCCAGCTGCGGCCATCGTCGAGCGTCAGCGTGTACTGGCTCTGCAGGCTGAAGAGCTGGCTGGACAGCATGGAGAAGCGCAGCTCGAGCATGCCGTCGACCGCACGTGCATTCAACAAGGACGGGTTCAGCTGCAGGGTGTCCAATTCGCCGTTGGCATTCCAGTGTACACCCACGATGCGCAAGCCGTCCAGTTCGTCGGCGGTCAGACTTCCCCCGTGTCGCACGGTGACCAGATCCGGCGCATCCAGCGTGACCCGGACCTGGGCGCACAGGGCGGAGGCCAGCAGCAATCCTGCCAGCAGGATCGATCCAATGCGTGTCATGGGGTCCTCTACTTCAGCAGGGTGATTTTCTGGGTGCGGATCTCGCCACCGGCGCGGGCATGCACGAAGTACACCCCACTGGCCAGACCATCGGCGCGCCAGCGCACCAGATGACGGCCAGCCGCCAGCTCACCATCGACGAGCAGGGCCACCTGCTGACCGGCGAGATTGTATACCGCAACCTGCACGGGGCCCGCCTGGGGCACCGCGAAGGGAATCACCGTGTCGGGATTGAACGGATTGGGCCAGGCCGGGTCCAGACTGAACTGGCTGACCGGCACCACCGGCTCGGCCACCTCGACCTGCACACTGTGATCGGCGATCAGCCAGATCCCGCCTTCGCGGGGCGCGAGGAACAGATCCACGTCCGTGGGAAGTCCGTTGGTGAATGGAATCACCGTGCCGTTCATCAGGTGTGTCGCGTACCAGATGCCGCTGTCCATGCCCCAGGCCACCGGGTCCAGCTCAATGCCCACGGTGCGCGAATTGTCGCTCTGGTTGAGGGCCACCAGTATCACACCCTCGGCCGCGGGATTCTCACCCACGCGGGCGTAGGAATAGACCTGACTGGGCGTGTCGTTCACGCGCTGGTCGACCCGGTTGGTGCGGAACTGAGGATACTCGTTGCGCAGCTCGCAAAGATGCTGGTAGAAGGGGCGCAGGTTCAGGGCGTCATTCCAGTTGATCAGCCCGCGCGGCGAGGTCTCGCCCACTTCCTGGCCCGAATAGATCAGGGGCACACCGGGGGCGGTCATGACCAGGGTGGCCGCCAAGCGCGAAGAGGCTTCACCCACCACGTTGATCAGGCGATCCTCGTCGTGATTCTCGAGAAAACGGAAGGCCAGCGCGTTGTCGGGCTGCCAGAAACCGAGGTTCGAAATCCGGTCCTGCATGGCGGAGGGGGTGACCGTGTCGAAACTCTGGATCACGCTGTGGAACAGATCCCAGTCATAAGCCAGGTTGAAGCGGTTGTTGTAGATCGTAAAGTCGTTGGCGCTGGCCTCCGCCAGCAGCAGCAGGTCGGGGCGCTTGCGACGGATCTCGCGACGCCATTCGTTCCAGTACTGGGCGTCACGCTCCATCGGCCCCCAGGCCACATCGCAGCGGTAGCCGTCCACGCCGCGCTCCTCGACCCAGTAGCGGCACATCTCGAAGATTTCGTGCTTGAGGTCGGCATTGCTCACGTTGAAGTTGGGCAGCGAATCCCAGTCGTAATAGTGAGCGGGCGTGCCGTCCACGTTCCAGTCGTAGTAACCCTTGTACTGGGTGTAGTTGCCGTGTTCCTGGGCTTCGCGCATCCAGGCATGGTCGATGCTGCTGTGATTGATCACCATGTCCAGCACGATGCGGATGCCCAGCGCGTGGGCGGCACTCACCAGCTCGTCAAAATCCTCCTGGGTGCCGTAATCCGCTTCGATCGCGTAGTAGTCGTTGATGGCATAGCCGTGATCGCTGGGGCCTTCGAAGATCGGCATCAGCCAGATGCAATTGGCGCCCAGATCGGCAATCTCCTGCAGGCGTGCGGTCAGTCCGTCCAGGTCCTGTGATGAGGAAAAGCTGCGCAGGTAGACTTCGTAGACGATGGCGTCCCGCACCCAGGTGGGGTAACCGGTTTCGCCCACGGGCAGAATGGCGCCGTTCTCCACCGCGAACTGACCGATCGCCCAGTCGCTGTGACCTTCGGCATCGTTCACCGTAAGACGCACACGATATTCGCCGGGTGTGGTGGGCAGGCTCTCGATGCGCGCGATGCTGCTGCCTGCATTGGTGAAGACCAGTTCTTCGGGGTTGCCCGCTTCGGCCGTCCAGCTCCAGCTGGAGATGTCCCCGTCCATGTCCATGGTATTGCCACCGTAGAGCCGGATGTATCCGTCGGCGTGCAGGCTCACGTCCACCACCGGGCGGGGGGCATGATTGCGCGCCAGCGTATACTCCATGAGCGCGCTGCTGCCCTGCTCGCCTTCTCCATCCACAGCGGTGGCCTGAAAGGTATTCAGCCCGTCCTCGAGGTTCAGCGAGGTGCTCCAGCTGTTGCCGTTGATGCTCAGGTCCAGGGTGGTCTGCCCCGACTCGGTGGTGTGGATCAGGCTGACCGTGCCCACTGCATTGGCGGTGACCGTGCCGGCGATGGTCTTGAAAGGCACCACCGTGCTGGCTCCGCGGGTGAGGATGTTGACCACCGGCCCCGGTGCTGCCATGTGGGGACCGACCTGCCCGGGCAGGATCGCGGCGAAGCCACGATCGGTGCCATCCAGGGTGCTGGTGCGCGCGATGTTGTTGTTGGCCAGAATCCGGTCTTCATTGAGCGCGTAACCCACGTTCATCAGGTCGTAGACGTCGCAGTCCCAGTTCTCGGCCAAGCCGCCCGTGGTGGGCGTGATCTCGAGCACGCCTCCTTCAATGGGCTGCACTCCGTCGAGCACCGTGTACGCGGCCAGATACCACTCTTCCTGCCAGCTTCCCAGATGCTCTTCGAGAATGTCCATGGGCAGGTTGGCGTACAGGGCGTTGCCTTCCTGCCACACATCGATCGCGGGGCCCGCCGTGAAGGGAGTGTGCGCCAGCACGAAACGGTTGTCCTCGGCTGGATTCAGGCTGGTCGATCCGGGTGCGACAAGAGTCACCAGCATACCGCCGGCAGCCCAGTCGGGCGTGCGCAGCTCCTCGGCAAGATGGTCCCCGCTCTTCGAAGCCTGGATGTCGGAGGTCAGCATCAGCACCACGCGGCTGTAGTCGTGTACCAGATCCAGCTCCACGCCCAGGCGCAAGGTGTCGCCGGTGGCGGCTTCCCAGAGATGCAGGGCCTGCAGGTCGGCGTAGCCGTCGAAGGGGGTGGGATAGTTCCAGACGCCGGGGCCGTCGTCGTCGTTGTCGGGATCCACGGCATGCCAGCCCTCGCTCCAGTAGCCCGCCGCGTACTCCACGTCGGTACGATCGCCTTCTTCATCTTCCAGACGGATGCGCAGGGTGTGACGCCCTTCTGTGTTGAGGTCAAGGTCCACTGAGAGAGTGTTGGCCAGCACCGTGTAATCCATGGTGGCATCGCCGTCCAGCTCCACCTCGACGGTTTCCCAGTCGATGGGAGCGCCCGTGTCGGGATCGCGGAAGCTGGCCGTCAGAGCAAGTGTCTGGGGGACGCTCACGACCAGATTGTCGGGCTGGTCGAAACCGATGAACACGGGATCCGTGGACGGGACCAGTTCGAGCACTGAATTGTTGTTGTCGTTGGAGTTCTGCACAGGATTGTCCGGGTCCCAGGTCCAGCCCCCCGTGTTGACCACGAATTTGTACTGGTGGAACCCTTCGGGAATCACCTTGTCCAGGATCCAGGTGCCGGCCGGGCCGGGCAGCATGTTGTCCGCGGAGGAACTCCAGTTGTTGAAGGTACCTGCCAGATGCACCTGGGTGATGCTGGCGTCCCCCGAATAGAATTCGCTGGCGGGATCGAAGATGAAACGATGCCAGACATCGGCGAAGACCGGAGGATCACCGAAGTACACATTCCAGTTCAGGTTGGCGTTGCTGTCCCAGTTGGTGCCGTCGGTGACCACGAAATGGATGGACGTGATGGCCACCGTGGGACTGATCTGCACGGAAAAGACACCGTTCCCCTGGGAAATCATGGGCGTGCGGGCGGCGATGCCATCCACCCACACTGTGGTGCCGGCGGGCCAGATGTTGGAAGGCGGTGTCTCCCAACCTCCTGGGCCGGTTTCGTTGACACCCCAGTGCAGAATCAGATTGCTGGCACCATTGGGCAGGGCTCCGGCCACCGCGTCGTAATAGATGGTGACCGCATCGCCCAGTTCGGGTTCGGCGGGCGTCCACCAGGCGCTCTGGGCTTGCGCCAGCACGGAGACCAGCAGCGACATGATGAGAGTCGAAAAGGTTTTCATGATGGATCCTGTTCAAAGGGAGTGACAGTGGGAACCCCCGGAACGGGCCCGCCTGACGTAGTTTTCCAGCGCGCCACAATAATAAAGAGTGCAGTACAAGGGTCAGACGAATGTCTGACGCTGGGCGGTTTCTTGCCCGAAGGGGTCCCACTTGCCACAAATGATTGATTCTGAAGAAATTGAATCCCTGAATCAGCCATGCCCGATTTCACGTTCACGCAGCGTGCAGCAGACGGGCTTCCGTCACGCTGTTTGCGCCCCCCATTTGCCGCAACACGACGCCACCAGTCGCAAACATCGCGCCGGCGCTCGCTGCTGACGCACCCATTCGGCTGCTGGCCGAACCGTGCCTGACTCACAGGACATGCCCAGAAGGGCGGCCCTTGCCGCCTGACGCTGACTCCCCGTGGTACGCAAAACAGCTTGCCTCCCCCGACCATCGCGCACGGCTTGACATGGATCAAGCGGACGCTTGACATTGGGCAAAATTGTAGACAAAAAGTTCGATGCATCACAAAAATCCCCTTGAGACTGTTGGAGAATCAAGGACTGGATTGGTACTCTATCGCCGTCGCGATTCCGTGTTCACATTCCGAACACCATTCCGGAGGTCCGCATGACCATTCCGTCACGGGTCACATCCCGGCCCGGCACCGATCGGGGTTGGGCAACCCGACACAGTCTGGCCCTGGTGGCGGCCACGGGCATTCTGCTTGGCCTGGGCGCCTTCACCTTTCGCTACGGGGAGGGGCTCTCCTACTTCAGCAGCGACCCGGCCGCCTGCGTGAACTGCCACATCATGCAACCACAGTACTCATCCTGGCAGAAGGCCAGCCATCACACCTCCGCGGTCTGTGTCGACTGCCACCTGCCGGTTTCCCTGATCCCCAAGCTGCTGGCCAAGGCATCCAACGGCTGGCATCATTCCAAGGGCTTCACCCTGCAGGATTTTCACGAACCGATCATGATCAAGCCCGGCAACAGCCGCATCCTTCAGGAGAACTGCCTGCGCTGCCATGGTGACATGGTGCACGCCATGGCCCCCGGCATGGCGCTGGAACCCGATGCGGTCAGTTGTGTGCATTGCCATGCGTCCGTGGGACATGGCGAGACGACAGGCCTTGGCGGACCCGAACGCAATGATTTCAGTGAAAGGATGATCCCGTGAGTACCCAACATGGAACACACGACCGCCCCCGCAAGAGTCCCTGGGGCTTTCTCCTGTTGTTGGTTGCCATTGCCGGTATCACGGCCATGGTGACGATGGTTCTGGTCTCGATCTTCGAGCGCAAATCCGAAGCCCGCAGCCCGTGGGTGCGCCTGACCGAGGTGGGCGAGAACGACACCGATCCGGCCAAGTGGGGCATCAACTGGCCCCAGCAGTATGACTCCTACCTGCGCACCGCCACATCCACCAGAACCCGCTTCGGCGGACACGGGGGCAGCGAGGCCATGCCCGCGGAGAAGATCGAACGCGACCCCTGGCTCAAACGCATGTTTCTGGGCTATGCCTTCTCGATCGATTACCGGGATCGTCGCGGACACGCCTACATGCTCAGCGATCAGGAATCGACCGAGCGCCTCTCGAAACCGCAGACCGGGTCCTGCCTGCACTGCCACGCCTCGATCATGCCGCTCTACCGCGAACTGGGCGATGGCGATGCCATGAAGGGTTTCGAGGAATCCTACAAGCTGTCCTACCAGGAGATGAATCAGAAGCTGCACGATGGCGGCAATGCCCACCCCGTCTCCTGCGTGGATTGCCACGATCCCGAGAGCATGCGTCTGCGCGTGACACGCCCCGGGTTCATCAATGGCATCCAGGCCCTTGCAGGTTCCGATGCACCCCTGCCGATGATGCCCTCGGTCGAACGCTGGCGCGCCGGCGATCGCAGCGTGCCCTATGACCCCAACACCGAAGCCAGCCGCTCGGAGATGCGCTCCTTCGTCTGCGGGCAGTGTCATGTGGAGTATTACTGCTCAAGCAAGATGCCGCTTGAGTTCCCCTGGAGTCAGGGTTTGAAGGTCGAAAATGCCGAAGCCCACTGGGACGCCACCACATTCGATGACGGCAAGCGTTTCTTCGACTACAAACACAAGGAGACCGGTGCTGAAATCCTGAAAGCCCAGCATCCCGAGTTCGAACTCTGGAGTCAGGGCATCCATGCCCGATCCGGAGTCTCCTGCGCCGATTGCCACATGCCCTACATGCGTGAAGGCGCCAGCAAGGTGTCGGACCATTGGGTGCGCAGCCCCCTGCTGAACGTGAATCGGGCCTGCCAGACCTGCCACCACTTCCCCGAAGAGGAACTGAAAGCCCGGGTGGACCAGATCCAGGATCGCAATCATCGCCTGCTCCAGAGTGGCGGCGATGCCCTGATGGACCTGCTGGATGCCATCCAGGCCGCCAAGATCGCGGGAGTGGACAGTCTGGCCCTGCAGCCCGCGCGTGAATTCCAGCGTCAGGCTCAGTGGCGTCTGGATTACATTGCCGCCGAGAATTCCATGGGCTTCCATGCCCCCCAGGAAGCGGCACGCATCCTGGGCGAAGCGATGAATCTGGCGCGCCAGGGACAGGTCGCCGCACTGGAGCTGACCCAGCTTCCGTAACACGTGGAGTGACGCATCGTTCACAATGGCCGGTATCCTGCGGGATGCCGGCCATTTCATGGAATGTGGCCCCGTTCCGGAATCCTTGCCCACGCCGGGCACGGGCCGGGCCAAAGTCCTACCTTGGGCGGTGATCCAACGGGCGGGTGCTGGGTGCACCCGCTGATTCACCGGGATCTCTTGATGATCCCCCAGCCGCCGGACAAGCCCATGGCCTTTCAACCCCCCTTCTACCGCTGGCGCCCGCATCCCTGGCACGGACTGGAACCGGGACCCGAGTGCCCGGAAATCGTGAACGCCTTCATTGAACTGACACCCTTCGACCTGGTGAAGTACGAAGTGGACAAGGTCACCGGCTATCTGCGTGTCGATCGGCCCCAGCGGACCTCCTCGGTCGCCCCCGCGCTCTACGGATTCATTCCGCGCACCTATTGCGGACGCCGGGTGCAGGCGCTCAGCCCCGGTTCGGCCAAGGGGGACGGAGATCCTTTGGACATCTGCGTGCTCAGCGAACGCCCCATCACCAAGTGCGAGATGATCGTCAGTGCGCGGGTGGTCGGCGGTCTCCAGATGATCGACCACGGCGAGGCCGACGACAAGATCATAGCCGTCCTGGCCAACGACAACATCTGGGGCAATGCTCGCGACATCGGCGATCTGCCCGGTGCGCTGGTGGAGCGTCTGCGCCACTATTTCAGCACATACAAGCTGATCCACGGCGAAGAGCCGCGCACCGTGATCAACGGCATCTACGACCGCGAGCAGGCCACCCACGTGATCCAGGCATCCATCGCCGACTACAAGGAAGAGTTCGGCGATTGAGTGATGCATGCGTGATCCGCGCAAGGGAGTGCCCCTGTCGGGAGGTGGTGGAATGGATCGTCTGAGCTGGCAACTGCCATCCGTGCTGCGCTGGGTGGTGGGTTTCCTGGCGGGCATTTTCATTCTGTGCGCGCTGGCCATCGCCATCACACGGTCGGCCTGGCCGGCTGAACTGGAGTGGATGGAAGGCGGCTCGCTGGCCCAGGTCCAGCGCCTGCAGACCGGTCAGGAGCTGTACACGGCGCCCACCGTGGAGTTCACTCCGTTCCTCTATACTCCACTGTACTTCGAGATCGCCGCCTGGCTGCCGGTGAACCCCTCCTCCCCGTTCCTCCCCATGCGCGTGCTTTCCACGGTGGCCTGGCTGATCAGCCTGGGGCTGATCGCCCAGCTGGTCTTCCGTCGCACGGCCAGTGGTTGGTGGAGTGTGGTTGGCGCCGGTCTGTATGCCGCTTGTTTCGAACTTGGGGGGGCGTGGTTCGATCTGGCACGCGTGGATTCGCTGGCTCTGATGTTCCTGCTGGCGGCATGGATGGCTCTGGAACCGCGCAGCGACGGGCAGGCGACTCCGTGGTGGAGTCATCTGTTGGGTGCCCTGTTCTGCCTGGCGGCATTTCTGACCAAACAAAGCGCGCTGGTGGTGCTGTTGCCGATGGTGCTGTACACGCTGCTCTTCGGGCGGGGGTTGCGGCGCTGGCTTTTCCCGGGGCTGTCCCTGGTGGGGCTCAGTCTGCTGGTGGTGTGGCTGAATCACGTCAGCTCGGGATGGTTCAATTACTACGTCTTCGAACTGCCGGCCGGCCATGGGATCGAACTGTCGGCTCTGGCGGGATTCTGGCGCTTCGATCTGGTGGGGCCACTGCCCATTCTTGCTCTGGCCGTGTGTTTTCTGGCCGTGCAATGGCTGTATGCGCGTCGCGACCGGGAACTGGTCTGGCTGCTGGCTCTGGCCCTGGGATTCGTGGGCAGTGCCTGGTTGGGACGCCTGCACAGCGGGGGCTATCTGAATGTCCTGCTGCCCGCGTTCGCCTTTCTGGCGGTCTGGGGAGTCCGCAGTCTGCACCTGCTGCTTGAACCGGCCTTTGACGATCCCTGGACGGCCTTTCGTGTGCTGCCCTCAGAAGGCAGCGAGAACCTGCGGCACAGTCTTGTTCTGCTGGCCTGTCTGCTGCAGCTGGCTCTGCTGGTGTACGACCCGACGGATCACATACCCCGCCAGGCGGACCTGCAGGCCACCCGGAAACTTCAGAGCTGGATCGCGGCCCAACCGGGCGAGGTCTGGGTGCCCGCCCATGCCTGGCTGGCCAGCACGGCCGGCAAGCCGACAGCCGCACACGAAATGGCCCTGCTGGATGTGTTGCGCGGGCCCCAGGGTGATGCTCGCCGCTCACTGGAACGAGCACTCAAGCGGGATCTGGAGAATGGGCGTTGGTCGGCCGTGATCCTGGACCGCCCCTGGTTGGAAGAATTCCTGCAGCCCGGCTACCGGCCAGGCCCGCCCCCCTATGACACTCCGGATCTGGGCTGGCCGCTCACCGGCATGCGGACTCGCCCCCAGGAGATCTGGCTGCGCAAATGACACGGGGAGGCCAGCTGGCCTCCCCGTTTGATTGCCTTGCATTTCGTGTTGTGGATCAGTTCCCGGCGGGCTCGTCGCTTTCCACCTGGACGCCGATCTCGACTCTGGCCTTGGCACCGTCTTCAGCGGGCATCCGGGTGATGGAAATGCTGGCGTCGTCGGGGTTCACCCCATCCGCCTCGAGCTGCTGCCTGACGATGGCGCGAATCTGCTCGTCGCTCATCTCACCATTGATGTCGCTGAATCCACCATCGGACAGCCGCACCCGCATGCGACTCTCGGTCGCGTTGCCGTCACCGTCGACGGTGGCATCCTCATCCAGGGCGATGAACACCTGTCCACCTTCGGCTCCCAGACCTTCCAGGTCATCGGCATCCACCTGGACTTCCAGGTGCTGGCTGTCTGGATCCCGTGTGATCATCACGCTTCCGGGGAAGCCCTGCTCACCCAGCTGGCCATTGATCGCGGCGTTGATCTCTTCGTCACTCATGCCCGTGGTATTGACATGCACTTCGAACATGGTGTTGAGCATCTGGCCGAACATGCTGCGTGATACCGTCTCGACAAGCGCCTTGGACTGCAGGTCCAGCACCCCGGGCAGCTCGCTGAAGTGCAGTTCGGCATCGTCTCCCGCGGACAGCAGGTCCGCCAGAACGATGGTCTCGCCATTCTCCTGTTCCCAGACCTTCAGTTCGCCCACCTGCCAGTTGCCCGAACGCAGGTCCTCGAGCACGGGTCCGGAATCGCTGGTGCGAATCACGAACTGTCGCCCGGTTTCCTCTTCCACTTCCATCGGCACGCTGCAGGCGGCCACCAGGGCCAGCAGACTGATTGCCACGAGTGTCTTCAGATTCATCAGTTTCCGTGTTGCCATGGTTCGCCATCCTCTCGCTGAGTGTGTGCTGCCGGAATGGATCGCCTGTTCTGCCCGCTCCACCCGGACGCGCATCACCTCCATGCTCAGGCTGGCAGGCTCGCGTCCGAGGGCGTCAAGAGCGTGCTCCAGCCGTCGCTCATCGGGACGGGACTCAGTCCGCCCGGGCCTGTTGGATGCATTGCTCGATGTCATGATCCAGCTCCTTCACAGTCTTTCCTCGGATGACCGACAAGGACGTGCCTCCGTCGAGCGCCACGCGCAATTCCTGCCTGCAGCGACTCAACCGCGACTTGATCGCGCCCTGGCTTTCCTTGCGCAGGTCGGCGATCTCGGCCACGGAGAGTCCAGCCACGTGGTACAGCAACAGGGTCTCACGGCGCATCGAAGGCAGGCGCAGAATGGCCGTCTTCAGATGCTGAAGATCCAGTCGCAGTGCCGGATCCGGATCCGAGGCAAGCTCGCGAGTCTCGCCATGTTCCAGTTCCATGGGCAGAAAGCGTTTCCAGAACTCCCGCCGGGCCCCGCGTTTGGTCTCGTTGGCGATGATCCGGAACAGCCAGAACTTGAAGCTCGCTTCATCGTTCAGGCTGTCCAGCGCCTGGAGCGCCTTCAGCAGGGATTCCTGCAGCACATCTTCCCAGTTGCGGGGCGCCATGTAGCGCGCAAAGGCTTCCGCCTGGGAGTAGAGGGGCTTCAGCAGGGTCCAGAATCGATCGGGGTTTGTGATCAATGCCGGTCATCTCCTTTCAGCGCACAAGAGTCATCCCGCCGGCAATCGGTTGCATGGCTGCCGAAAATGGTGAAATCTTCAGCGGTGGACACTCCCGGGCCACCCACCTCGCCCGCTTTCGGGCTACCCGCCCAAGATGAAAAACGCGGAGCCTCCGAAGAGACTCCGCGCCGAAAGGAAGAAATGGGAACTCTCAGTGGGAGTCGACCCGACCCTTGACTTCGCGTTGCCAGGCCTGATATCCGCCGCGCACGTTCACCGTATGGCGCCAGCCCTTGCGGCGCAGCCACATGGTCACCTGGGCGCTGCGCACCCCGTGGTCCGAGATCACGGCAATCCGGGTTTCCTTGTTGCGGAACTCAGGTCCGAGTGCGGATTCCTGGTCGGTGCTGAGACGACTCAGCGCCACGTGAACCGTGGTGGGAGCCATCAGGCGGGCACCGTCCATCTCGTCGTCTTCACGCACATCCATCAGCAGCAGAGCGCCTTCGGCGATCAGGTCCGCAGCTTCGGTCGCGGTGATTTCAGGGGCACCATAAGGATTCATTTTCGTCTGGGGCAGTCGGGAAGCCGGGCTGTCCGTCCTGCTGTCCTTTTCCGAAAACTTGCGTATGACCATCTTGCACACTCCAGAGTCGCAGCTGATCCTGTCTGCCAGCAACCAACGATCCCGGCAGGGAATCAGCCGGACACCAACGAATACTCACATGGGGTCGGCTATCGTGCTTGGAAGAGCTTTCAACCCTGGGGGGGAATCTGCGAAGCTACTCGCCATCGAGCCTTGATGTGCGTCAGACCGAGCAAAAGAACTGGCAGAATATTCAGCATGGAGGGCCGGAAAGAGTCCAGGGGGCAGGGAGGGGCAAAGGATCAAAGCCCAAGCCAGTCCGGCAGACTGGCGACGCCGTCGAGAACAGCGTCCGAATGCCGCTGCGCCCGGTCTTCATCGTCGCGGCGGTACTTGCCACTGCGGACAAGCATCGCACGCAGGCCGGCCCGGCGCGCCGCGATCACATCGTTTTCCAGATCATCACCGATCATCCAGACCGCTCCGGCCTTCAGACCGGCATCAAGACCATCCCGGAGTACGGCACGGGCGGCATTGAGGAACAGATCAGCGGACGGTTTGCCCACCAGGACTGCTGAACAGGATGCTGCGTACTCCAGTGCGGCGACGAATGGCCCCGCGTCCAGCACAAGACGTCCGCCCTTGCGGAAGTAGCGATTGGCCTGGCACGAGACCAGTCGGGCACCATCCATCAAGTCCATGAAGGCCCGATTCATGACCTGGTAACTCCAGCCGGCTCCCAGATCCCCCACCAGCACGGCCTGGGCGCCTTCGTCCTCGGGTCCAAGCAATGTCAGGCCCGCCAGATCTGTGAGGGCGGCTTCCCGCACGAGGGCACGCACTCTCGTCAGGCCCATGGTGCCCAGGGTCTGACGGGCAGCCGCCAGGGGAGTCATCAGCCGGGAGGAGTCCACCGGAAAGCCCATGCCGGCCAGGCGTTCCAGAACCGTCCCGCTGGGAATCGAGGTGGTATTGGTCACGAACATCAAACCGATGCCCGCGGCCCGGATCCGCTGAAGTGCTTCAATGGCACCGGGAAGGGGCAGGCCATCTTCGTGAACCGTGCCATCCAGATCCAGCAACAGCAATCCGGGACGGTCGTTCATGACGAGCTCCCGCCGGGCCGCTCGCGGGTCCCGGACTCAGGTGGGGTCGGTGGGGCGGGCTGGAATTCATCATCGATGAGCATCCGGTGCGCGGGAGTATCCAGATCGTCGAACTGGCCCTTGCGCACCGAATGAATGAATGCTCCCAGAGCCACCGCCACGATCAGCAGCGCCAGAGGCACAAGCACGTATACGACAGACATCCTGCTCCTCCGCTGGAGTCCCACTTGACGGCAAGGAATCTGTCACAATTCGTTGAGATGGGGACTGTGATCCCGGTTCTCCGCTGCCGAATGCGCCAGCAGCGCCGAACGCCAGGTCGACTGGGTTTCCAGTACCTGGCCCACCTTGTGCATGAGTTGGGACATGCTGAACGGTTTGTGCAGGAACTGGAAGGTCGGGCTGTTCGCTTCCTCTGGCAGGATCACTTCACTGGCGTATCCCGACATGAACAGCGTGCGCAGCATGGGATTGGAGGCCTGGATCCGCTGCGCCAGGTCCCGCCCGTTCATGCCGGGCATGACCACATCGGTCAACAGCAGATGGATCACCCCCTCGTATCCATTCGAGATCTCGAGCGCCGCATCTGGCCCGGAGGCTGACAGCACATGAAAGCCGTGCTGCTCGAGCATGCGCGTGGCGAGGGCCAGGATTCCCGGTTCATCTTCGACCACCAGAATGGTCTCGTGTCCGGTCACGACGGGCGTTTCCACCTGGATCTGCTTGCTCGATCGGCGTTCATCCAGATGGCGCGGCAGAAAGATCTCGAAGAGAGATCCCTGGCCCGGTTCGCTCTTCACTCTGATCAGGCCACGGTTCTGGCGCACGATTCCGTACACGGTCGAGAGGCCCAGCCCCGTGCCCTTGCCCACTTCCTTGGTAGTGAAGAAGGGTTCGAAGATCTGCATGCGCGTGGCATGATCCATGCCCGACCCGGTATCACCCACCGAGAGCAGGATGTAGCGGTTGGTCTCGATGTCACCGAAGGCGTCTTCGAGGCCTTCGCTGGTGTCCACGGCACGCGTGGTGATGGTGATGCATCCCGTGCCATTGATGGCATCCCTGGCGTTGACACACAGATTCGTCAGCACCTGGTCCAGCTGGCTCGGATCCATGAACAACGGCAGCGATTCCATCCCGGCATTCCACTTGAGCTCGACATCGGAACCGATCAGGCGGCGCAACATCTCCAGCATGGCAGCCAGTGTATCTTTCAGATCAATCTTCCGGGGCGAGTAGGCCTGCTTGCGGGCATAGGCCAGCAGCCGGTGTGTCAGCCGACTCGAGCGGTCGGCCGCATCCAGGATGTCCTCGAGAGCACGCCGTTGAGGTGAGTCCGGGGGCAACTGCGACAGGGCCAGATCGGCGGTGCCGATGATCACGCCCAGCATGTTGTTGAAATCGTGCGCCACGCCACCGGCCAGGCGACCGACGGTTTCCAGTTTCTGCGCCTGCAGCAGCTGCTCTTCCAATCGGAGGGTCTCGGTGATGTCGGAGACCATTTCGATGACACCGCTCAGGGTGCCGTCGGGATCCTTCAGCGGGGATGACACGACCCGGAAATGAAAGGTCTCCTTGCCAGCCGGAGTGGTCGTGATCGCTTCGTGCACACGGCCATCCAGCAGTGTCCGGAACGTTGGGCAGCCATCGCAGACCGTATCCCGAGCCGGTGTGTTGAACACCTCGAAACAGCGGGGCCTGCTGGCGCAGTTGACGCCCGGAAACCAGTTCCGCATCTGCTGGTTCATCTCCAGCACTTCCATTTCGGGACTGATCAGTGAGATGCCGAAGCCGGCGTTTTCCAGGATCGAGCGCAGCTTGGACTCGCTGAGCGCCAGGGCGTGCGCGGCTCGACGGGTCTCGGTGACGTCGTGGAACGTGGTCACTGCCGCGTAGGGTTTGCTGGAGTCGTCGCGAAACATCGGTCTGCTGTTTGTAGACAGCCAGATCCGTTCTTCCTCGTTCTGGCCAACGCCCAGCTGGAATGCATTCTGGGCTTTGCCGGTCGCGAGTGCCAGACGCGAGGGGTGTTCCGCTTCCGCAAGCGGACTGCCATCTTCGCGGACCACGGCCCAGGGCCTGACATGGCCTGGCTCCAGGAGCAATGAGCACCCGGTGATCTCCTCGAACTCGTAGGCCTTCGGATTGGCCGCCAGCACGCTTCCATCGGCGCCATGAAGCACCACTCCATCGGCCATGGACTCCACCAGAGTACGATAGAGTTCCTCGTTGTACTTCAGCTCCCGCTCGACGGCACGCCTGGATCTCATTTCACGCTTGAGACTGATCACGTAGTACGTCATCGCCAGAACCAGCATGAAACACAGTCCCTGAAGCAACAGCAGCACGTAGTACAGCGTGCCGTGCCCCGACTGGCTGAATCTCAGATGAGTTTCCAGCGCCCCGGGCAGCATGGGGATTTCATGGCTCAGATCGCGATCATCGCCTTCGTCAAGAATCGGGCCGACAAGAGTACGTCCGTTGCGGTCGATCACGGCCAGCTGGATATTGCCATGAGGCACGTCGGACCGGGCCTTGTCCAGCAACCTGTTCACCGAGTAGACGGCCCCCAGCAGCCCCATGAATTCCGTGCCTTCGAACACGGGTACCCATTGCTCGAATGCAAGTTCGCCCTGGATGGAATCGAACAGATTCGTGTACGCGGGAGATCCGGTATCATGCGCCAATCGGGAAGCCCGCCGCGACTCGGGAAGATCCAGTCTCAATCCGATCACCTGCTCGTTGCCTGCCAGAGGCGCAACACTCCGGATCACGTAATCCTTGTCAACCCAATTGAAGCAGACAAGCTCCGGGTGGGACAATGAATACCGGGCAGCCAGGTCCTCGAACCGTGAAACGGACAGGTCGCCCGAAGCCCGGGATTCTTCCAGCAATTTCAGGTAGTCTTCGTTCCCGCCCATGTGCAGCAGAATGTTGCGACTCACCATTTCGCCATAGGCGACCAGATTGTTCTTCTGGCTGGTATGGTAGGCAACCCGGAACATTCCAAGCAGGCCGGCGAAGACCAGCGAGAAAGCGAACAGCAGCGCCAGTGGACTCAACCAGGAAGGAAGTTGGCGGGACTGTTCCGAGAGTCGAGTGGCTGTCCTGGCAGGATCGGAGGGCGTGGGAGGTGGGTCGGAACGAGACATTCGAACTCCTTCGACCGTGGCTGGGCAAGTCCCGGTGTTGGCCGTCAAGAATGACAGTGTTTGACAAATCTATCGGCAAGAGCAGCGGGAGGCTGTACCAATCAATGAAGAGGAGTCCTCGACAAATCATGCGGATGCGAGCAGCATCAGGGGGAAGTTTCCTGTTCTGGCCTCAGCAAATTCGGCGACAAGGCACCAAAACTGCGGTTGTTGAGCGAAATCAGCACAACGGTCAATGAGCTGATGGGCATCAGCACGGCGGCCACCAGCGGGTTGAGCAGGCCGCTCATCGCCAGACCGGCACCGGCCAGATTGTAGAACAGACTGAGAGCAAGGTTCAGCCGGATCGTTCGCACCGTCCCGCTGGCTCCGGCCACCAGTTCGGCAAGGGGCAGCAATCCGGGTCGCGACAGATACACATCCGCGGCGGCCAGGCTGGCTTCGGCACCCCCGCGCACGCTGACGCCAACGGTGGCGGCCGCCAGGGCGGCGGCATCGTTCACCCCATCGCCCACCATCATCACTCTGCCCGTGCGGGCGAGGCCCTCAACGATCTGCAGTTTGGATTCGGGCGAAACTCCGCCCAGACAGCGGTCTTCGGCCAGGCCCAGACGACCACCGATCGCGCGTACCACGGAGGGATGGTCCCCGGAGAGGATCCGCGGTTTCCAGCCTCGGGCCCGCAAGCGATCCAGCGTCTCCAGCGCATCGGCCCGCAGGGTGTCACCAAGTCCGAACACGGTCACCAGCTGTCCATCCACGGCCACCCCGATGGGAGTCAGTGCATCCGCCAACAGCCCGGGGATCGCCTCCTCCAGCGCTCGCGCAGGCAGAATGCCCAGGCCTGCCAGATGGGACAGCGAGGCCGCGATGACCGTGCGCCCATTGACCTCGCCGGCGATTCCGGCTCCGCTGATCTGTCGTACGGAGTTGGCGGTCGGCAGTGTGCTCGCATCGGCGGCCCGCAGCAGGGCTCTGGCGACCGGATGGGCGCTGTTGGCTTCAAGGGCCGCCACCAGTGGCAGGCTCCCCGCGTCGCCCAGAGTGCGCACGAGATCCAGACGCCCCTCGGTGAGTGTGCCTGTCTTGTCCAGAACCAGCTCGCCACCATCCTGCAGACGTTCGATCACATCCGCGCCGCGTACCAGGATGCCACGCCGGGCCGCGCGCCCCAGAGCCAGGCCCACCGCCAGAGGCGTGGCCATGCCAAGCGCACAGGGACAGGTCACGATCAACAGCGAGATGGCATGGTCCAGTGCCAGGCCGACACCGTTGCGCACCCAGAGTGCAAAGGTCACGAGGGCCAGAAACAGCACACCGGCCACGAACCAGCCCGAGATCCTGTCGGCCAGCAGCACGATGGGAGCACGTCTGCCCGCGGCATGCTCGATCTCCTTCATCAATCGGCCCACGCGCGTATCCTCGCCGGAACGCATCACGCGCACCACCAAGCGGCCTTCCAGATTGAGGGTGCCGGCAAACACGGGGGCCCCGGGTTCCACATCCTGGGGCACCGATTCCCCCGTGAGCAGCGACAGATCCAGACGCGAGTTGCCCTCTTCCACCATCCCATCTGCGGGAACCGTCTCCCCGGCGCGTACTTCCACCCGGTCCTCGATGGTCAGCGCGGACAACGGGACCTCGCTGACCACTCCATCCGTGATCCGGCGAGCCGCACTGGGGGTGAGCGAATGCAGCAGTTCGGTGGCATCGGCGGCGCTGCGCTGCTGTCGGCGCACCAGCCAGCGTCCGCAAAGCAGCAGGAAGATCAGCACGGTCAGGGTGTCGAAGTAGATCTCGCCGCGGTTGGTGATGGTGTTCCAGCTGCCCCAGAGGAAGGCTGCCGCGATGCCGATGGTGATCGGCAGGTCCATGTGCAGGCTGCGGGCCTTGAG
This sequence comes from Candidatus Delongbacteria bacterium, assembly GCA_020634015.1. Classification (NCBI taxonomy): domain Bacteria; phylum Candidatus Delongiibacteriota; species Candidatus Delongbacteria bacterium. The sequence goes on along the minus strand of JACKCN010000003.1, from coordinate 130,212 downwards.
GCTGCCCCACGCACCACGGTAGAATTCCATGCCCGACCAGAACACGCTGGGAGCGGTGAGCAACAGGCTGACCCAGCGGAAATACTGGCGGAACTCCTCGCTCATGCCACTGAAATAGCCTCCGTAGAGGCTGAAGGCGATGAGCATCACATTGCCCGCCGCCGCACCGGCCACCGCGATCCGGATCAACAGGCGCCGGTCTTCGCTGCGGTGAATCGAGTCCATCTGCGAGCCGCGCCAGGGATGGGCCGGATAGCCCAGCGAGTCCAGGAAACGGGCGATGTCGCTCAGCCTGGCCCGCCGCGGATCCCAGCGCAGACGGGCGCGCCCCCGGCGGATGTCCAGCAGGCACTCGTCCACGCCGTCCAGCTTGATCGGCAGTTTCTCCACCAGCCAGACGCAGGCCACACAGTGCACATTCTCGAGATACAGATCCACTTCCAGATGGCCGTCGGCAAGTGGCCGACACCAGGCGTCCTGGAATCCGGGATCGTCAAAGTCACGGTAGCTGCGATCGGTGATGGTGGCGGGGCGGGTCTTCTCGCGGGCGGGGTCGGCGGAGCGGGCCAGGTCGTAGTACTTCTCGAGACCGTTGCCATGAATCACATCATACACGGTCCGGCAACCATTGCAGCAGAACTGCAGGGGTTCGTCAGGCCTGTGCAGGGCGGGTGGCACATCCAGTCCGCAATGGGCACAGGCCGACACCCCCGTGCGCTGGATCACGCCCGGATCGGACCAGGACGGGGATGGCGTCTCGTCGGACACGGTCACTCATTCTCGCAGCAGGGGGCCGTGAAGGGATCACCCTTGGCGGGCTTTCCATCCTCCTGGATGGCGACCGGGGAGGTGATCTGACTGAAACGTTCGGGATTGATGCCCGCCCGATGGATCACGCTGATCAGGCCCATCACCACGATCGCAACGGCCCCCACCACGGGCAGATGCCTGCGGAAGCGTCCGCTGAGAGCCTGGATTCCCACTCCGAGTGACACCATCACGGGCAGTGTGCCACTCCAGAAGAGCAGCATCACCAGGGCCCCCTGCCAGGGACTCCCCGTGCCGGCGGCCGTGATCGCGAACGCGTAGAGCCAGCCGCAGGGAAGCAGCGTGGAGGCCAGCCCCAGCATGCCTGCTCGCCACAGCGGTGGTTTGTTCTGCAGGTTCTGGAACAACCTGCGGAAAGCCGCCCCGGTGGATTTGCCCAGAGGATTGGCCGGCAGGAATCTCAGGCCGAAACGGGCGAAGAGCACGCCCAGGCCCCAGAGGATCATCAGTACCCCGGCCGCGATCGCGGATACCCGGATGATCCCGGCGGCTTCGCCGGCCATGTTGACCGCACTGCCCGCGGCGCCGGCGAGGGCCCCCAGGGTGGCGTAGGACACGAGTCGCCCCAGGCTGTAGGTCAGATGCCCCAGCCAGCGTTTCTCCACAGGGGCGCCCGCCGCATAGAATGGCAGCAGCGGCCCGCACATGCCGGCACAATGGGCACTGCCCAGCAGGCTGGCACTGAACACGGCGATCAGCAGCAGGGTCATGGTGTGGCTCCTTGTATGTCCAGGAGTGCCGCATCCAGTTCGCGTCGCAGGGTTTCGGTGTACACCGACTCGCCACGCGTGGCTGTGATCCTGAACTCCCAGATCCCCGCCTGGTCCATGGGCAACAGGGCGCGGTAGCCGGAATCACTGGCCACGAAATCCTGTTGCATGCGCTGGGCACTGCGCGCATTGGCGAAGGCCACCACGGAAATCCGGGCGTCGTCAATGACAAGTCCGGTGGAATCAGCCAGTTGCAGCGTGAGAGCCATGATGCCCGGCTGGGCGGGCAGGAGCGCCAGCTCGAGCCTCCAACCCAGCTCAAGGTTCTCGCGAGCCTGGGCCTGGTGCTCGTCCCATTGGACGCCCTTGACATAATAGTCCGGCTCGACACCAAAGGAGGGGTCGTGATTCACCTTGTAGAAGAAGATGCCGTACAGCACCACCACCGGCAGCAACAGCAGCGGCACCGCCAGAATCCACCAGCGGCCGGAGCCTTTGCCCGGGGTCGTGTTCTGTGTCATTCGCGTGGCCCCAACAATTTGTACAGCACGCTCTGGCTGAACCCCAGTGAATCGGTGACTTCGATGTGCGTGGGGACATCGCCATGCTCGAAGGCCTCTTCATTCAGGATCACGAAGAGGGTCGCGGTGTGACTGCCATTGCCGGGGACCACGATCGGATTTTCCGGCGCGATCAGCTGGGCCTCCGCAGGCTCGGTGACCGAAATCCAGAACTTGCGGGGTTCGAGATCCCGATTGCCCACCTTGACCCGCAGGCTGTTGCTGATGCGGTCGTCGCCCAGATCGGTCCAGGGCGCGCTCAGGCCGCGCAACACGGTCACGTCGGCGGTCTTGATCGAATTGAGCTTGATGGTGAGCAGGGTCAGGGCCACGATCAGCACCGTGGGATAGATCAGCAGCCGCGGCCTCAGGAAGCGCCGGGTGCCGGTTTCCAGTTCTTCCTGCGAGCTGTAGCGGATCAGGCCGCGCGGCTTGCCCAGCTTGTCCATCACCTGGTCACAGGCGTCGATGCACTGGGTGCAGTTCACGCATTCCATCTGCAGACCGTTGCGGATGTCGATGCCTGTGGGACAGGTCTTGACGCAGGCACCGCAGTCAATGCAATCGCCGAAACTGGTGTCCTTCTGCTCTCGACGGTCACGCGTGGTGCCGCGGCTTTCGCCGCGCGTGGTGTCGTAGCCCACGATCAGGGAACTGCGATCGAGCAGCACCGACTGGAAGCGCCCGTAGGGACACGCGACCAGACAGGTCTGCTCGCGGAACCAGGCGAAGTCGATGAAAACCAGTGTGGACACCGCGGCCATCACCAGAAAACCGCCCGGATGGTCGAGTGGTGACTGTCGCATCCAGTGCAGCAGCACATCGACACTGACCCAATACGCAAGGAAGGTGTGGGCCAGAAACACCGCGATCAACAGGAACACGCCGTTCTTGGCGAGCCGGCGGATGCCACCGCCCTGCTGGTCCAGCTTGCGCTGCTGCTCGGGCGGCCCTTCGAAGAGACGCTCGATGGGACGGAAGAGAAATTCCATGTACACGGTCTGGGGACAGGCCCAGCCACACCATACTCGCCCGATGAGTGCCGTGAGCAGGAAGATGCTGACCAGAATGGAAAGCATGAACAGCATCAGGATCACGGTGTCCGTGGCCAGCAGTGTCTTGCCGAAGAAGGTGAACTGCCGATGTGCCAGGTCCAGAAAGATCGCCGGCTTTCCACCGAGCGTGATGTAGGGAATCAGGCTGAAGGCCAGAATCAGGAACCAGGCCAGCACGCGCCGGCGCTGGAAGAAGCGGCCGGCATACAGACGGGGACGCATCAGCTTGCGGCTGCCGTCCTGGTTCATGGTGGACAATACCTTGGGAGGTGGGCCGGCGCTGCCCTCGGAGGGGGAACTCATCACGGGGTCCTTTCGGGGACCGCCCCTTCAAGGGTGGACGGTCCGGCATGGGCACCCCATCCGGGTTTGACCGGATGGGGTGCCATCTCGTATGCCGCCGTTCCTTGGAGCCAGTACGAAAGTTCCAGGAAAAGGAACGGTCAGGGGTTCTGTTCTGCGGCCGGGTCCGCGATGGACGCATCTTCGACCAGACTGTCGGCGGGAGCGGTGTGGCTCACGGGATCGTAGAGCTCGCCTTCCGGCGCCTTGGGATTCGCGGGGGTAGTGTCGCGCAATGTGTACACGAACGCCACCACATTCTCCAGTTCTTCGGGCTTGAGGATGTTCTCCCAGGCCAGCATGCCCTTTTCGAGCACGCCCTTGCGAACGGTATGCATGATGCCGTCGATGGAGCCATTGGAGTTCTTCCAGTAGTTGTCGCACAGGTTGGGGCCGATCAGACCCCCGCCATCGGCCGTGTGGCAGGCCACGCAGTTCTTCTCGAAGATTGCCTGGCCGCTGCCGATCCGGGTGGGGTCGCCCACCATGGCCAGCAGGGCTTCGCCCGATGCGGTCATGATTTCGGGCGGCTGCTGGGCCTCGTACTCGGCCACATCCTGGTCGTAGCGCGCCAGCACGCCGGGCGCTCCGTAGATGTGGTAGAAGGGGAAGTAGACGAACGAGAACAGGATGGTCAGGATCCACAACCACTTCCACCAGCCGGGCAAGGGATTGTCGTACTCCTTGATGCCATCGTAATCGTGATCCAGCAGTTTATCGAATGCCTTGCTCATGAATCTCTCCACTTGTTTCCCGCTTTCGCGGGTTCCAGTTCCCCAGGGGAAGAGGCCGTCAGCGCTCCGGGTCCGCGGATGGCGCTTCGGTGGTCGTGCCATCGTGCAGGGGCATGGCGGCCGCATCGTCCATGGCCCGGCGATCGCGGCGCACCAGCGTGGTGATGGCCACCAGGGCGTAGATGCCCAGGAAGATCACCAGGGCGATTTCCGCATAGTTCGCCAGGTCGGCGTACGACATGATGTCACTCAGCCTCATCTGGCCGATGCATCCATCTTCTTGATGTCGGTACCCAGACGCTGCAGATAGGCGATGAGCGCCACGATGTCCTTGCCCTGCAGATCCGGTCCACCCTGGTCCACGATGCCGCGGGCAATGCTCTCGGCCTGGGTGCGTGCGTTCTGCTCGGCACTGTCCACCACATCACCATAGGGCACGCCAAGCATCAACAGGGCATCGATGCGGGGCTGGATGCTTGCGAAGTCGATGTCATTCTTGGCCAGCCAGGGATAACGCGGCATGATCGACTGCGGAGTGGTCGAGCGCGGATCCTCCATGTGGCTCACGTGCCACATGTCGGGATACTTGCCGCCCACGCGATGCAGGTCGGGACCGATGCGGCGGGAGCCCCACTGGAAGGGACGATCGTAGATGAACTCGCCGGGCTTGCTGTACTCGCCATAACGCTCCGTCTCGTGGCGCATGGGGCGCACCATCTGGGAGTGGCAGTTGTAGCAGCCTTCGGACACGTAGATGTCACGTCCGTACTGCTCGAGTGGCGTGTAGGGCTTTACGGAGGCGATGGTGGGGATGTTGGACTTGATCAGGAACGTGGGCAGAATCTCGAAGAGCGACGCGCTGATCACGGAGATTGCCACGAAGATCGTGAAGACCAGACCCTTGCGCTCCCAGACGCGGTGCCAGCCCATGCCGGTGAACCAGCCCCAGGCACTCTCGTTCTCGCGGCGGGGATCATGCTCGCTGCCATCACCGGTCAGGGCGGGGGCTTCGGCCACGGGATCCTGCAGCTGGCCCGCGGGGGCCATCTTCATGGTCATGACCATGTTCACGGCGCAGAGGATCGCGCCCGTGATGTACAGCAGGCCGCCCACCGCACGCACCATGTACATGGGCATGAGTCGCATCACGGTCTCGACGAAGTCCGGATAGGCCAGGCGTCCGGTGGCGTCGAAGGCGCGCCACATCAGGCCCTGGGTGACGCCGGCGCTGTAGATCGAGACGATGTACAGCAGAATGCCCACGGTACCCAGCCAGAAGTGCAGTTCCATCAGCTTGTGGCTCCAGACCTTGCCGGTCTGGTACAGACGGGGCAGCAGCCAGTAGACCATACCGAAGGCCATGAAGCCGTTCCAGCCCAGGGCACCGGAGTGCACGTGGGCGATGGTCCAGTCGGTGTAGTGGGACAGACTGTTCACGCTCTTGATGGACAGCATCGGTCCTTCGAAGGTGGACATGCCATAGAAGGTCACGGCCACGACGTAAAACTTGAGCACGGGATCCGCGGCCACGCGGTCCCAGCGTCCCCGCAGGGTCAGCAGGCCGTTGATCATGCCACCCCAGGAGGGCATCCAGAGCATGAGGGAGAAAAGCATGCCCAGGGTCGAGGCCCACTCGGGAAGTGCGGTATAGTGCAGGTGGTGCGGGCCGGCCCAGATATAGATGAAGACCAGCGACCAGAAATGCAGGATCGAGAGCTTGTAGCTGTAAACGGGGCGCTCGGCCGCCTTGGGCAGGAAGTAATACATCAGGCCCAGGAAGGGTGTGGTGAGGAAGAAGGCCACGGCATTGTGCCCGTACCACCACTGCATGAAGGCGTCCTGAACACCGGCGTAGATGCTGTAGCTCTTGAAGGCCATGGCCGGCAGGGCCAGGTTGTTGAAGATGTAGAGCACGGCAATCGCGACGATGGTGGCGATGTAGAACCAGATGGCCACATACAGGTGCCGTTCACGCCGCTTGGCGATGGTGCCGAAGAAGTTGATCGCGAACACCACCCAGATCAGCGCCACCAGAATGTCGATGGGCCATTCCAGTTCCGCGTATTCCTTGGACTGGGTAATGCCCAGCGGCAGCGTGATGGCCGCACTGACGATGATGATCTGCCAGCCCCAGAAATGGATGCGGCTGAGCAGGTCGCTGAACATCCGGGCTTTCAGCAGGCGCTGGCTCGAATAGTACATGCCAGCGAAGATCGCGTTGCCCGCGAATGCGAAGATCACCGCATTGGTATGCAGCGGCCGCAGACGCCCGAAGGTCAGCCAGGGCAGACCGAAACTCAGATCGGGCATGAAGAGCTGCAGGGCGATGATCACGCCCACCAGCATGCCCACTATGCCCCAGATGACCGTGGCCCCCGTGAACTGGCGGACGACCGCGTCGTCGTAGGAGAACCGTTCGACTCGTTGTTCCATGTTTCACCACTTCCTTCTAACCGGTGCCTGATGACTACCGATCGCCAAGGCACACCGAATAGCCAAATAATCATAGAGTAGATCAACTCTGAAATCGAACAATCTCCAGAGCGGTCAACACGATGATAGGATGGTCATGATTGGAGAAGCCTCCGCGAGCGTCACAATGTTTCCTTGAAATGCGATCCTCGGGTTGACCAAAGTCAAGTGGTTCAGCTACAGCTACTATTTTCACCCTGGACTTGATAAGTTGTCCACCTGATTGTCATGCAAGAGCCAAAGCAGGCTCCTTTGCCCAGCGCCCACCCAGGAGTACCGGATGGCCCTGTCTTCCAGGTCTTCATTCCCCAGTTGCGATACCCCGAACGGCTGCATGAGCTGTGCGTCTCGGGTGTATTCCGCATGGAATCTGCTCAGCGAAGCGGATCTTCAGTTCCTGAGCGAGCACAAGAAAACCCGCCACTACAAAGCTGGCCAGATCATTTTCTTCCAGGACGATCCCTGCTACGGGGTCTACTGCATCGAAAGCGGCCTGGTGGCCCTTCGCAAGACGGACGAGCAAGGGCGCAGCGTCATCGTGCGGTTGGTGCACCCAGGTGAGACGGTGGGCTACCGCACCTTCTTCTCCGGCGGCAATTTCACCAGCAGTGCCGAAAGCCTGGCCAAGTGCCGCGTCTGCTTCATCGAGAAGAGTGTGCTCGAGTACCTGCTGGACCGCAACAAGGATGTCATGCGCGACTTCACGCGCCAGCTGGCCAATGAGCTGAAGCGCAGCGAAGAAGACATGCTCTACCGCAGCACACTTCCCGCGAGGGCCCGCCTGGCCCACCTGCTGCTGAATCTGGTGGCGCACGCCGACATCGAACTGAAACGCAAGGATCTGGTCTGGGAACTGCCGCTCAGTCGCCAGGACATGGCGGCCATTCTGGGCATTCGTCCCGAGACCATCGCCCGCACCCTGCATTCGTTCGAAGAAGAAGGCGTGGCCCACTTCGAAGGGCGTCAGGTTCGCGTGCCACAACTGGACATGCTGGAAGCCGAAGCCGAAGAGATCTGAGTTCCTCCCTTCCTCCAACCCATGAAAAACGCGCAGCAAGCTGCGCGTTCGTGACACTCCAGATACCCACGACTGACTCACCCATCCCCCAGCGTGCAGGCGAGCCCATCAATCGTGTGCGGGAAGCAGCGTGCCTTCCACTTCGCCGAACCCGATCGGGACGGCATTGCCGGCGCGGCACACGCCCGTGATCAGGATGCTGTCGCCGTCCTGAAGATAGGTGCGTGTCTCACCGTTGTGCAGGCTCAGGGGCTCGGTGCCTTTCCAGGCCAGTTCCAGCAAGCTGCCATAGCTGCTTTTCTCCGGGCCTGAAATCGTGCCGGAGGCCATCAGGTCCCCTGTGCGCAGATCACAGCCGTTGACCGTGTGATGGGCCAGCTGCTGGTTCACGTTCCAGTAGAGGTGGCTGAAGTTGCTGCGGCAGATGCGTTGGTAGTGGTCCATCTTCGCGCCCTTGAGCAGCACATCCAGCTCGATGTTCCAGCTGGGGTTGCCCTCTGTCCGCAGGTACTCCAGGGGTTGGGGATCCTGCACGGGGCCTTCGCTCACGAAGGGCTCCAGTGCATCCAGAGTCACCACCCAGGGCGAGATGGAGGTGGCGAAGTTCTTGCCCAGGAACGGCCCCAGCGGCACGTACTCCCAGCGCTGGATGTCGCGCGCGCTCCAGTCGTTCACCAGCACCAGACCGAAAATGTGCTCGCGCGCCGACTGGACCGGCACCGTCTCACCGCGCCGGGTACCGGGGCCCACCAGAAACCCCACTTCCAGCTCGATGTCCATGCCGCGACTGGGGGCATGCACGGGTGTCTCGGAATCGGCGGGCATGATCTGTCCCCAGGGGCGGTGGAATGCGGTTCCACTGACCACAACGCTGCTGGCACGGCCATGGTAGGCCACCGGCAGATGCAGCCAGTTGGGCATGAGCGCGTTCTCCTTGCCGCGGAACATGATGCCCACGTTGGTCGCGTGCTCGCGGCTGCTGTAGAAATCGGTGTAGTCGCCGATGCGGGCCGGCAACAGCATCTCCACCTCGGCCGCCGGATGGAACACACGGGCCCGCAGGGAGCCATTGTCACGCAGCTCGGCCACATCCTGGCGCAGCAACTGGCTGATGCGTTCCCGGGCTTCACGCCAGGCAGGGCGCCCCAGGGCCATGAAGGCATTCAGTGCATCACTGCAAAAGACATCCGTTCCGGCCAGACAGGGTCCGTTGAAACAGCCCGCGAGCTGCAGTTCAGCCAGATCCAGCACATGGTCTCCGATGGCCGTTCCCACACGGGCATTGCCACCTGACCGCGGCCTGAACACACCGAAGGGCAGGTTCTGGATTGGAAAATGATGGCCGTCGGGCACGGCGATGAAGCTCTTGAGTGCGGGGTCGGTCGTGGCGGACATTCGGTTCTCTCCGGTGATTGCAGGCGGCCGCGGCCGCGGTACTGTGTCAGTCGTTCAGCTGGGCCAGGTCATCCTTGCACCAGCTCTTCTCGTTCTCACCCGTGCGCGAGAACCATTCCAGCGCTTCGGTCCGCGCACGTCCGAATCCTTCGGTGTCACCTCCGGCGCGCAGAGCCATGGCCATTGCGGCGCAGGCGAAGAAGTTCTCGACGGGAGGGGCCGAATTGGCGATGCAGATCGCCACGCAATTGCGCGCGTGATCCACGGCACGATCGGGAAGTGCGGCACACAGCAGGCTGCGAGCCAGCCGGTATTCGGCGCGCTCTTCCTCCAGCCAGCCTCCGGCGCGTCGCCAGTAGATCAGCGCCGCTTCCGCGGCTTCCACCATGCCGGCGGTTTCCCATGCATCGCGTTCGCTCTTCTCTTCCAGACTGGCGGCCAGATTGTTGCCGGACACCGCCAGCGCCCGCAGTGCGGGTGAGCCATCGGGCAGACCGGCCTGGGCACGCTGGAGGGCTTCCCGGTAGGTCTGGATCGAGCGCGTGAGCTGGCCGTTGCCCTGAAGCGCGGACGCGGCCATCGCCAGAATCGAGATCCGGTCTTCGGCGGAAAAGACGCTCAGGTCCACCTGACCGTGATCCGCGTGTTGCAACACGGCGATGCTGCGGGACAGGGCGGCGTCCGCCAGGGGGTCGGATGCCGCCAGGCACTGTGTGCGCAGGGTTTTCAACAGTTCGATTCCCGCCTGCCAGCGGGCCAGGTGTTCACCGTGGACATGGGTGATCAGACCCGCCAACTGGCGCACTTCAAGGACACTTGCCGGCAACGCGAGAGCGCCTTCGATGCGCTCCGCCACAGCGTGCGGCTGATCGCCGTGCTCGGCCCAGGCCGTGTCGATGAATTCGGCGAAGCTCATCTCTGGCCTCTCCTGAATTGCCGCTGGAATGTGTGTCACTCCAGCAGGCCCATTCCCCGCAGATCCTCCACGGGCTCTTGGAAACTGCAACTGCCGATGGAGGTGGCGAAGGTGCGACGCGCCGCGGCCAGAGTCTGCGGATCCAGGCGCCAGCCCCGGAAACCGAGGCTGTTGGGGCTGATGTGAAACTCGGCCGGATCCTCGCAGAAGAGGATCTGCTCGATTTCGGTCTTGCCCAGATTGAGTTCCCGCGCCAGCACCGCGGCCACGATCACGTTGAAGAATCCGTGCATGCGGGTCTGGACGCCCTCGTCAAAATGTCGTACAGGGTGATGCAGACCGGCGGTGAATTTCATGGGCACTCCCCTGGAGGCACAGCCCAGGATCAACTGTCCCAGGTATTCCACCGGCGGGAAAGCTTCGGCTGTCACTCCTCCACAGCGCACCTTGAGGCCCGCTGGCGGCACACCCGCGAAGGAATCGTTGTAGTGCGCCAGGGCACTGCAGACCCAGTCGGTCCCCGATTGCCAGTCCTGCTCGGGCAGTTCGAACCAGGGTCGGGACAGCGGCCCCAGCAATTCGCCGGTTTCCTTCAGCAGCAGGGCCAGTTCAGCGGGGCTTTCCAGCTGGGGCAGCTTCAATTCCAGCGACTGTACATCAAAGTGGGCCCCGTGGGTGAACAGCAGGTTGCGGATGCGGGACACCTGGCCGTGCAGGGAGTCGCGCAACGAGTCCGCCGAATCGGCTCGCTCGCCCAACAGTGACAGTGCCCAGCGGCTGTCGGCCTTCTTGGCCGCAAGGGCCAGAGGCACGAATTCATCCAGTCGCGCCATGGGCACGATGAAACGCGCCTGAAGTGCCCGAAGTGGATGTTGCAACTGGGCCGCGTACTGGTTGACCGCCTGGTCAAGCGGGAGTGCAGCGGGCGGAAAGAGACCCGCCCAGTCAAAAAGACCCGTCAACAGCGAGGCCAGAGCGGCATGCAGGGGCATTCCGGAATCCTTGGATTTGGGGGTTGCCCGGGCACGTGACGAGACCGCGGGTGTGTCATGGACAGGCATCATGGTAATGAAATGCCTGCAGGCGGGCAGCGTCCCGCGAGGAGAGAGACCGGGTCCGGAAGGTCCGGACCCGGGAAGGACTCAACTGTCGAAACGGGGCACCTTGCTTCCGCAGCGGCGGATATAGGAAAGCTGCTCGAAGGCATCGGCGGGAATCGTGGGTCCCACGGCCGTGCAGTGCTCGTTGAAGGCCTGCACCAGCAAACCGGCCACCTGCTCGGCACTGCGGTTTTCAATGTCCATGCGATGCAGGATCGACACGGGTTCACCGTTCTTCAGCAAGACCATGCAGGGAGAACTGGGGGGCATGGGTTCCATGCGCTCGCGGAAGCGATTGACCGCGGCCTTCTCCATGCCCGCGAAAATGGCATGCAGGCGATCGGGCACGCGCTCGTTCTGCAGGGCCAGCGCGACTCCGGGGCGGGCATTGCCGGCGGCGCAACCGCAGACGCTGTTGAGCACGACCAGCAGGGTTCCCTGGGTCTGGTCGAACTGCTCATCCACGTCCTGGGCGCTCAGCAGGTCCTTGAATCCAACCTCGCGCAATTCCTGGCGCATGGGCTCCACGGCCACGGGATCGTAGCTGGGATATTCACTCATCATCATGGCTGGCTCCTTCCAGTCTTGCGACACCTTCGTCACTTGGGGCGTGGAAGTTAGTCTTAACGAAGACCGCTGGCAAGCCGGTCCGACACATTCCTCGGCCCTGGAATGGATTCCTGGCAGTTAACTCCTTGCATGTCATTCAGTTGCCGCCGCATGTATATTCCCGGGCGGGCCAATCCGAATCTGGATTCCGGCCACCTCGACGACGATAAGACCGGCCAGACCCAACAGGAAGGGAGGATCCGGATGCGTCACCCGCCTCCCCACTTCCGGGTCCACCGGGAACCGCGCGCGCCGAGCGCGATTGAATTCAACCGGACCAGTCATTGACAACCCACCAGCTCATGAGGGCCACCATGTTCGATTTGCTCAACAGCCTTACCCAGTTGCAGGATCAGAACACGGACCTTGAAGAGGTTCTGACCTTCGAACAGTACCTGGCCCTGGTGATCCGCGAACCCTGGATCACACGCAACACCTCGCAGATTCTGCACGACATGATTCTCACCGGAGGTGTGGAACACTCGATCCAGCCCGGCAAGCCGGTGAAGCACCGTTACGGCTTCTTTGAAATGAAGGAGCGCGTGGGCAACTACGTGGTCTTCGGCCAGCAGAAGGCCAAGGAGAACTTGGTTGAGAAGTTCGACAACGCCAGCCGCGGGGCCGAGGCCGCCAAGCGCCTCTGGATTCTGCTGGGCCCTCCGGGCAGCGCCAAGTCGCGTTCGATGGACGGCATCAAGACCGCGCTCAACCGCTACAGCGCGTCCGATGCGGGCAAGACCTACAGCCTGCTGCTGCCCACGGTGGACGAACGCCTGCGCGACCGCGCCGTGCTCGAGGAGAATGGGGTGTACTACATTCCGGCTCCCATTTTCGAGCGCCCGCTCCAGGTGGTGCCCATGGAACACCGCGAAGCCTTTGCCGCCGAGCTGACCCGTCGCCTCTCGGAGGAAGGCCTGAAGAAATTCCTGGCCGACCATCCCCACTACGACGGGCGCTATACCGTGCACATCGACGGGCGCATCTCGCCCTACGCCGAGTTCGTGCTGCGCGAGTTCACGCGCGCCAAGCGTCTCACGCCAGCCCAGCTCTACAGTCACCTCAAGGTCAAGCGCATGGTCTTTGACGCCAGCACCAAGACCGGCATCGGCTCCTACACCCCGCGTGACGAGAAGAGCCAGGAAGCGGGCTCGCTGGTGGGCAACATCGATTACAGCCTGCTGCCGCGCTTCGGCAGCGAGTCACACCCGCTCGTGCATGACTACAAGGGCGAACTGTGCGCCGGGGCCAATGGCTTCGTCGAGATCCACGAGATTCTCAAGCTGAGCGACAAGTTCCTCTACGAGCTGCTCTTCGCCACCCAGGACCGCTTCTTCAAGCCCGAAGGACAGGCCCCGATCCCCTTCAACGGCGTGATCATCGGCCACACCAACTTCCATGAGTACAACATGTTCATGGAGAACCGCTCCTTCGAGGCCCTGCGCAGCCGCACGACCTTCATCGAGATGCCGCTCTCGGTCAACTTCAAGGACGAGGAGCACATCTACAGCCACACCTATTCCAACGAGGTGCGCGGCTGGTCGCGCGAACGCAGCCACTCGGGACACGTGGCCCCGCACAGCCTGGAACTGCTGAGCCTGATCTCGGCCATGTCGCGCCTGTACGCCAGCAAGCAGAACCCCAATCTCAGCCTTCTGCAGAAGGCGCTGATCTACGCCGGACGCGCCGACAGCGGCGTGGACAACAACATGGCCCGGATGATCCTGGACGAGTTCCAGTTCATCAAGCCCAGCGAGGGCACCTTCGGTCTGGATCCGCGCTTCATCCAGAACGTGTTCGAGAAGACCGAGCACTTCCAGATCAACGAGTACGCGGCCAACATCCAGAAGCTGCGCGAGGAAAGCGGCGAGCAGGCGATGATGGCCTCGATCGCCCTCGAGAATCCCTGCGTGAGTCCGCTGGATCTGTACGTGCAGGCCGAGAACATGCTCAAGGAGAGCTTCGCCACCCAGAAGACCACGCTCAGCCATTATGTCGAGCGGATTCTGCCCCAGGCCAAGAGCTGGATCTTCGGGCAGATCGCCAGCGACGTATACAGCGCCATCCTGCGCGACGACAGCGTGATCGAGACCACCTGGAAGAAGTACACCGACCACGTGCGCGCCTACGCCCACAACACCACGGTGAAACACGACGTCACCCAGGCCGACGCCCAGCCCGACGAGAAGTTCATGCAGACCATCGAACAGTATCTGGGTGTGCCCGAGAAGGATGTCTTCCGCAAGGAGCTGTCCGACGCCATCGCCAGCGTGAGCTACAAGGTGCTGCTGGCCGACGAGCCCAGCTACCAGAGCGCGATCAAGCGTTACGTCTTCGAGAACGAGTTCAAGAGTGGCGAGAACATGAAGCTGCTGGGCTGGATCAAGAGCGGAACCAGCCAGGCCAATGTCAACTCCAAGGAACAGGAGCAGCTCAACGCCACCGTGCGCTACCTGATGGACACCAAGGGCTATTGCGGCAAGTGCGCGTTCCAGGCCCTGACCATCACCGCCAATGCCTCGAGCATCGTGATCTGAGAGGCCGTCACACGGACAGGAACCCTGGCGTCACGGTTGGAAAGGTCAGCGCATGAGCGATCGCATCAACAGCAACGAATCGGAAGGCGCCTTCAACGATTTCATCCAGGATCGCCTCGAGGACATGGTGGAGACCATCCTCAACAACGGCGGACTGGACACTCGCGGCAGCGAGGTGATCGTTGAAATGGACGACATCCAGCCGCCTTCCTTCTCCTACGGAGAACCGGGCGGCGGCGGAGCCGGCAAGGGCAGCGGCCCGGGCGGCGAGGGCGAGAAGATCAGTTTCGGACTGCCCTTCAACCAGCTGATGGAACTGATGGCCCGCAAGCTGGGCCTGCCCGACCTGAGCAAGCAGGGCCAGGGCCGCATCAAGGAAGTGTCGTACGAGTTCAAGACCTTCGGCACCACGGGCGTGATCCTGGACAAGAAGCGCACCTTCCGGCGCGCCCTGCGCAGCAGCGTGGGCATGGGCCTGTACGACCCGGCCAACGACAGGCACGAGGTGCAGATCCGCCGCCGCGACAAGCGCTACAAACTGCCCGAGCGCGTCGAGAAACCCCGCTTCAAGGCCGTCGTGTTCTACATGGGCGACATCTCCTACAGCACCTGGGGCGAACGGCTGGAGCTCGAGAAGCGCCTGGTGGGCTTCATTCACCACTGGCTGGACTACAACTACGGCGAGCGCAACGTGGAACACCGCTTCTTCGTGCACGACGCCGAGGCCTACGAAGTGCAGCCCGAGCAATTCTACCGGGTCAGCAATGCGGGCGGCACACGCGCCTCGATCGTCTTCGACCTGGTCTCGCAGGTGGCCTTCAACGAGTACGACCCCGAGAGCACCAACTTCTACGGCTTCTATTTCGGCGATGGCGAGCTCTTTGATGACGACGCCCGCGAGATCACCGAGATCCTGGCCAGCCGGATGCGTGCGATGTTCAACCGCATCGGCATCGTGGAAGTCAAACCCAGCCGGGCAAGCCACCTGAACAAGATGGTGGGCGAAGTCTTCGCCAACGATCTTGTGATCAGGCTGGGCAGCCTGCGCGAGAAGAGTCAGACCATCGACGTGATCAAGCTGCTGTTTGGAGGCGCCGGTGCGGAACATTGACAGCGACAGTCGCCTGAAGGCACTCGAACAGCGTGTGATCCACTGGGCCCACGTCCATGGCCGCACCCTGCCCGAGATGCGCTTCTTCATCCTTGACGGAATGGAATTCGCCAGCCTGCTGGAAAAGCATGTCTACCCCACTTCCCCGATCAACATCTGGGAAGGCAAGAGCATGGTCAGCCGGCGTTACCGCATCGAGGAAGGACTGGAGAGCAGCATCTACTATGAAGTGGTGCAGACCGGCAATCCGTCCTACGCCTACCTGAACGACACCAATTCCGAGTGCATGCAGGCTTCGGTGATGGCCCACGTGGTCGGTCACTGCGAGTTCTCCGAGCTGAACGTGCTGCGCGATTCCAATCTGGACCGCACCGAGCACGTGATGCACCTGGTACGCAAGGTGGACCTGGGCCGGCGCCAGATGGGCGATCTGCATTACACGCGCTTCTGGAACGCCGCCGAATCAGTGGTGGACCTGATCGCGCCCAACAGCCAGTACAACCTGCAGCGCTCGGTGGATTCCGAAACCCGCATCCAGAGCAAGAATGACGACCCCATGGAACAGGAGGAACTGCAGGGCCCCTACATGCCCTTTTCCTCCACCATGGATGCCCTGCTGGTCATGGAAGACCGCCAGACCGCCTTCGAGCGCGAGATCCGTCAGCGCCAGCGCCAGGAAACACTGAGTCGCCGCGGCTACAAGCTGCGCGCGCCGTGCCAGGACGTGCTGGGCTTCCTGCGCAGCTACGCACCCGCCACCCAGGCGGAGCGCAACATCCTGGACTACCTGTACGTGACCCACCAGACACACGACTTCGTGATCCGCACCCAGATCATGAACGAGGGCTGGGCCATGACCTGGGAGAACACCATCATGCACGAGCTCTTCAAGGAGCGTGCGGTGGGTGACATCATCGATTACTGCAAGGTCTTCTCCGGAGTCTGTTTCCCGCGGCCCTGGTTCCAGCGCAATCCCTACCACCTCGGCTATCACATGTGGCGCCACATCAAGCAGCTCTATGCCGATGGCAAGGTGACCCTCGAGTACGCCGAGGAAATCAGCATGGAGAAGCGCGAGAACTGGAAGAAACCCCAGAGCCAGGATCCGCTGGCCGCCATGGAACACCTGGTGAGCACGGTAACCGACTACGAATTCCTGCGGCGCTTCCTCACGCCGGAACTGATCCATGAATTCCAGCTGAACCGGCTGCACAAGCAGATGGCGCAACGGCTGGGGATCAGCCCCAAGGATGTGGTACAGGAAAGTCAGAGCCATGTCTGGATCAATCCCGAACCGATCAAGACCGAGATGCTCAACTTCTTCACTCACTTCTACCGGCCGCGGATCTACATCATTGACACCGACTTCCAGGATGGCGGGCTGCTGCTGATGCACCGCAACGACGGACGTCGCCTGCGTGAGGACTGGGTCAAGCCCACCCTGCGCAACCTGAACATGATCTGGAAAGGCCCGGTCTCGCTGGTGTCGTCGAACACGCTCTACGGGTTCAGCGCCAACACCTACAAGGAAACGGCGATCTCCGAAGTGAGTTTCGAACAGGTCACGGCGCGCATGCAGCGCGACGAAAAACCCTTCAACGTGGGATAGCCATGCCCAGCGAATTCAATTACCGCGACATCCTGCGCTACTACCGCAAGAACACGATGCAGTTCTCCGACTTCGTGGAGCTGCTGATGGCCGAACCGGAACGCGTGCTGGTGACCAGCTCGCAGCTGATCTATTCGGCGATCAAGCACTTCGGCTTCGAGATCGTGGTGCGCAGCGGCGAGCCCGTGGTGAGTTACCGCATCTTCAAGGACCTGTTCGCGGGCGGCATCAACGCCGTGTTCGGCCAGGAATTCTGCATCAAGAACATCGTGGAAGTGATCGAGTCGGTGGGCAAGGAAAGCGGCCCCAACCGAGGTCTGGTGCTGGTGGGTCCGCCCGCCTCGGGCAAGACCAACATCGTGGACCTGATCTCGCTGGCTCTCGAGGAGTACACCAAGGAAAAGAACGTCCGGCTGTACACCTTCTACTTCCTGTTCAAGGATGACAACGGCCGTGAAGTGGAGCTGCGCACCAACTTCATCCACAACCCGGTGCTGCTCTTTCCCACGCTGCTGAATCGCGAGGAAGGCATCACGCACCCGCGCCAGGAGCTCTTCGAGCACATCGCCAGTCGTCAGCCCGAAGGGGCTCATTTCATCATTCCGACCTTCTACCAGAACGCGACCCTGGACAAGCGCAGTTTCGACATCATCGAAAGTTTGCTGCACAATCCACGCAATGCGGGCAAGAGTCTCTTCGACATCATTGAGGAGTATGTGCGCGTCGAGGAGATCGAGTTCAGCAACGCCCAGGCCCAGGGCATCGCCAACATCGACGACATGCACCAGCTGCGCACCAGCATCCGCCCGATCGAGGTGGGCCGCGAGGCGCTGGAGATCCTGGCCGGGCATCTGAGCACGAATCACATCTACCAGTACACGGGCGCGATCATCTCGAGCAATCGCGGGTTGCTGCACATCCACGATGCCTTCGGCGGGGGCAACGGGCCCACCACCGAGACGGAGTACAAACCCCTGCTGATGCTGCTGGGCAGTGGCAAGGTGTCGGCCGAAGCGACCCAGACTCCCATTGACAACACGGTGATCGTGACCACCAACATCGACGAGATGGAACTGCTGGAAAACCAGCTCACCAGCAGCAAGCTGATGGACCGCATCCAGAAGGTGCCGGTGAACTACCTGCTGGACACCAACTCGGAAATGGACATCCTCAAGCGCGACATGAGCATCATGCGCGAGAAGTACGACGTGGACCCAAACCTGCTGCGGATCGCCTCGTATTACAGCGTGCTGACGCGCCTGCGCCCGCCACTGCGCAGTCAGTTCCCGCCCCAGTGGAGCGTCGAGAAGATCTCGCTGTACCGTTCGATCACACCGGAACAGAAGCTCTTCATCTTCAGCTATCAGTCCGAAGACCCGGTGAACACGATCCGTCGCCTGCCCCACTGGCACCCCTTCCGCAACGAAGCGCTGCGACTGGGGCTGGACATCACCGACACATCGGAACTGCACGATCACCTGGTGCGCCACCCCAACGCCACCTCGCTGGAGGAATCGGGCCTGTTCTCGCGCGACCAGCTCAAGCTGATCGACGATGAGTTCATGCGCGAGCTCTGGAACGAGCACTATCCCCACGAGGGCCAGACCGGCATCAGCATCCGCCAGCTGCAGAACGTGATGCGCAGTACAATCGCCGCATCCGACGGACGCAAGGTGCATGTGGGCACCTTCTTCAGCATTCTGCGAAAGATGCTGGCCGAAGGCCCCAGCCTGCATCACTGGATGGTGGAGCACCCGCATCCCGACGACGGCGGACATCGTCTGCCCCGCCGCGTGATCGCCGGCGAACTCTTCGAGGAAGGCGACGGGGCCTACGGCGATTACAAGGGCCTGCTGGACGTGGTGCGCGCCCTGTATTACAACATCATCGCGCGGGAAATCACCGTGGCGCTCGTGGACCGCGACCCGGACCAGATCGAGGCCGACCTGCGCAAGTACATCCAGCATTGCCTGCTGGCGCTGGCCAACGACAACCGGGCCTTCGCCCACATCATGGTGCCGCGTTTCACTTTCATCGACCCGGGCACGGGCATGAAGGTCGACCGCCCGGACACCAACTACATGGCCTCGGTGGAAAAGGTGCTGGCCAACACGGAGGGCGCAGTCGCCTTCCGGCGCAAGGTGGCCGAGAAATTCCTGGACCTGCAGAACTCGGGCGAGTTGCGCATCGCCCAGAACAAGAGCGCGGTCACCAGCAAGGACGACAACCTGCTGACCTGCTATGCGCGTGAATACACCACCATGCTATCGCATCGCAAGTCGGCTGGCGACATCAACATCTCGGAACTGGAAGAGGCATTCTACCAGAAACGCAATGCTCCCAGCAAGTACCACAACTACCCTGCCACGATCCGCAACATGGTGGAGAGCGTGCTGGACAACATGGTCACACGCTACGGCTACTCGCGCAAGGTGGCGCTGGACACGGTGGTCTTCGCCCTGCGCAAGGACATCATCAAGTTCGCCAAGATCATCAGCTGAGCCGTCGGAGGCAGAGCATTCAGGCGGGGCTTCGGCCCCGCTTTCTTCTCCCGGCGCAACCGTATACCTTCCCTCGCGACCGCGGGGGAAGGCCCGCCGCAGGAGGGAGGGATGGGGCGACTGCAATGTTCCGGCGCTCCAGAATTTCTGCACACCATCACGCCCCCATCCCCCCACAGCGCAGGCGCTGTGGCCTTCCCCCGCGGTCGCGAGGGAAGGTATCACGGCTTCGCCTGGGCAAAGGATGGTCTCTCGTTGGGGATTCGTTCAGGAACCAAAAACCGCGAGGCAACGCCACAATGCCTTCCCCCGTGACCACGGGGGAAGGCCCGCCGAAGGCGGGGGGGATGGGGGCATCGTGGCCCGATCACGAATCACCTTCCTGGCCACCTTTCATCGCGCGTGGCAAGTTGTGGTGAGCGCCCCCGGTTCCCATTCTGCCGGGCAATTGCGACTCTGGGGGCCAACACAGTGGAGAACGCATGATCGAGCGGATGATTCATTCCCTCAAGCGCAGAACACATCAGCTCATGGGCAATGCGCAGCAGTTGCGGGCCCTTGAGACCTGCGGTGTGGCTGCCGGTCCGCGTCTGGCGACAGTGCTGCGCGAGGTGCTGGCGGGCAATGACATGCATCCTGCCCTGCAGGAGATGCGTGTGCGCCGCGGCATGCTGGTGAAGGATCATTCGCGCGCGCTGATCGAGGATCACGGCGCGGGCCGTCCCGAACTCAATCTGAGTCCCGAGGCCATGCGTTCCGGTCGGACCGTGGAAGAGGATCTGGGCGAGCTGGCGCGCCAGAGCAGCGTGCCGCCCGCCATGGCGCGGCTGCTGGTGTCCCTGGTACATCAATTCAAGCCCGAACGCAGTCTTGAGCTGGGCAGTTGTGTCGGCCTGTCCGCCTGTTGCATCGGGGGAGCGCTGGAATCCCTGGGTCGCGGCAACCTGCTGACCATCGAGGGCGACCTGAGCCTGGCCCGCATCGCCGCCGAGTCCCTGGGCGCCTGCGGCATTCTGCGCGCCCGCGTGCTGCACGGCCTGTTCCAGGAGCGCCTGCCCTGGGTCTTCGAGCGCTGGCCCGCCATTGACTTCCTCTTCAACGACGGCGTGCATGAAGAACACACCGACTGGGAGCTGACCACCGCGATCATGGAGCACATGCCCGACGGGGCCATCGCCCTGCTGGATGACATCGACTGGTCACCTGGCATGGTCCGCTTCTGGCAGCGCATCCAGAACCATCCGCGTGTGGCGCTGAGCGTGGACCTGTTCCGCAGCGGCCTGCTGGTTCTGGGCAGTGGCCCCGCCCGGCACTTTCGAGTGGCCATTGACTGAGCCGCGGCTGGCTCACCGGAACCGGCTTCATCCTTTCAATGACCCTCTGGAAAGGAAACGCGCCTCCGCGCACACACCGATTCCCGATTCCTCAACCTCACCCACGGAAACCAACCAGGAGCCATCTGGCAAGCAAGCCCGTTGGCCGCCGGCTGGGCTGAGTACTGAACGCGGGCGAAGTGGGTGGCCCCGAAGTCCCCGCGGAAGTCAGCACGGAAGGTGGCCCGGTGGACAGTCCCGAAGGTGAACCGGGATCCCCGCCCTGATTCATCCTCACATCACATCTGTGGATTCCTCATGTGCCAGCTGCCCGAAGAGCCGTAGGCGCAAGAAGGCAATCCGCGGAACTGTTCGGGACCGCGCAAGGATTCAGGGATTCAGAGTCCGCACCTGGTACAGCGCCACTCCACGCAGCAGGGGATTCTGGCTGTCGGTCCACGTCGTATCAGTCGTGGTGGCCACCGCCTCCATCACCCTCAGCGCTCCCTCGGCTCCGCTGGCCCGATACACGGTGTAGCCCGCGGCTCCCGATACGGGTGGCCAGCTGAGCCGGATCTGGCCTGAGAGGCGCAGAATGCTCAGCGGATCGGGGGCGGGCAGGCCGGAGGGCGTGGGCTCGCGCAGCGCACTCGCGCTGGCCATCAATTCGGGGGCCGAGCGGCCAGTCTGGTTCCAGAGGTCCCAGGCCAGCTGCCCAGTGTTGTCGGTCACGTTCTCGTCACGCAGAAAATCCATGTACTCACGGCTCGTGGTCTGGTAGAACAGTCGTGCCTCGACACGTGCCGCTCCTGCGGGCAACGGGTATTCGGTGTCGTCCCAGTACTGTCCATCCTGGTAGTCCACACCGACCACGGGCGACTGGATCTCGCGGAACGCCTGATTGGTGAACCCCCGGGGTGGAATCCGGTTGTCGTAGTAGATCGTGTCGTTCTGGACAAAGTGGAAGCCGGGACCCGCATCCTGCTGCACCACGGCCGCCAACCCCGGGGTGAGGCCAGGTTCGATGTGGTAGATCTTGAGCTGGGCATCGTGATCCAGATCAGCCGTGAGGGAGTCGTAGGCCCCCGATTCATGGATCAGCTGATCATTGATGTCCCAGACCCGCAGATTGAGCCAGATCCGGCGTCCCTCCGGATACCCCGAGGGCAGTTTGTGTCCCGTCTCGTTGGTCACTCGCACCCGGGCGAGCGGGATGGGGCCCGCATCATCGATGCTCAGATCCA
This sequence comes from Candidatus Delongbacteria bacterium, assembly GCA_020634015.1. Lineage (NCBI taxonomy): Bacteria > Candidatus Delongiibacteriota > Candidatus Delongbacteria bacterium. The sequence goes on along the minus strand of JACKCN010000003.1, from coordinate 108,161 downwards.
GACTGGCCGCGTGTTGCAGCATGTACCGGGCCCGCGTGATGCCATCCTGGAGCGCGGCCACATCGGTTTCCGCGGGATACTGTTGTGCCACCCAGAGCGGCACGGTCGTGTTGCCGCCCGTGAAATCATGCAGGGGCAGATTGTCCCGCTGGGGCGAGGTCATGCTGGCTCCACGCCCGGTCACATCGCGCATGTGGCAGTCCTGGCAGGTACGCACGACACTGAGATTGCCTCCGAACTGCGGCGCCAGCACTCCCCCGGCCGTATTGTACTCGCTCACCAACCATTCGCTGTAGGTGCGTTCGATGGGAAACTGACTGCGGGGATCCGCTTCCGGGGCCGCCTGATCGAAGGGATTGGGCAGGTAGCGTCCGCTGGCCGCGTCCAGCGTGAACACGGGATTGCTGACGTCGTGACAGGTGCCGCAGAGCCGGGACTCGGAGTGCACGGGCGAGTAGCGTTCGGGGTGGGGCGACACCGTGCCGTGAAAGGGTCCGCGACGCGAGAAGTTGGAATCCACCACATACATGCCATTGGCCGTGGTCGGGGGAATCTGGGCCAGGGTGGCCAGATAGCTCTGGTCCGTGCTCCAGGTGTTCGCGGTGTAGATGGAATCCTGGGGCCAGAGATTGCTGCCCAGAGCCGCGGGCGCCACCAGCTGGTGGCAGAACGCACACTGCACACCCTCACGGTCCGCCGCGATCAGGGCACTGCCATCGGTGGGCGTACTGCGGCCCTCGAGCCAGCCCTTGGGCGTGTGGCAGCGCAGGCACAGGTCGCCGCTTTCGGGAGCGTCCTGATTGGCGATCGTCAGACAAGCCAGGAACAGGGGATCGCGCATGGCCTGCCCCATCATGCTGCCGCGCCAGTTGTGAAAGGGCTCGACTTCCGGCTCGCCGTAGCCCGAATGACAGTTGTCGCAGATCGCAGGACTCATCAGGGTTCCCGACTGCCCGGGCTGCGAGCCCGGCAGCTGAAAATCCTGAAGAGTGCTGGGAACGGGCAGTGCGTGGGACAGCAGGCTGGTCAGCAGCAGGCAGGCCAGAGAAAGAAAGTTCGCGGGAGTCATGCAGCGCTCCATGGTTGTGGGGTCGGTAGACGGCGGCGACGCTCGTTTGAACGGACTGGCGGCCCGTTCATTGCATGGGGGCACAGCCTGGCCCGGAGTGGGCTTCCAGGAGTCGATGGGATCGGACGGAACTCCCCCGCGTGTCAGAGTGGCAGGACAGGACACGGCGGGGAAGCGGGCAAGGTGGGTGGTCCCGAAGTCACTATCGCGGGTAGCCCGGTGGAAGGTCCCGGCGGTGGGACCTGGGTGCAAGCAGGCATTCCGCGCGGCGGGGGATTCTGGCTGTCGGTCCAGGTGATGTCCTGCATGGGGGCTACCGTTTGCATCACCTGCATCTCCCTCCGGCCCCGCTGCATCAAGAATCTTTCGAGCATTGACCTGCAGGAAGTCCGTGGAGGCTGGATTCTGCTGGGTGTGGATTGTACCGTGGGACGACCGGACTTCGTCTGCACGGTCCGGGTCCACCGATCCGATCTGCGGGTGAAGGGCGCAGGACAAGATGGACTTGCCCTGCCAGCACGGGCCCTCGTTTCAGCGTGGGCTTGAATCTTGACCGAAGATAGACTGATAATTCACCAATAGATCCCTACATTTTCCCTGAAAATCGTCAGATAGAATGATAATCCGCGGTAATGTTCCTCAAGAACGGAAGGTCTGTTCAATGGATCCCTTGACGAATCCCTTCTCCCCTGGTGCTGGGGCTCAGCCACCCGCACTGGTTGGTCGCGAAGAAATTGTCGCCGCCGCCGAAATCGCCTTGCACAGGGTGCGTGCCGGTCGACCGGAGAAAAGCCAGATTCTGCTGGGCCTCCGCGGTGTCGGTAAAACCGTACTGCTGAACAGGATCGGGACGATGGCCGAAGAGCTGGGCTACCAAGCCGTGATCCTTGAGGCTCCTGAAGGCAAGAGGCTGGCACAGTATCTTGCCCCAGCACTCAAGAGCGTGCTGCTTCGCCTGAATCGCGTGGAGCAGGCGAAGGACCTGTCCAACCGGGCGATCGCAGCCCTCCGGGGGTTCGCCAGCGCATTCACGGTGTCCATCGGTGCGGTCGAACTGGCGATCAGTGAACCACCCACGGCCGACAGTGGCACACTGGAAATCGACCTGCCCCAACTCCTGATCGCAATTGGTCAGGCGGCCCGAGCAGCCGGACAGTGCGTTGTGATCCTTGTGGACGAAATCCAGTATCTCGGTGAAGAGGATCTCAGGGCACTGATCGTGGCCTTTCATGCCATCTCACAAAGAGGATTGCCGCTCCTGTTGTTCGGAGCAGGATTGCCACAGGTCGCAGGCCTTGCCGGTGATGCAAAGTCCTACGCTGAGCGTCTGTTTGACTATCCGCCGGTCGGACCGCTGTCTGAACTTCCGGCGCGCGAGGCAATCCGCAGACCCATTGAAGAAGAGGGTGCACGGATTGAAGACGAGGCACTCGACAGCATCGTGAGAATGACAAAGGGATACCCCTATTTCCTTCAGGAATGGGGAAAGCACACCTGGCTCACGGCTGATTCCTCCCCCATTGATCACACGGATGTGGAGCGTGCGCATGCCACGACGACGGCAGCCCTTGACAGGAACTTCTTTCGAGTCCGGTTTGACCGCCTGACTCCTCGCGAACAGGACTATTTGCGTGCGATGGCCGAACTGGGTCCCGGGCCCCACAGATCCGGTGTCATCGCCAGCTCCATGAAGAAGAAAGTCGAGAGCCTGGGTCCGCTGAGAAGTGGTCTGATCAAGAAGGGCATGATCTGGAGCCCCACACACGGTGATACCGCATTCACAGTTCCGCTGTTCGATGAATTCATGCGGCGGGAAATTCCCGTCTGGACTGCCTGAACAAAGCGCAACACACAGACGAAAGCAACGGGATACCTCTTGCAGCAGGACCGCATCGCGGTCCTGCTGCGCCTACCTTTGGATCACCCATTTCCTCGCGAAGAGAAGAGTGAACACCGCCGCCCGCGCAAGGCTGAAAGTCCTCAGGTCTCGGCGAAACTTGAAGTGATACGGGAGAGTGACGGGTGCACAGCGACGCCGGCCGAAGGGTGGCTGGAATGGCTGCCGGGGTACGGTGTAACCGCTGGGGGCGCCATGCAATGGTTGCCGTCTACGCGGGGATGACGGAATTTTGAATGCGTGTAACAACTCTGGGTTCCCGCTTCCGCGGGAATGACGGCAAAATATGGCGAGCGGCGCCGCCCGGCCGCAACCGGGCGACGCCTGACTTGTCTGCGTCACAAACCTACAGGCTGGTGAAGAAATCGTTGCCCTTGTCGTCCACCAGGATGAAGGCCGGGAAGTCCTTGACGGTGATTTCCCAGACGGCTTCCATGCCGAACTCGGCGAAGTCGCGCACCTGGCTCTTGAGGATGTGCTCGCTGGCCAGCAGGGCCGCGGGGCCGCCCGTGCTGCCCAGGTAGAAGCCGCCATTGTCCTTGCAGGCCTGTGTGACCTGCGGAGTGCGGTTGCCCTTGGCGATCATCACCAGGCTGCCCCCCGCTTTCTGGAAGCGGTCCACGTAAGGATCCATGCGCTGGGCCGTGGTGGGGCCGAAGGAGCCGGTGGCCATTCCCGCAGGAGTCTTGGCGGGGCCGGCGTAGTACACCGGGTGGTTGCGGAAGTACTCGGGGAGCGGCTCGCCGCGGTCCAGCATCTCGGCCAGGCGCGCGTGAGCCATGTCGCGGGCCACGATCACCGTTCCCGACAGCTTCAGCCGTGTGCGGATGGGGTACTTGCTCAGGTCGGCCTGGATTTCCTTCATCGGGCGGTTCAGGTCAATGGGTACCGCATTGTCCACCTGCTCCGTGGCGGCGGGCAGGAAGCGCGCGGGATCCAGTTCCAGACTTTCCAGGAAGATGCCGTCGGTCGTGATCTTGCCCAGCACGTTGCGGTCGGCGCTGCAGGACACGGCCATGCCGATGGGACAGCTGGCGCCGTGGCGCGGCAGACGGATCACACGCACATCGTGGCAGTAGTACTTGCCGCCGAACTGGGCACCCAGGCCCACGTGGCGGCTGGCCTCCAGCAGCTCCTTTTCCATCTCGAGATCGCGGAAGGCGCGGCCACCCGTGCTGCCGCTGGTGGGCAGGTTGTCGTACCAGCCGGTGGAGGCCAGCTTGACGGTCTTCATCACCGTCTCGGCGGAAGTGCCGCCGATCACGAAGGCCAGGTGGTAGGGCGGACAGGCCGCCGTGCCCAGGGTCTTCATCTTTTCAACGAGAAACTCCTTGAGCGCGGTGGGCGTGAGCACGGCCTTGGTCATCTGGAAGAGGTAACTCTTGTTGGCGCTGCCACCGCCCTTGGCGATGAAGAGGAACTTGTACACCGCGCCGTGCCCGGCGATCAGGTCGATCTGGGCGGGCAGGTTGTTGCCCGTGTTCTTCTCCTCGAACATGCTCAGCGGAGCCACCTGGGAATAGCGCAGGTTCTCGTTCTGGTAGGTCTGAAAGATGCCGCGGGAAAGCGCTTCCTCGTCGCGCCCCGCCGTAAGCACCCTGTGGCCCTTCTTGGCGTAGACGATGGCCGTGCCCGTGTCCTGGCAGAAGGGCAGCTGGCCCTGGGCGGCGATCACCGCATTCTGCAGCATGGCGCGGGCCACATAACGGTCGTTGTCGCTGGCCTCCGGGTCGGCCAGGATGCGGGCCACCAGCTCCTGATGGCGGGCGCGCAGGTGAAAGTTCACATCGCGCAGGGCCGTGCGCGCCAGCAGGGTCAGGGCCTCGTCGCCCACCTGCAGAAAGTCCTCGTCCTGAACGCGCACGGTGGACACATGCTCCGTGCCCAGTGCGCGGTATTCGGTCTCGTCCTTGCCAAGCTGGAAGGTCTCGTCATACTGGAACTCCATCGGGGGGCCTCCGGAAAGGTTCGGACAGTCTCGAAGGAAGGACGGGTCAGGTGTGTCCGATCGCCTGACGGTCAGAAGGATCTCCGTGTCGCCCTGCGTCCGTCGGTTTGTCAGCGACCGATGACGCTCAGGAATTCGGCGCGTGTCTCGGCGCTGTCGTGAAACTCGCCCAGCATGGCGCTGGTGGTCGCCATGGAATTCTGTTTCTCCACGCCGCGCATCTGCATGCACATGTGGGTGCCCGTCATCACCACGGCCACGCCGGTGGGCTTGAGCACGTCCATCAGCGCCTCGGCCACCTGGTGCGTCAGGCGCTCCTGCACCTGCAGGCGCCGCGCGAACATGTCGATGATGCGCGGAATCTTGGACAGCCCGATCACCTTGCCATTGGGAATGTAGCCCACGTGGGCACGCCCGAAGAAGGGCAGCAGATGGTGCTCGCAGAGGCTGTAGAACTCGATGTCGCGCACGACCACCATTTCGTTGCAGTCCTCGGTGAACACGGCGCCGTTGACCAGTGTCTCCAGATTCTGACCGTAGCCCTGGGTGACATAACCCCAGGCCTTGGCCACCCTCTGGGGTGTCTTGAGCAGCCCTTCGCGCTGGGGATTTTCACCCAGGGCTTCCAGCAACTGGCCCGTCAGGCCGGTGATGGTATCGAGTTGTGTCCGTTCCATGATTTCTCCTTTGCGCTCATTCAGCCGCGTTGGCGGACCAGGTCGCTTCTTCCGGATCCTGGTGCACCCGGGGTTTCAGCAGCATCACGGCCGCGTAGAACAGTGGTGTGTCCAGCAGGGCCATCAGCACCTTGAACAGGAAACCGTTGGCCAGCAGGGAACCGAATCGGTCCCAGGCGATCACGCCGGTCAGGCAGAGCAGCGACAGCACCGAGAGGGTGTCCACGAACTGGGACACGATGGTGGAGCCATTGTTGCGCAGCCAGAGATGCTTGCCATGGGTCAGGCGTTTCCAGAAATGGAACACGCGAATGTCGATGTGCTGGGCCAGCAGATAGGCGCTCATCGAAGCGAAGATGGCCGGCCCGAAGAGTCCGAAGACCCGCTTGAAGGTGGCGTCATCAATGGGCGACCAGGCGGTCTGCGGCACGGCGATGGCCACCAGGATCACGGCCATGATGAACAGGCTGGCAATGAACCCCGCCACCACCACCTGATTGGCCCGTTTCTCGCCATAGAGCTCGCTGATGATGTCGGTCACCAGAAAGGTGACCGGATAGGGCAGAATGCCCACGCTGATCTCGAAGGTGTACAGTCCGAAGGGTGTCCAGGTGAAGAACTTCTGGAAGATCAGGTTGCAGGCCACCAGCGCCGCGATGAAGATCGAGGCCAGCACGAGATACAGCCGATCGGCGAAGACCGTGAACGTGGGTGTGGGCTCGATGTAGGCGGGTTTCGCGAGCTTCATGCCGGTTCCTTCGACGATGGGCATTCGGCGCGCAACACGCAGTCGCCACAGCGCGGGCGCCGGGCGATGCAGACGGCCCGGCCGTGGTCAATGGTGCGATGCACCAGGCTGACCCATTCCGCTGGTTCGAAGATCTGCATCAATTGCTGTTCCAGCTTCACCGGATCGCTGGTGTCACCCAGCCCCAGCAGATTCATGATGCGCACCATGTGTGTGTCAATCACCATGGAGGGCACGCCGTACACTTCGCCCAGAATGCAGTTGGCTGTCTTGCGTCCCACACCCGGCAGCTTGACCAGCTCTTCGATGGTGTCGGGCACCTCGCCGCCATGGTGCTCCACCAGCGCCCGGCTCATGCCCAGCAGACTCTTGGCCTTCTGGTTGAAATAGCCACAACTGCGGATGTCCTGAGCCAGCTCGGCCTCGTCGGCCTGGGCGAAGGCCTTCACCGAGCGATACTTGCGAAACAGGTCCACGCACACCGTGTTCACCCGGGCGTCGGTGCACTGGGCCGACAGAATGGTGGCCACCAGCAGCTGATGCGGGGTTCCGTAGTCCAGCGAACAGCGGGAGTCCGGGTAGGTCTCGCGCAGCAGTTCCACGATGCGGGCCGCGCGGGCCTTGCGTGCGGTCTTCGTTTCCTTCATGCAACTCCTCGCTGCCACGTTCCCGGATCCTCGGGATTGTCGCTCATTGAAGGGCTCAGCCGTCGAACCGCGCCGGGCGGAAGGCATCCAGTCGGGCATCGGGCTCCCCGGCCAGAATCTCCCCGGCCAGCAGGCGCCCGAACACGATGGCCTGTCCCAGGCCGCAGCCATTCCAGCCACCGCACACGAACTGCCCGGAAAACCCGGGGCGCGGCCCCACCAAAGGGCGTTCATCGGTCGTGAGCGCCAGCAGACCGGTCCAGCCACCCGTGAACTCCACACCGGCCAGCTTGGGAAATGTCTCACTCCCGAACTGGCGCAGGCGCTCGTCGACCAGCGGATCCAGCTCCCGATCCGCGTGGGCGGGGTCGGCGAAGCGGCGCATGCCCCCGATCAGGACCTCGCCCTTTTCCGCCTGGCGCCAGTACTCCTGCCCGCGATTGCTGGCCATGGGCATGGCAAAGACCTTGCGCTCACGCCCCCCCAGCAGAATCTGGGCGCGAGCCGGCTGGATCACGTTCACCAGTTCCGGCAGACAATCCGCAAGCCCCCCATTCAGACACCAGATGATCCGGCGACAGGCCACAGTGCCGTTCGCCAGCTCGACTGACCAACCGTCCTGCATCTGGGTCGCCGTCTGGACGCGTGTGTCACCGCGGTACCGTCCTCCCGCGCGCTGGAACTTGCCCAGCAGGGCCCAGACAAGGCGTGCCGGATGCAGGGTGGCGTCCTCGGGCTGGTAGAGTGCGCCATGGAATGGCGACACTCCCAGACGCTTCTGGAGCTGTTCGGCGGTCCAGAATTCTACCGGAAAGCCGTCCTCGACCAGACGCCGTGCGGACAGTTCCAGCAACTTGCGTTCGGCGTCGTCCGCGGCGCAGCTCAGCGAGCCGGTGCGCATGAACTGCACTTCGCTGCGGCAGTCGGCCAGCTCGGCATCCAGCCACTGCTGATTCAGGACCAGCAGCTCACGCCACTGACGCGCCAGGTCCCGTCCGAGGCGACGGATCGCTTCCGCGTAGGCCCAGGGCAGGTCCGCGATCAGCTGCCCCGCATTGCGACCCGAGGACCCCGCGGCGGCCTGTGCGCCGTCCAGCAGCAGGACCTCAAGGCCCGCACGTTGCAGCTCCAGTGCCAGCCAGGTGCCGGCAATGCCCGCCCCCACCACCACCGTATCACAGGAAGCTGGCAGGCTGCCCTGCTCCAGAGTGGGCCTGTCTTCAAGCCAGAGAACATTGGACTCCGGTGACACGAGCATCAGAAACGCACTCCCTCGAAGAGCGGAGCAATGGGGGCCTGCTCCGCGGAGCCGGTCGGCGGCAGGGTCAACGAGAGCCGCAACGTGTCCACGGGAGCGCCCCGTTCCACATTAACCGGGTAGCCCCAGCAGAAGAGCATCACGAGATCACGCACGGTGTTCAGCACGGCCTCTTCCAGATCTTCATCCGGGGAACTGATCTCGGCGCTGACGATCCGGCCATCGAAACGCAACCCCAGCACCATGTCGATCTGCCCGGTGGGCATGCCCTCGCCCATGAACTCCCGCAGGACGATGCCAAGGTTGGCCAGTCCGGGGTTGAATCGCGATGAGTCCACCAACGCCACCGTATACAGGGATTCGCTGAAACGGTGGCCTTCCTTGATGGCTTTGGCCGGTTTCGAGTAGTATCGACGGTCGAAGTGCAGCTTGTGCTGCACATGCAGGCGCGGAAACAGGGGGTCCAGCGAATCGGCCTGCAGCCCAAGTTTGGGCAGCACTTCCAGACTGTGCTCACCGAAGCCCAGTTCCTCGGGTGATTCACGCAGCAGGACCACGTTGCTGGGCTCCTGCCCGGGCAACAACTGGTAGGACAACAGGGCTTCGCCATCCCAGCTGTAGCGGCGAGCCTTGCGCGGGAAGTCCAGCTTCTTGACGAATTCCTTGAGCGACAGGCCCGACTCGATCCGGGGACGCCAGGCACTCAGACTGTCCATCAGGACTCCCGCTTCGTATCCATCCTGGGTGTACCAGGGATTCTCGTTGCTGGTGAACAGTGGAAAGTGCAGGCTGTAGAGCAGGCGTGTGCGCACGAACTTGCCGTCAAGCAGTCCGGGTGTGAATTCCAGCGAGTTGAGAATCTCGAGGGCGTAGGATCCGAAGCCCAGATTCCTGGGGTACTCGTCCAGCACTTCCCCGTGCTCAAGCTGGCCGCTGGCGCTCACGTCCACCAGCAGGATCGCGAAGCCGGGTTCGCCCAGGAAACTGGCCTGGTTGTAGTTGCGGGCCAGGCGATCCAGCTTGTTCTGGTTGTCGGCCACTCCGGGGTTGCCATCCAGCAGACTGAAGAGGTACTGGGTTGAATCGCTGGACACATTCAGGGTGGGACGGTTGCTCGCCGAATCGGACACAGCCAGCAGGGTGTCACCGGCTGCGATCAGTTCGGGCATGCTCTGGCGACGGGTCAGGCTGTTGTGAATCAGGCTCAGTTCGTCGGTCTCGGGGTTCAGGCTGGCCATCAGTCCGCGGCTGCCACAGAGCATCACCGTGTTGCCCCGTGTGACGGCTCCGCTGAACAGGCTGTAGCGGTCCAGCCGCAGTTCCGTGAATTCCCCGCCCCGCATGAGCCCCAGATTCCCACCGCTGCCGCCCAGCACCCAGCCATCGGGCAGGGCGTGCAGCATCCAAGAATCGCCCCAGGATGCGCTGGCCACGGTCTCGAACTGGCCCGAAGCCAGCATGCGCTCGACGCGCCCGTCTCCGAGCGCGAGCAAGGTGCCGCCCGGAGTGGCCAACAGCGCCACGATGGGTGTGTAATCCCGCCGGGGAATCTGTTGCCAGCTCTGGCCATCGTCCGTGCTGCGGAAAAGGAAGCCGCCGGTTCCGCCGACGGTCCAGGTTTCGCCCTCCACCAGCTGGGCCAGATAGCGTGCCGGCTCGGGAAGGGTCCCAACGGTCCAGCTGCGGCCCGCATCCTTGCTGAGCGCGAACAGTCCGCCGCCGCCGCAGACTCGCAGCGTCCCGTCTTCCATTGCAATGGCGCAGATATCACGGGGGTCGTCCAGCGAGCGGGAGAGCAGCGTGTCACCGGCGGCCAGCAGAACGGTTCCCGAATCTCCGGCGGCGAAGATCTTCTCGGCGCCGCTGACCAGGCAGTTCAGCGCCAACGGTGAGCCACTGCCTGCCAGGCGGTTCCAGGTACTGTCATTGCGGCTCCAGGCCACCAGCCCCGAATCACCGCAGACCCAGAGCCGATCACGCTCGCGCACGATGTCGGTGAAGAGTGGGCCATGCCGCAGTTCCAGGGCCCGGGCCTGCTGCAGAGAGTCCAGTCGCAGACTGTCCGCCGTCAGGGAATCGACTCCGGTCGAGGCGGACTGTGGCTCGGAAGTGGCCAGCTTGTTCGCCACCGGTTCCCCGGACTGGGCCAGCACATGCCACAGCGCTCCCGTGAAAAGCAGCAGGAGCAGCAACGAAAGGCGGTGTCTGACTGTACCTGAATCCTGGATCACTGGATGCCCCTAGAAACTCTGTCCGGTGTACACATAGACCTGCATCCCGCTCTCGCGACTCCAGGCCGCGTCGAAGGAGATCACATCCACGAAAGGCGCGAAGAGTCGCAGGCCGGCTCCCGTGCCCGTGCGGACTCCGCTGCCTCGTGCCAGACGATCCTGCCAGGTTTCGCCGGCATCCGCGAAGATCACGCCCCCCAGCGCCAGGTCATATCGATGCAACACGATGCGCTTGTCGATCAGGGGAATCCGGCACTCCAGCTTGGCGATGGCCGAACTCCACCCCCCCCAGGAACCGCCGCTGAGACCGCGGACCGTGGTCTGCCCGCCCAGTGTGTGTTCCATGTATTCCGGGCGGCGGCCCACGGTCCTGGCCAATTGTCCGTTCACACCCAGTACCACCGGGCCCAGGGACCAGAAATGGCTGCCGGACAGATCCATCCTGGTTCCGGCCGGGTTCTCCGGTCCGTACAGTCCAAAGAACTGTACGGAGGCATAGGCCTTGTCGCCCCGCTCCGGATTCACATGGATGTCGGTCGTGTTCAGGATTGCGCCCACACCCAGCGACGTGAAGCGATCGCGCCCGCTGGGGTTCACGGTGGTGCGCTGCCCCAGGTGATCATCGGAACTGAGCGAGTACCAGCCCGGATCGACGAACCAGCTGCGTTGTGGATCCAGGAATGATTCCAGGCGTGATGAGACCCGCACCAGCCTGCGCCGGTAATCGCTGCTCACGCCGTCCTGGGTGCGCTGCACCACCTGATCACGGTAGTCGGCGGCCAGCAACAATCCCAGCCGCCGCTTCCAGAGCCAGGGATCGTACCAGATCACGCTGAGCGCATCGTTGGATCCCGTGCGCGCCTCAAGGGTCAGTTTGCGTCCCAGCCCGGACACATTGTTGTGTTGCAGGGCGAAGCCGTAATCCCACTGGCCCGCCAACTCGCCGGGCTTGAGCAGGGGCAGAAACAGAAAACGTGGACGTTCCTTGAGCGCGTAGGTCACATGGACCGACTCATCCAGGCTGTCCGGCGACACGGTGACCACCAGACGCGCGAACAACAGCGTGTTCTTGATCGCGTTGGCATCCTGCACCAGTTCCGCGTCGCTGTAGAGGTCGCCGGGGTGCATTTCCAGCTCCCGGATCACGGCCTCTTCGCGTACATGCTCCAGTCCGGTCACCCGGATGCTGGCCACCTTCCAGTCGGACCATTCCAGTTCCTCGGAACGGTCGAACTCCAGCGAATCCTGAAAGACAATCGCGGATTGCGCACGACACTGGCCCTGCATCAGGATCCAGAGCAGCAGAACGAGAGGCCCGCGCGACAGCACTCAGTGCTCCAGGGATCCGGCCAGCCCCTGGAACACCGCACCCAGCAGGGCGGTGAATCCGGGACGCGCCTGTTCCGCGATCCGGGTCACTTCTTCGTGATTCAACTGGGTCGTGCCGATTCCGGCCGCGTAGTTCGTCACGCAACTGATGGCGGCGGTGGCCAGACCGATGTGCCGGGCGGCGATCAGTTCGGGAATGGTCGACATGCCCACCACGTCGGCCCCGATGCGGTCCAGCATGCGGATCTCGGCGGGGGTTTCGTAACTGGGCCCGGTGAAACCGGCCATCACGCCCACGCGCAAGGGCAGACCCAGCTCGCGTGCCGTATCACGGATCATTTGGTTGATTCCGGGATCCGTGGGTGCCGACATGTCGGGGAATCGCGGTCCGGGGGCGGTCGTGTTGGGTCCGCGCAGCGGATTGCGGAACATCAGGTTGATCTGGTCCTCGAGCAGCACCAGGTCGCCCGGGTGGAACAGGCGGTTCACGCAGCCCACCGCGTTGGTCAGTAGCAGACGTCGCACGCCCAGGGCTCCCAGCAGCCGAACGGGCATGACGACCTGCTCGGGCGTGTAACCTTCATACCCGTGTACCCGCCCCTTGAGCGCCAGCACGGACACTCCATCGAGAGTGCCGGCCACCCAGCTGCCCGCATGTCCTTCGACCGTGGACGGCGGATAGCCGGGAATCTCGCGAACCGCCAGACTGCGGATGTCACTCATGCCGTCCACCAGCACTCCCAGCCCCGAGCCCAGCACAATGGCCAGTTCGGGCACGGGTGCCAGCCGTTCGCGAATGAATGTCGCCGCGTCCTGGATTCCGGCGCTGTAGCTCACGTGACTCTCCTAGATCATCAGCCCGGCCACGCAGGCCGTCAGCCAGGAAGCCAGGGCTCCGCCAAGCATGGCCCGCAGTCCCAGTTCCGCCAGGTCCTTGCGCCGTTCCGGGGCCAGAGCCGCGATGCCACCGATCTGGATTCCGATCGACGAGAAGTTGGCGAAGCCGCAGAGGGCATAGGTGGCGATGATCTGGGCCCGTGCCGAGAAGTCGGGCAGTTTCATGTACTCGGTCAGCTGCATGTAACTGACGAACTCGTTGACCGCCAGTTTGATGCCCAGCAGGTTGCCCACCTCATGGGCGTTGTGCCAGGGAACGCCCATGATGAATGCCAGAGGCGAGAGCAAGGTTCCGAAGAAGGTCTGCAGGCTGCCCGGGAAGAAGCCCGAATACTCGCCGTTGGCCATCAGCGTGCCGCCCATGATCACACCATCGACCAGCTGGTCCGCGTAACCCAGCAGCCAGTCGACCAGAGCGATCAGGGAAATGAAGGCCAGCAGCATGGCGCCCACGTTCACCGCCAGTTTCAGGCCGTCGGTGGTGCCGCGTGCCGCCGCATCGATCAGGTTGGAGCCGTTGTCGAATTCCGGCAGTTCGGCACCGGCGGCGGTCACCGAGGTCTCGGTTTCGGGATAGATGATCTTGCCCACCACCAGGGCCGCGGGTGCCGAGAGCACCGAAGCCACGATCAGGTGGCCGGGATTCACGCCCATGCCGATGTAGCCCGCCAGCACACCACCGGCCACCGTGGCAAAACCGCCCACCATCATGGTCAGCAGCTCGGAACGGGTCATGCTGGCCAGGAAGGGTTTCACCAGCAGGGGGGCTTCGGTCTGACCGATGAAGATGTTGGCCGAGACGGTCATGGTCTCGCTGCCGCTCGTGCCCATCGCCTTCTGCATCACGCGGGCCAGCGCCTTGACCAGCACCTGCATCACGCCCAGGTAATACATGATGGACATGAAGGCCGAGAAGAAGATGATCGTGGGCAGCACCTTGAAGGCGAACTGGAAGCCGAAGCCGGGCCAGGTGCTGCCATCGGTGAAGAACATCGATGGGTCGACCAGGTTGCCGAAGAGGAAGGCCGCGCCCTTGCTGGACAGGTCAAGGAACTCGGCCACCTTGGCCGAGAACATCTGGAAGCCCACCCGGCCCGGTTCCCAACTGAGCAGCAGAAATCCCAGCACCAGCTGGATTGACAGGCCCACCACCACGGTGCGCATGTTGATGCGCCGCTTGTTGTTGGACATCAGCCAGGCCAGACCCAGCAGCACGAGCATGCCTACCGCACTGATCAGACGCTCCATGACGACTCCTTGCTTGCCGGCCCGGGCCGGTCAATTGTTCGCGGCCCCCGGGGTCCGGTTCAGACGGCCGGGTCACTCTGGGTGAAGATTTCAAGCTGCTCTTCGCTGGGCACCGTGAAACAGGTGCGGCAGCGCGCCTCGTAGACATCGCCGGCTCCCAGGAGAACCTGTTCGCGGCTGAGTGTCTTGCGCTGGGTGAAATTGGCGGGGTTGCCGCAGATCACGCAGATCGCGTGCTGCTTGGTCACGTACTCGGCCACCGACATCAAGACGGGCATGGGACCGAAAGGGCGCCCGCGAAAATCCTTGTCCAGCCCGGCCACGACCACGCGGGTCCCGGCGCGGGCCAGGTTCTCGCAGACGGCGACCAGCTCGTCATCGAAGAACTGGGCTTCGTCCACGCCCAGCACGTCGGCATCCCCGCAGACTTCGGGGATCTGGATCGCGCGCTTGATCACCACCGATGGCAGCGAGCTCTGGTTGTGACTCACCACCCGATCGCGGCTGTAGCGGCTGTCGATCTCGGGCTTGACCACCAGCACCTTCTTGCGGGCGATGGTCGCCAGACGGATGCGCCGGATCAGTTCCTCGGTCTTGCCGCTGTACATGCTGCCGCAGATCACCTCGATCCAGCCGCAGCCCGGCTGCATGAAATTCACTCGCTCTCCTCCTGCTGTGCTCCCAACAGACTGGCGATCTTGGTGCGCAGCAGGTCCAGCGCCACGGTGTTGCGTCCGCCACGGGGAAAAATCAGGTCCGCATGGCGCTTGGTGGGTTCCACGAACTGCATGTGCATGGGCCGCACGGTTGTTTCGTACTGGCGGATCACGCTGTCCAGACTGCGTCCACGCTCTTCGACATCGCGGCGCAGACGGCGGATGAAGCGCAGGTCGTTGTCGGTGTCCACGAAGACCTTGATGTCCATCAGCTCGCGCAGGCGCGGGAAATAGAGGATCAGGATGCCTTCCACGATGACCACCTTCTGGTGCTCCAGGTGGATCGTCTCATCCTCCTTGCGCGAGTGAGAGGAAAAGTTGTAGACGGGCATCTCAACCGATTCGCCGTGCAGCAATTGCTGCACGTGTTCGAGCAGCAGTTCCTGATCGAAGGCGTCGGGGTGGTCGTAGTTGATCTTGAGCCGTTCCTCGAGGGACAGCTCCGTGTTGGCGTTGTAGTAATTGTCCTGCTCGAGCACGGCCACCCGGCCGCCCAGCTGTTTGACCAGGGTGCGCGCCACCAGAGTCTTGCCCGATCCGGTCCCGCCGGCAACCCCGATCAGGATGGTCCGGTCGGGGTTGTCACTCGAAAAAGTCATCCTGGAATCCGTTGGGCAAAAGCTCCTCGATGGAGCGGGTTTCCCGGTTCTGACGGTTGGACTGGATCACGAGAATACCGGGGGCGTAATCCAGCAGCAATTGCCGACAGGCTCCGCAGGGTGGGCAGGGTTGCCGGGTATCGGCGACCACCGCAATCCGGCTGAAGCGACGCTGGCCCTCGGAGAGGGCCTTGAACAGAGCCACGCGCTCGGCGCAGCAGGTGAGACCGTAGGAGCTGCTTTCGACATTGCAGCCCGTGTACAGGCTGCCGTCCTCGGCTTCGAGACAGGCTCCCACGCTGAACTTGCTGTAGCGTGCGCACGCGTGTTCCCGGGCCTGCCAGGCGGTGGTCACCAGGAGATCTTCAGGATTCATGGTCGTCCTTCCGTTCCGGATCAGGGCCGGATGACCGTGGACTGGAACACGCGGATACGGCAATCGGGGCGCGTCCAGGCGTCCGGTTCCAGTCCCGCGTCAAGGCAGAGGCGGGTCAGGCATTCTTCGCGGGTCCAGCCGGCTTCCACAGGATCACCGGGAAGGCACCAGGCGCTCTGGCCATTCTGTTCAATGATCACACCATCGCGCCCGGGTTCGATTTCCTCGAAGGACTGCACATCCCGGGAATCCCCCAGGAAGGAAATCTCCAGTTCGCAGCGGTTCCATTGGTCCTCGGTGATCGACTGGCGACGGGGATCGTCAAATGCCCCCCGGATCGCGAGGCGCTTGAGCTCGGGCCCCAGCGGCTTGCCCGACTCCAGTTGCGCCACCCGGTTGCGTTCGCGTCCGGCTTCGAGAAAGCGCAGGGCCACTCCATTGCGGCGGGTGAAGACAGGAGAATCGGGGATCCGGAACTCATCTTTCCCGCTGATCAGGCCGCTGACCACGTTGCGGGCGAAGCCATGAATCTGCTCGCCTTCCGCCTTGTTGATCTCGCTCACCTTCATGATGTCCCCTGATTTCCGAAGAGAATTGAAAAAGTTCGGTCCGCACTGGAACCTTGAAGGCCTTGCCCGGTTCTAATCCCTCGCAAGGATGGGAAACGACGTGCCGAGCCCTCGACGCTGATCCTGTCCTCCACATCCACCCTTCCTCTGCGGCCAACCGGCCCCCTACCTACTGACAAGCGACACTCGAGTCCTCCTTCGCGGAGGACTTCGTGTCTCGGGCCGTTCCGGTTCAGGCGCTGAGCACGCCGTGCCCCGCGAAGGCATCGTCGGCGTGATAGGAACTGCGCACCAGTGGACCCGACTGCACCTTGGGCACCCCGATCTCGCGGGCATAGCGGGCGAACTCGTCGAAGGCATCGGGATGGACATAACGATCCACGGGCAGGTGCTTGGTCGTCGGCTGCAGGTACTGCCCGATGGTGATGAAATCCACCTGATGGGCGTGCAGGTCGCGGATGATTCCGCGGATATCCTCGTCGTTCTCGCCAATGCCCACCATGAAGCCGCTCTTGGTGTAGAAGCCATTCTTCTTGGCGCGCTGCAACAGCGTCAGACTCTGCTGGTAGTCGGCCTGGGGACGTACGGTGCGATACAGGCGGGCGGCGGTTTCCACGTTGTGGTTCAGCACATCGGGCTTTTCCTGCAGCACCAGTCGCAGGGCCGAATAATCGCCCTTGAAGTCGGGAATCAGCACTTCGATCTTCAGCTCGGGAAAGGCCTTGCGCAGCTTGTGGATGGTCAGCGCGAACACCCCGGCACCCTTGTCGGGCAGCTCGTCGCGGTCGACGCTGGTCAGCACCACGTACTTCAGATTCATCTTGCTCACGGCGTCGACCACGCGGTCGGGTTCGTCCCAGTCCACGATGCCGGGACGGCCGGTCTTGATGTTGCAGAATCCGCAGGAGCGGGTGCAGGTGTCGCCCAGGATCAGGAAAGTGGCCGTTCCCTTGTTCCAGCACTCGTGCAGGTTGGGGCAGCGGGCCTCTTCGCAGACCGTGGCCAGCCGCTGCTCACGCATCAGCCGGTTGATGGTCTGCAGTTCCTTGCCATGGCTCAACCGGATTTTCAGCCATTCCGGTTTCGGTGTTTTCGGGGGAGTTGCGCAAGCGCTCATGTGCTGTCCTGTGTACTGGACCGAGCCTTGTGATCGGTCCGTGAAAAGGATCATCTATATAGGTATTGGCTGCCAAACAGACCAGATTCTCCGCGCCGCTCCGAAGCTGTCCAGGCCCGGATCAGGCGTGAGAATCAAGCCCGGACGCACGGATGCTGGCGCCTGGCCAGCAACAACGGGTGGCAAGGATGCGGGCCTCACGCCAGCAACCGAGGGTGGCAAGGATGCTGGCCTCATGCCAGCAACCACGGGTGGCAAGGATGCTGGCCTCATGCCAGCAACTGCGGGTGGCAAGGATGCTGGCCTCACGCCAGCAACCGGGGGTGGCAAGGATGCTGGCGTCAGGCCAGCAGCCGGGTAGGTGCTACAAAAAGGAATCCCGGCCCTTGGGCCGGGATTCGGATGAAGGTGGAAGGACTCGAACCTTCGACCAGCGCCTTAAAAGGGCGATGCTCTACCGACTGAGCTACACCTCCGTGCTGTTCTCCCCGGCGACAAGCGGGCCGGCGGCCCCGCAAAGTAATGCGCGGGCCTTGGACGCGCAAGCTGGCGGCCGGCGAGGTCGGTTCAGGAATCCGCGAAGGGATCCTCGTCATCGGGTTCGTAGAGATTGGGGTCTGCCCTGTCCACGCCCATCAGGCGCGCGAACTCCGCTTCCTCCGGGCTGAGCGGTTTCTTGCGCCGCATCTTGTCCGGTGCCTGACCGGCGGCCCGGGGCGCATCGTCCTCATTCAACCGCTTTCGCTTCGCGCGCGCGGGCTTCTCGGCCCTGGGAGCGGAATCGGGCTCGGCGGATGACTTGCGGCCACGCGGCGCGGACGCCGGGGGCAAGACCCAGCCCTCCTCCTGAATCGGGGAGGAGTCCTGATCTCCGGAATCCGCGGGCGCCTGAAAGGCCGAAAGCCAACCGTCCACTTCGCGCTCACTGAGCGGGCTGCCGCTCTTGCGCACTCGCAAGCCATCGGCATCCGGCCCCTGCTTGCGTGCCTGGCGGTCCTCCTGACTGTCGTCACCGCTTGCACCGCGCACATCCGCGGGATCGGGAAGGGAGGCACTGAGGAAATCCTGACGGAAACGGGCACAGGCCATGATGGTGACACCGCGGAACTTCGCCTGCTGACGCAGCTCGGCATCATCGCTGACCAGCACCAGATCCAGTCGCTGGCTGGCACGGCGTACTTCGCGGCTGATCAGTTTCAGCAGGCGGCCATCCGCCGTCTCGGGTGCGGCCGCCCAGCTGACCATCAATCCCGCGGGCGGCTGTTCATCGGGCAGGCGTGCACCGTCCAGTACCAGCCGGATCTGTTCCACAGGCAGTCGGTCCTGCCGGACCAGCCATCGGCAGAACAGCGTGCGCGCGCCAGCTGGATCCGTGGCGAGCAGGGAGGCCAGCCCGGACTCGCGGTGCAGCAGGTTGTAACCATCGATGAAGTAGATCGCCAGAGCCGGAATCGCCATGGTGCCTCGGAAGTTATGCACAGTGCCTGTGGGCGCAATTGCCAGAATCATGCCAGATCCGTAACGAGATCCAAACGCCCATCGCACTGATTTCAATGGACTTGCAATTCATGTCCTGAATTATCCACCAAGGACAGGGAGTTATCCAGAAGTTATCCACAGAAAAGACACAGGGTCTGGCAAGAAAGAAGCCAACGCCCGGGTCACGCCGGATTGCTGGTTTCGGTACCCGGCTGCGGCGCTTTTCCACCCACGGATGAGCTTGCCGGGGCCTCGTTGCTGCGACAATCCCCAATCTTCAGCGGCCCGGGGTCCAGGGGCAGTTCCACCCGCATGAAATCCCGGCTGAGGGTGCTGGCCGCAAAAATCTCCTTCACTCCTCGCATCAGGGGCGAGGTGTCGGCCATGTAGCGGCTTGAGATGTGGGTCAGAAAGAGATGCCCCACTCCGGCATCCCTGGCCACGCGCGCCGCATCGCCGGACGTGCTGTGCTGGGTGCGCCGGGCATGCACCCGATCGCCCTGCTCGAAGGTGGCCTCGTGGACCAGCACTTCGCTGCCCCGGGCCAACTCCACCGACATCTCGCAACGGGCCGTGTCCGTACAGACCGTGATGCTGCGCCCCGGACGGGATTCTCCCACCACTTCGGCCGCCTCGAGCAGCCGGCCATCGGCCAGGGTGATCGATTCGCCTCGCGTCAATGCACCCCGTTCCGGCCCGAATGGAACCCCCAGCGCATCGGCCTTGTCGGCATCGAAACGTCCGGGGCGATCGCGCTCGCGAATCCGGTATCCCAGCGTATACAGCCGATGCTTGAGCGGTGCGGCGGTCACCGTGTAATCCGGCGTTTCCAGCACGGTGGTCGGTGTGCTGATTCCGGGCAGCTCGGTGATCGTGAGCGGGTAGGTGAATTCGGTCTGGCAGAGGCGTTTCATGAAACCCACATAGGACTCCAGCCCGGGAGGCCCCAGAATCTGCAGGGGCTCTTCGCGCTTGCCCAGCTGGTAGCTGTTGAGCAAACCGATCAGGCCGAAGAAGTGGTCCCCGTGCAGGTGCGTCACCAGGATCCTGTCAATGCGTCCCCGGCGCACGCCCGCCCGCAGGATCTGCATCTGTGTGCCTTCCCCGGCATCCACCAGCAGGCTCTCGTGAGTCATCTGCACGTACACGCTGGTCACATTGCGGCGTACCGTGGGGATCGCGGCCGAGGTTCCCAGAAATACCAGTTCCATCAGTGGGTCTCCAGTAGCTGCCGTGCCAGTTGACGGTAGCCCGCGAGGCCCGCCTGCAGTTCGTCCAGCGTGATCGATTCGTCGGAGCGGTGCGCCATCTCGATGCGCCCGGGTCCGATCAGGTATACATCTCCCAGTGGGCGCAGGTACTCGGCATCGGTGCCGAAGGGCGCCACGCAGAGCGGCCAGCCGGGCAGTTCGCTGAAGACCTGCGGCTCGCCAGCCCCTTCGAACTCCACCCGGCAGCGTCCGGCCACCAGCGCCAGAATGCGTGCCTGGTACCAGGCCATCTCGCGCACGGTGCGGAAGCAGAACTCCCCCTCGGCCTCGGCGGGTATCACATTGGCGGCCACACCGCCCGAGATGCGCCCCAGATTCACATAGGTTGGCCCCAGCACGGGATCCGTGGGCCAATTCTCCTCCAGCAGGCTACGGCTGCAGGCCAGCAGAGTCGCGATTGCGCTCTCGCCCAGGTGGGGCAGGCTGCTGTGAGCCGCCCGGCCCTCGGCGCGCAACCAGAGCTTGAGCACACCCTTCTGGGCGCGCACCAGTTTCATTTCGGTGGGTTCGCAGAGGATGATGCTGCGCGTGCCCGTCACCGGAGGCAGCGGGTCCGCTTCGCCAGCGCGTCGCGCTCCCGCGTGATTCACTTCCTCACCCACCACCAGCAACACACCTGCGGACACACCTTCCGCCAACAGCTCTTCCAGCACGGTCAGCATGCAGGCCAGTCCGCCGTGCGTATCACAGGTTCCGCGCCCCGACAGGACATCGTCCTGGCGGCTGAAGGGAATGAAGGGCGGCACCGTGTCGACGTGCGTGCTGAACCAGAGCCGCGGCGCCTGGCCCGACCAGGCCAGCAGATTGTCGCGGCCGTCCGCCACGGGTTGGCGGGCCACCTGCAGCCCATGCTCGTGACACCAGCCTTCGAGAAAGGCAATGATCTCCTGCTCGCCGGGTGTCACGGAGGGGATTGAAACCAGACGCTCCGTGAGGAGCACGGAGCGTCTGAGTGAATCGCGGATATCGGGTTCGCGGAAGCCAGAAACCATCAAGCGAAGATCCTCTTCAGGGCGATGTAACGGCTGGCGTCAATGGGCTCCACATCGAAGCGCTTGACCAGCTCCAGCAGTTGTTTGACGTTCTCGGCGATCTTGGTGCGGGTCATCACCTTGGACTCGCTGACCTTGGCACGCGTGCGTGCATTCTCCTCGTCGCTCACGGTGGAAATCAACTCCACGTAGGCGGCGATCACACCACCCGCATTGGCGATGAAATCGGGAATCACGATCACCCCACGCTTGTGCAGGGCCGTGCGACACTCGGCGGACAGCGGGTTGTTGGCTCCCTCAACCACATAACGGGCCTGGATGCGTGGCTCGTTGTCCTTGTGCAGAACATCCTGCACTGCGCAGGGAAAGAGCAGGTCCACGGGCTGAAAGAGCACATCCTCAAGGGGAAGCTGGCGATACCCGCCGGCCTTCAGTTCCTGCACCGAGGCGGCAAAGTCCATCTGCGCGAGGTTGTCACGCAACGTGGGAGTCAGGCCTTCGGGCAGGTACCAGGTGCCTTCGAGGCGCGGATCGCTGATCCAGCAGATGGTCGCGCCCGTCTCACTGAAATAGCGGATCACACCGGCACCCATCGCACCGGCCCCCTGAATGGCGCACGTGATGCGCGAGGGATCTTCGCCCTTGACTTCCAGCAGGGTTTCGGCCGCCTGGGCCACACCCAGACCGGCGATGCCCTCGGCGTCGTAGTCCGTGCCGCCCATTTCCACCGGCTTGCCCGTGAAGCCCTTGGTGCTGCCCAGTTCGTCACAGGCCCATTTGCAGTGGATCGGATTGCCACCCAGATCGTAACCAAAGCCGCCCCAGGGGCCGCCGTTCTCGCGCAGCATCGGCTTGAGCAGCTGCACGAAGCGCCGGTACTTCTTCTCGAATCCCGGCTCATTGGGATCCGCGGCCAGTCCGGATTTGGCTCCGCCCAGAGCCAGGCCCGCGGCTGCGTTCTTGAGGGTCTGGATGCGGGAGAGCATTTTCAGCTCGGCCACGTCCACCGTGGGAGTCAGCCGTGTGCCACCCTTGCCGCAGGCCCCAGCGGGCCCTTGCGCAGGCCAGTGTGCTCCAGACCACCAGATGGCCGGTGACCCCAGCTCCGGGTCGCGCACGGTGAGTTCCACTTCGGGCTTGAGATTCTCAAAGCGCTCGTTCAATTCCTGCAATTCGGCCCGGAAGGCCGTGCTGTTCTCTGCGTACTGCATCGAAGGAATCCTTTGTCTGCCGGGTTGGCCCGGAATCCATCCGCGCGTGTCGGCAAGCCGACTCGTGCGAATCCTGTATTACAAGACGGTCTTGCCTGATTCAGGAGATGCCTGCCGGGAGTGGCCGGAAGGAGGAACGGAACCCGGCATGGCTCCGGGATGGTGGATTGTCCACACGATGGAATCAATCTTTGCCGCAGACCGGCAGTGGGCATGGCGATCCGGATGCTGCCGGGAAATCTGTCGCGACCGGTTCCGGATCCTGCCTGGACAGCGGGCCCACTGGGTGAAGAACCCGCGTTCCTCCGCTTTGTCGAGCGGAGCGCCAAGGTGCCATTTTGACGCTAAATCCAACAGGCGCGCGGGCATTCCCGGGGATCTTTTGATAGATTGGCCCGCTCTGATGCAAAGCAGGAGAATCCGCATCCGCTCTTCACAAGGACCGACCGATGCACCTGCTGGCTCTGGATCCGCGGCGACCTGCGCCCACCTGGAACGCTTCCTCAAGGGGCGTGGGCTGCACCGGATTGCAGCGCGTGGTGCTGGGGCTCTCGGAGGAATCGATTCCGCACTGGCGGCCGCACTGGCCGTGCGCGCCCTGGGCGCCCAGAACGTACACGCCATTGCCCTGCCCTTCCGCGCCTCCAGTCCCGCGTCGCTCGCCGATGCCCGTGCCGTGGCCGACAGCCTGGGCCTGACCCTGGAGCTGCTGGAGATTTCTCCCATGGTCGATGCCTTCGCCGCGGCCCTCGACCAGCCCGACGCCCTGCGCCTGGGCAACATCATGGCCCAGGTGCGCATGACCGCGATCTTCGACCGCAGCGCCTCGCTGGGCGCTCTGCCGCTGGGGACCTCCAACAAGACGGAACTGCTCCTCGGCTACGGCACCTGGTACGGCGATCTGGCCAGCGCCATCAACCCGCTGGGCGACCTCTACAAACAGCAGGTCTTCGCGCTCAGCCGCCACTGGGGCTGCCGGCCAGTGTGCTCGACAAGGCTCCTTCGGCCGACCTGGAGGAAGGCCAGACCGACGAGAAGGATCTGGGTTGGGACTACCTCACCATGGACCGCGTGCTGGTGCGCCTGATTGACGCGCGCCTCTCCCCCGAACGCCTGATTGCCGACGGGTTTGACGAGGCCACCGTGCGCGGCATCCTCGACCGGGTGCGGCGCTACCATTTCAAACGCAACCTGCCCGTGATCCCCAAGGTGTCCAGTCGCACCATGGGTCTGGATTGGCTCTACGCCCGGGACGCGGGACACTGAGCCGGCCAGGGCCCGCCGGCGGCGCATCCATGACCGGCATCCTCTACATCGTGCCCACTCCCATCGGCAATCTGGCGGACATCACTCTGCGCGCCATCGAGGTGCTCAGGGCCGTGCCCCTGATCGCGGCCGAAGACACACGCACCAGTCGCCGCCTGCTGGAACACCACGGCATCGCCACGCCGATGACTTCCTACCACGATTTCTCCAGCCCGGCCGCTCTGGACAGACTGACCAGCCACCTGGCCGCCGGCTCGGATCTGGCCCTGATCAGCGACGCCGGCACTCCCGGCATCAACGACCCCAGTTATCGCCTGGTGAATGGCGCCATCGCGCTGGGCATTCCCGTGGTGCCACTGCCGGGAGCCACCAGCATCATTCCGGCCCTGGTGGGCAGCGGCTTGCCCACCGACCGCTTCAGCTTCCTGGGTTTCGTGCCGCGCAAGAAGGGCCGCCAGACCTTTCTGGCCGAGCTGGTGGAGCGCCCCGAGACCAGCATCTTCCTCGAGTCTCCGCACCGGCTGCCGGACACTCTGGCCGCCCTGGCCGCCAGCATTCCCGATCGCCGACTCTGCGTGGCCCGGGAACTGAGCAAGCTCCATGAGGAGTTCCTGCGGCTCAGCACGCTGGAGATGCGCGATCACTTCAATGCCAACCCCGTGCGCGGTGAATTCGTGCTGCTGCTGGAAGGCAAGGCTCTGGCCAGCAAGCGCCAGCAGGCGGCCGAGGCCGAGGCCAATCGGGACCCACGCGGGAGGATGCCATTGTGAACCCCGGTCTGCTGATCAGCTTCGAAGGCAGCGACGGCAGTGGCAAGAGCACCCAGATCGCCCTGCTGGAAACCTGGCTGAAGGAACAGAATCGCCCGGTGGCGGTATTCCGGGAGCCCGGCGGCTCGACCATCTCGGAAGCGATCCGCGCGATTCTGCTGGATCCCGGTCACACGGCCATGGCCGCCGACACCGAACTACTGCTTTATACCGCCAGCCGGATGCAGTTGCTGCACGAGAAGGTCTGCCCGGCGCTGGCCGAAGGGCGAGTGGTGATTCTGGACCGTTTCGCCGACTCCACCACGGCCTATCAGGGCTGGGGGCGCGGATTGCCGCTGGAGCGGGTGCGTCAGCTGAACGAGCTGGTGCGCAGCATCGCCTGGCCCCGACGCACCTACTGGCTGGACCTGGATCCCGCCACCGGACTGGCCCGCGCCGGTTCACGGGGGGCCGAAGCCGACCGCCTCGAGCGCGAGCGCCTGGAGTTCTTTCTGGCTGTGCGCGAAGGCTATCGCCGGATCCATGCCGAAGATCCGCAGCGCGTGATCAAGCTGGATGCGGGCGCTGCCGTTAACCAGATTGCCATGCGCATCCGCGAGGACCTGTCTCTGCTGCTGCCCCGCCCCTGAAGGGTGAAACGCCCGCCCCGCGTCGGGTTCCAAGGGGGTGCCTGTCCCGCGACGAGGCGATTCCGGGCCGGACCCGATTTCTGGACTGCCGCCCGCCGACACACTCAAGCGACCCGATTGGAACTGCCCGATGAAACTCTCCCGCGTCCTGCCCTTTCTCCTGATGGGTCTGCTCCTGATGGGAGCGGACGAACCGGCCAACCGCGACGAATACATGGCCTCGATGCGCGAGAATCTGCAGCGCTTCCAGAAGGTGTACCAGTACCTGGTGTTCCGCTATGTGGACGAGATCAACCCCGAAGCCACCATCGAAGCCGCGATCCATGGCATGCTGGACGAGTTGGACCCCTACACCGACTACTTCATCGAAGAGGAAGCGGAAAGCCTGGACGAGATGACCCGGGGCGAGTACGGGGGTCTGGGCATGCAGGTGGGCCAGCGTGGCAGCACGAAGCGCCTGACCGTGATCAGCCCCTTCGAGGATTCGCCCGCCTGGAAGGCCGGTCTGCTGCCCGGCGATGTGATCACCGAGATCGACGGCCTCTCCACGACCGACGAGAAACTGTCCGACGTGGTCAAGCACATGAAGGGCGAGCCCGGCACCCAGGTCACCATCACGGTGGAACGCCCCGGTTACGAAACCCCGCTGGTGTACACACTCACGCGCGAGATGATCGCGATCCAGGACCTCAAGTTCGCCGGCATGATCGACAAGTCGCAGGGGCTGGGCTATGTGCGTCTCACGGGCTTCAGCGGCAAGGCCACCGAGAGCCTGCGCAAGGCGCTGATCGACCTGAACGCCCAGGGGCTGAACAAGCTGGTGCTGGACCTGCGTGGCAATCCGGGCGGCCTGCTGCGCGAAGCGGTGGGCGTGTCGGATCTCTTCCTGCCCGTGGGTGCGCGCATCGTGGAGACCCGCGGCCGTGACGATGAGATCCTGAAGGAGTACACATCCGAGAACGACCCGATCTTCACGGGCGAGCTGGTGCTGCTGGTGAACCAGGGCAGCGCCTCGGCCAGCGAGATCGTCAGCGGCGCGATCCAGGACCTGGACCGCGGCGTGATCGTGGGCACCAACACCTACGGCAAGGGCCTGGTGCAAAGCGTGGTGAGCCTGGACAGCAACAGCAAGGTCAAGCTGACCACCGCCAAGTACTACATCCCCAGTGGGCGCCTGATCCAGCGCATCGACTATTTCGAGGACAACAAGGTCCTGTACCACATCAACAAGGGCGAGCCGGTGGACAGCCTGTTCCACACCGACCAGGGGCGCGTGGTGATCGGCGGACGCGGCATTCTGCCCGACGTGGAGCAGGAGCCCGAAGCCTGGCCCTTCTTCGTGTCCGAACTGTGGCGCTCGAACCTCTTCATCAATTTCCTCACGGACCGGGAGCGTGAGGGACACGCCATCGCGAAGACCAAGGTCAACGCGGCTCTGCTCTCCGAGTTCCAGACTTTCATCCAGAAGAGCGAGTTCACCTTCAAGCCCAGTGGCAGCGAGCAGCTCGAGGAGCTGGAAAAGATCGTCGAGCGCGAAGGCTACGGCAGCCCCGTGGCCGATGCCCTGATCAGCCTGCGCCAGAAACTGGAAGGCGACCCGGAACAGCACTTCGTCCAGAATCAGGAATGGATCGAGCGCCTGCTGACCAGCGAGATTCTCAGCCGCAGCGAGGGCCAGGATGCCCGCACGCTGTATGCCCTGAGTTACGACCGCCAGTTCGATGCGGCCCAGCGTCTGCTCACGGCAGGCGAGGACCAGTACCGCGCCACCCTGAGGCCCGTGGTGACCACCGCATTGGAAGAGAGTGCCCGCTGAGTCCTGCACGGACAGTACACCATGATGACGCCCGGAGCCTGGCTCCGGGCGTCTGCTTTTGCGGAGCTCCCGTCTCGTTTCCCGGCGCGGGCCGGGTTCGGCCCACGGTGACACCCAAGGGAATTTCCCCCGGATTTGCCAAGCTTGGCCCTTCTGGCGCCAAAGACCACGTCGGAGGCCACGTCAAAGACCATGTCGGCATTCACCCCAAGGAGGACCTGTGATCTGGATCTGGATCGGCTTCGTGAGCCTGGTGATGGGATTGCTGGCCCTCGATCTGGGGGTCTTTCATCGCAAGGCCCACGTGGTCAGTGCCCGGGAAGCCATGGGCTGGTCGGCGGTCTGGATCACTCTCAGCCTCTGTTTTGCCGTCTTCGTCTACTTTGGCTATGAGAACCAGTGGCTGGGAATGGGCAGCACCGTGGATGCGGTGGACGGCCTGGTGAACGACGGCCACAACGCCGTGCTCAAGTATCTCACCGGCTACGTGGTCGAATTGTCCCTGAGCGTGGACAATGTCTTCGTGATCGCCCTGATCTTCAGCTTCTTCGCCGTGCCCGCGATCTACCAGCACCGAGTGCTGTTCTGGGGCATCGTGGGGGCCCAGGTACTGCGCGGCGTGATGATTCTGGCGGGCGCGAAACTGGTGGCCGAATTCCACTGGGTGCTGTACCTCTTCGGGCTCTTCCTGGTGATCACGGGCCTGCGCATGCTGCTTCCCGGCGACAGTGACCCGGACCCGGCCAACAATCCGGTGATCCGTTTCGTGCGCCGTTTCTTTCCGGTCACGGCCCGCTTTCACGGAGAACACTTCGTGGTGCGTGCGGGCTCGCCCGAATCCCGCATGGCGGCGCTGCCCGGCCAGACCGAGCAGGTGGACGAGGTGGTGGCCAGAGCGCGTCCCGGCACCCTGTTGCTGACTCCGCTGGCCCTGACCCTGGTGATCGTCGAGACCACCGACGTGGTCTTCGCCGTGGATTCGATTCCCGCGATCTTCGCGATCACGGCCGACCCCTTCCTGGTGTTCACCAGCAATGTCTTCGCCATTCTGGGGCTGCGCTCCTTCTACTTCGCGCTGGCCAGCATGCTGGACTCCTTCCGCTTTCTCAAGCTCTCGCTGGCCCTCGTGCTGCTGGTGGTGGGCGGCAAGATGCTGGCCGGAGAATGGCTGCAGACCCTGCTGGGACACAACTTCAACCTGTACCTGCTGGCGGCCGTGGTGGGCATTCTGGGCTCGGGCGTGATCGCTTCGATGCTGTTCAAGGTCGAGGAAACTCCCGCGGAGCCGAAGCCGTGACACAGACGCCCTTGCCCGGCCCCGCGGTGGTCTTCTGCGATTTTGACGGCACCGTGACCGAAGAGGACACGCTGGTGCTGCTGCTGGACCGCTTCGCGCGGACCCGTGCCGACGGGGCCCACTGGCGCTCCATCGAAGACGACCCGGACCTGCCCGAGATCGAGAAACTGCAGGCCGAGATGGACCTGCTGGCACTGGACTGGCCGCAGGCTCTCGAGTATCTGCACACGGTGGTGCGCATCCGCGCGGGCTTTCAGGCCTTTCACGACCGGCTGCAGGCCCGCGGCATTCCCCTGAAGCTGGTCTCGGGCGGCTTCGTGGAGATCATTGAAGCCTTCCTGCCCCCGGCCCGATATCCGGGCATGGAGCTGCTGGCAAACAGGATTGAAGTGCAGAACAGCGTCTGGCGTGTGCGCCCCGCCGCCAGCCCGAAGATCACCGGGGCCTGCAACCACTGCAAGAGCTGGCATCTGGGCCAGCATGACGGACACACCCTGGTGTACATCGGCGACGGTTCCACCGACTTCTGCCCCGCCGGTCAGGTGCCGGTGGTCTTTGCCCGGGACAGCCTGGCCCGCCACCTGGACCGAGCCGGCAAGCCCTGGTGGCCCTTCGAGACATTCCACGAGATCGAGACACGCATGGAGCAGCTGGGACTTCTGTGACCCAAGCGGCTCGCGAAAGGAAAGGACTTCCCATGGGTTTCAACACCCGCGCGATTCACGCCGGCCAGGAGCCGGACCCCCAGACCGGTTCGGTGACCACGCCGATCATCCAGACCTCCACCTTCGCCCAGACCGGCATCGGTCAGCACAAGGGCTGGGACTACACGCGCGCGGGCAACCCCACTCGCGACGCGGCGGAAGCCAATCTGGCCGCACTGGAAAACGCGAGCCACGGCCACCTGTTCTCGTCGGGCATGGCGGCCATTCACGCGCTGACCGTGCTGCTGAAGACCGGCGACCACATCGTCTGCACGCGTGATGTTTACGGCGGCACCTGGCGCCTGATCACCCAGATTCTGGAACCCTGGGGCCTGAAGGCCGATTTCGTCGAGAGTCACACGGTGGCCAATGTCGAAAAGGCGATTCGCCCCGAGACCAAGCTGCTCTTCATCGAAACGCCCACCAACCCGCTGCTGACGGTGACCGACATTGCCGCCATGGCCCAGCTGGCCCGCAGGCACAAACTGATTCTGGTGGTGGACAACACCTTCATGTCGCCCTTCTTCCAGAACCCGCTGGACCTGGGCGCCCATATCGTGATGCACAGCTGCACCAAGTACATCCTGGGTCACAGCGACATGATCGCGGGTTTCCTGGGCACCAGCGACGACGCGCTCTCCGAGCGCCTGCGCTTCATGCAGAAATGCTCGGGCGCGCTGCCCAGCCCCCAGGACTGTTTCCTGATTCTGCGCAGCACCAAGACCCTGGGCGTGCGCATGGAACGCCACTACTCCAACGCGCTGAAGGTGGCGCTGATGCTGCGCGACCACCCCCGGGTGAGCAAGGTGCACTACCCCGGCCTGCCCAGTCATCCCCAGCACGAGCTGGCCACCCGCCAGATGCGCGGTTTCGGCGGCATGGTCAGTTTCGAGCTGGCCGATCGCGCGGCCGCCGAGCGCTTTGCCACCTCGGTGCGTGTCTTCACCCTGGCCGAAAGCCTGGGCGGAGTCGAGAGCCTGGTCAACCACCCCGCCGGCATGACCCACGCCAGCGTACCGAAGGAACAACGCGAGGCCTACGGCCTGACCGACAGCCTGCTGCGCCTCTCGGTGGGCATCGAGGACATCGAGGACCTGCTGGACGACCTGAGCCAGGCGCTGGCGAAGGTTTGAGTCACGGCGGCATGTCACATGACTGCAACGGGCGACCCTTGGGTCGCCCGTTTCCATCTGGGTTCTGCATGAAGGAAGGCCACCGCCGGGCAGGTGCCGGCGGGATCCATGCAGTCTATTCCAGAAGCAGAAGCTTTCGCGTCACACACTGCCCGCAGGCTTCCAACCGGGCCAGGTAGACACCACTTGCCAGGTCTTCCCCGTGAAAGGAGACCTCGTGGGCACCCGATTGCTGCCAGCCGGATACCAGGGAGCGGACTCGCTGGCCCCGCAAGTTGAAGATGTCGAGCTCCACGCGTTGACTCTGCGCCAAGGTGTAGCTCAGGGTCGTCGCTGGGTTGAAGGGGTTGGGATAACTGTCCAGTTCCAGTGCGAAGGTTCCGGGGTGCCCACGCCGGTTGTCTTCCAGTCCGGTAGCCCAGTATTCCACACCGTCTATCCGGGCGTAGGCGATTGTGTAGGTGACATGTCCGAGATCCCCTACGCTAAAGCCTGTGAGACCGAATGACGGCGACAGCATGTATTCCTGGTAACAACACCTGCTGTGAACCATTGCCGAATCCGGGCCACCGAAGGGCCCGACGGTACTCGTTTCGGCATGGAAGTAGGTGTCCACTGCGTAGCCGCAAAGGAAGTTTGTGTAGTATCCGAATCCCTGGGCACCAAGGTCCAGCAGCACTGCTTCGCTGGTACCGGCGCTGTCGCAGTCCCCGAGCCATTCACTGTACACCTTGACATCCAGGGCTGCGGTATCCACGCGGGCATATGAGGTCAGCCAGGGTTCGATTCCCCCCCATTCCAGCAGGTCGATACCGGACAAGCGGCTGTAACGCACACCATTGGGCAGCAGCGTGTCCCCCACCACCTCGACCATCCTGAACCCGTCATCGTAGGGTGTGCCGTTGTAGGGAAAGACCATCACGGCATACTCCCACCGGTTTCCCTCCTGCAACGGGAACATGCTCAGGGCGCGGGTCGAATCGAGTTGCGCCCGTGCCGGCGCTTGCAGCAGGAGCAGGAGTGCAATCATCATGAAGGGCATTTCGGTCACCTTCGACTCGGGATGCAATTCGCCACCAACCGCAAATCAGGTGGTCTGACGCATACGCCGCGAAGATAACCCGGCGTTCCTGGGGGAAGCAAGTGCTTTGGTTTGCCGAACAATGATTTTCAGAAGCGGTCCTGTGGCAGCCTCCATGAAGGGGGACAGGAGCGGCGCATTGTCGTCCGGGTGAGGAGGCGGTCTCCGGGTCCGCCTCCGAGTCCGCCGGATGTAGTCCTTTACGCCCGGAGTTCTTGGCCCGCCTGCCGCCCCGGGCAGGCGCTGGCGGCTGCGCAGACCGCTGCGCTCCGCCAGAATCGCCGGAAATGACATCTGCATGTGCTTGTTTTCATGTCAGTTGACAAATCCATTCACGGCGTGAATGATTTTCATTCATGCTATGAATGATTGTCATTCACCGAGTGAATGATTAACATCGGGCCATGAATCCGGAACCCCTTTCCCGGCTCAGCGAAACCGCTCTGACGGACCGGCTGCGCATCATGCCCGTGGTCGTCCTCAGCGGGGCGCGCCAGACCGGCAAGAGCACTCTCGCCAAAGCCATTGATCCCGAGCGCCGCAGTCTGAGTCTGGATGATCTGGACACGGCCGAGCTCGCGCGCCACTCGCCCGCCCAGCTGCTGGACCTGGCGCCCACACTGGTGCTGGACGAGGTGCAGAAGGAACCCGGCCTGCTCGCGGCCATCAAGCTGCATGTGGACCGCGACCGCCAGGCCGGGCGCTTTCTGCTGACCGGATCGGCCAATCTGCTGCTGATGCAGCAGGTCTCGGAATCACTGGCGGGCCGGGCCAGCTACTTGACCCTGTGGCCCATGACCCGCCGGGAGCAGGCGGGTCTGGGACGAGCAGGTTTGTGGCAGGAGTTGCTGGACACCCCCGACTCCCAGTGGCTGGACTTGCTGCGCAGCCAGCCGGAGCTGCCCGAAGACTGGAAGGAACTGGCCCGACGCGGAGGATTTCCCACGCCCGCCCTGGAACTGAATTCCTCCGCCGAGAGGGAAATCTGGTTTGATGGTTATGTGCGCAGCTATCTGGAACGCGATCTCCAGGACCTGTCCAGCATCAGCTCTCTGGCCGATTTCCGGCGACTGATGCGTGCCGCCGCCCATCGCACGGGGCAGCTGCTGAACCAGACGGAGCTGGGGCGCGATGTCTCACTGCCACAACCCACGGTCCACCGCTGGTTGAATCTGCTGGAGACATCCACCCTGTTGGTGCGCCTGCCCGCCTGGTCGGTCAATCGCACACGCCGCCTGATCAAGTCCCCCAAACTCTACTGGGCCGACACGGGTCTGGCCCTGCATCTGGCCGGAAGCCCTGAGCCCCTGGGCGCACATCTGGAAAACATCGTGCTGCATGACCTGCTCGCCTGGCGCGAGACAGCCCTGCCGCGCGTGGATCTATTCTACTGGAGAACAACCACCGGAGACGAGGTGGATTTTGTGATCGAGAGTGGGTCCCGGCTTCTGCCCATCGAAATCAAGAGCGGCACCACGCCCCGTGTGTCCGACACGAAGAATCTCCAGACATTCCGCAAGGAGTATGAGGGCGAGGCGCGCACGGGCCTGCTGATCCACACGGGCGAGATGCTGGACTGGCTGACGCCGGGCGTGCTCGCGGTTCCCTGGTGGCGCTTGCTCTGAGATTGCTTGCACCGTGGTCGTCCAGACTTCCGACCTGAAATCTGGAAGGACAGCCAGACGAATGCATCATCGAAGCATGGCGATTCTGGAGACTCTTCCGGGTGGCTGACGCAGGATCTCGCGTCAGCCCCATTCCATGGCGGGCCGGGTCAGGGCAGCAGCAAATTCAGTCCGATGATCACCAGCAGGATCCAGCCTGGCACAGTCAGTCTCCAGGCAAGAGGCGCCCGCCCGAGCTCCATGAAGTACTCCGAAATCAGAATGGCCTTGGCCGACACCGTGAGCCACAACAGTGTGGCCATGCCCTGTGCGCCAGCCCAGGCCCCGATGAGAACCAGCCCGCCGAGCACCAACCACAGGAAAGCAGGAAATGTCCGCAAGCCCTTCATTGCCCGCCCCCCAGGTAGACAAGGGGAAACAGGACCAGCCAGACCAGATCCACCATGTGCCAATAGGACGCGGCCGCTTGCCAGCTGGAAAGACGCTCGCGTGCTGAGGTCCCGCTTGCCTTGTGGCGTCGGGCCAGCAGCAGCAGGGCCATGCCAAGCCATACATGGGCCAGATGAATGAAACACAGGAAAAAGTAAAAGAAGTGGAAGCTGGAGCTGGACAGATGACGGCCCTGCGCGAATAGGCCGGCAAACTCGCTCAATTTGATCAGACTGAACACAAGTCCCGCGAAGACAGCCGCCAGAAACCAGCGCCCGGCCTGCAGCCCGTCACCGGTTCGCTCAAGGCTCCTGACACCAGCGAGGGCCGTGGCGCCGCCCGTGAGCAGCACCAGAGTATTGATCAACCCGGTCGTTGCGTGCAGGTCGGCGCGTCCCGCGGCAAATCCTGCTGGGTCTCCCCGCTCGAACCAGGCGAACACGCCGAAGAACAGCGCGAAAGTGACCAGTTCGGCAAAGATGAAAATCCACATGGCCGTATCACCGGGCACCTCACGGGGCAAAGCGGCAGGTGTCCGCGTACTCATTGTGTCAGTTTTCCGTAGATGGTGGTCAACAGTTCGGGCAGTTCCGCCGGACGCTGCAGCAAGTGCCAGTGTCCATTGCCAAGCATCGCCGGCAGACCGACTCTGGCCCGGGGGTCCAGTGCCAGAGCATGCACGGCAATGCCACGACTTCTGGCTTCGCGCAGAGCCTGTCGGACGTCCGCGATGCCGTGACGTCCTTCGTATCGGTCGAAGTCGTTGGGCCGACCATCCGTGATCATCAGCAGCAGTCGCTTGCGTGAAGGCACCAGCGCCAGGCGGTCCGTGGCATGACGCAAGGCAGGTCCAATGCGGGTGTAACCCTTGGGTTCAAGACCGCCCAGTCGGGCTCGCCCCTCGCTCCATGACTCGCCCCGGCGATGCACCAGCCAGGTACGACAGTGATGCCGGGTGCGGGAATGAAAGGCCAGGATCTCCAGGTCTTCTCCCAGGCGATGAACCACTTCACCGAGAACCAACGCGGCATCCTTGCACAGGTCCAGCACTCGCAGGTCGCCCACCCAGGCATCACTGGACAGTGATACATCCAGCAGCAGCGTCAGCGCCAGATCCGGGCGGCGGCGAGAGTCCCGCCGATACCACTTGCCCTCCGCGTCATGGCCGGAACGGATGGACCCTGCATCCTCCGCATACGCATCTGTATCCAGTTGCTCGCCGTCCTCCTGACGCGATACGGGTTCAAGACGCTCCTTCTCCCGTTCCAGCACCCGCTGCAGGCGGCGGATCTGGGGCTCCAGCAGGGGTAGGCGGGCAGCGGCCCAGCCTGAATCACGGCTTCCCGGCACAGCTGGAAACACATGACACCAGTTCTCCCGGTAGCAACCCCGGCGTTGGTCCCATTCCGGATAGGGCAAACCTCCCTCCGTGGCACCCTCGGCGCTTTCAGGAATTCCCGGGTCCAGACGAAGGTCCGCGCGCAGAATGCTGGAGGCGGATTCACCCCCGCGGATCACATGGCGCAGGTCCACTTCCTGCAGTGCCTCAAGTTGTTCCTCGAGCTGGTCATCCCCATCGGTCTGGCGTGTGCCGCCTCGATACTCGTCCGCCGTTTCGACCTTTTCGAACACATGCATCAGCACCTGGTCCTGCAGATCCTTGCCGGAAAGACGCACCTGTTCGATATCCGCGCGAGCGGGTATCTCAAATTCCGTTCCTGTTGAGTTCTCGGGAGCTTGCACCTCGGCGGGAATTCCCAGTTCGCCGTCCGAGACGATGGCGGGCAGCCATTCGGGCCAGCAGGCAAGTGCTGGGGATTCGAGCCCGGAGTCCGTTGCCGTCAGTCGATCCAGCAAGGCTCTGTCACCCCAGGGCTGCTCCCCGGCGAGGGCCTGGCGCCGAGCCTCTTCCAGAGCAGCCGCGGTTCCGGCCAAGGCGGCGAGATCGGGGCGCAAGGCAAGGGCGGCCGCTTCGCTTCGTTCAAGAGGCACCCGAAGGCCCGGCCAGTCCGCCAGCAACCGTGTGCGGGCGGCTGCAGCT
This sequence comes from Candidatus Delongbacteria bacterium, assembly GCA_020634015.1. Lineage (NCBI taxonomy): Bacteria > Candidatus Delongiibacteriota > Candidatus Delongbacteria bacterium. Next base: position 73,091 of record JACKCN010000003.1, on the reverse strand, counting down.
CGCCGCAGTGAATCGATGACGAACCCTCCCTTGACCGAGGACACTGGAGGTCCATCCGCCAGCATCACGGCACCCAGCAAGGCGAAGGAAAGCAGCTGGTCCAGAGCAGCCTGCGGGTCTGTCACTCCGGTCAGGCGCTCCGGCAGCAGCAAGCCGTCGTGCAACAGACCGCCCGCCCCGCGGGCCACTCCCACGCGGCAGGGCCAGCCAGCCAGCAGTTGCACGGGCACGGTAAGCCGGGAAATCAGCAGGGAGCTGTCATAACCGGGGGTTTCATCCTTGGCGGGAGGGCGCAGGCGTCGCCAGAGCGCACGCAAGCCCGTATACAGCCGCTCTTCCCAGTCCAGCTCGAGTCTGGGCATGACGGCAGGACGACCCGGAACGCCCATCTCAGAATGCCATCCGGATCAGGTCGCGCAGGCTGACCAGCAGGTCCGGATCGTCACTCAGCGGTTCCGCCAGGGCGGTGTCACAAGCTTGCCTTGGCGCCATGCCCGCCAGCAGCAGGCGGGCAGCATTGACCAGCAGGCGCGTTGAAGCGGGCTCGGCAAAACCCAGGTCCTTGAGGCCACGGAGTTTCGAGCCCAGCACGGCCAGACGCTTGGCCTGTGATGCATCGATGCCTGTCTCGCCCTGCAGAATGCGGGCCTCGGCCTCTGCATCCGGATACTCAAAACCTATTCCCAGAAATCGCTGGCGTGTGCTCGGTTTCAGTTCCTTCAACCCTCGGGTGTAACCAGGGTTGAAACTGATCACCAGCATGAAGCCCGGCGCGGCCAGTACCTCCTCATCATGGCGCTCGACGAAAAGGCGTCGCCGATGGTCACTCAACGGGTGCAGGGCCGTGATCACATCGGGTCGCGCCTCAATGATTTCGTCCAGATACAGAATGGCCCCCTGGCGCAGGGCGCGGGTCACGGGGCCATCCTGCCAGACGGTTTCTCCGCCGTGAATCAACCAGCGCCCCAGCAGGTCGGTCACACTGGTGTCGTCGTGGCAACAGACCGTCACCAGTGGGCGTCCAAGACGGGCGGCCATGTGTTCCACCAGTCGCGTCTTGCCGCAACCCGTTGGGCCTTTCAACATCAGGGGCAGATGCTGGGCGAAAGCCGCCTCGAAAATCCCGCACTCGTCTCCGGATGCGTGATACCAGGGAAGGGTGTCGCACGTTGTCAGTGGCATCCTGTGTGCCTTTCAAGCTCCTTCGCGGTGCGAAGCGACCCGCAGAGGAAGCGGGAGCCGAATCGCTCCGGCTCCCGTGTTGACTTACGACCGGACTTCCATTTCGGGAGCCCCCACCTGCTCGTCCTTGGGCAGGCCATAGCGGATGAAGTTCCAGATGAACAGTCCTATGCCCGTGCTGAACAGGGTGGCCGCCAGCACAAGGCCGAGAAAGTGCACATGCAGAGATTCCTGCACATCCAGGAAATCCATGCCCACCATGCGCTCCAGGTAGACCTGAGCCACTCCTGCAACGGCGAAAGCGCCGGTCATGCCCAGCATGCCGATGTTGCTGGTCCAGAAGGCCCAGTCGGGGATCCAGCCGTCAAACAGCCGACGACCGGTCATCTGGGGCATGGCGTAGGAGATCATGGCCAGCACCAGCATGGCGTATGCCCCCCAGAAGGCCAGGTGCCCGTGCATTGCCACCACCAGTGTGCCGTGTGTATACGCATTGACCTGCGGCAGGGTGTGGGCGAAGCCAAGGAACCCGGCACCGACGAAGCTCATGATGCCTGTTCCGACGCTCCAGAACAGCGCAATGCGGTTGGGATGTTTTCGTCCTCCCTTGCGGCTGAGAGCCACGGTCCAGAGCGCCATGCCCAGAAAGGCCAGGGGCTCAAGCGCGGAGAAGACACCCCCAACGATCAGCCAGTAGCGGGGCGCTCCCATCCAATAGTAGTGATGGCCTGTGCCCAGAATGCCCGAGAGAAAAGTGAGACCCACAATGATGTACAGCCACTTTTCCACAACCTCCCGGTCCACACCCGTCAGCTTGATCAGCAGAAAGGCCAGAATGGAACCCATGATCAGTTCCCAGACGCCTTCGACCCACAGATGAACGACCCACCAGCGGAAATAGCTGTCGAAGACATGGTTCTCAAAGGTCCACATGCCGGGCAGGTAAAGCAGGGCAGCGGAGAACAGGCCTCCATAAAGCACCAGCCCGGTGGTTGAAAATCGCCGTCCCTTCCAGACTGTCATGCCGGTCACATACAGGAACAGCAGCACATCCACGACCACCAGATAATCCAGTGGCCGGGGAATCTCAAGAAATTTGCGCCCTTCCCACCAGCCCACATGGAATCCGGCAATCGCCACCACGCCGGTGATCACCAAGGCGGCCCACTGGAGGATGGCCAGTTTGACGCTGTACAGCTCACGTTCCGCCTCTTCGGGCAGAATGTAATACGCGGCTCCCATGAAGCCCGTCAGCAGCCAGACCACCAGCAGGTTGGTGTGCACGGCTCGTGCGGTGTTGAATGGAATCCAGTCGTGCAGACCGTCGAACCCCATATGGGCAAAACCCATGATGAAACCATAGACCAACTGCAAAGTCAGCAGCAGCATGGAGGTGGCGAAGAACAGGTAGGCCACCTTCTGGGATTTGTACTTCATTTGCCCTCCCTTTCGCGGCGCAGCTCTTCCTGGCGGATGGCCCGCTGCGAGGCTTCTCGAAGCGGCGGATCAAAGGGGAAGCCGTTGGTGTCCACCGTGCCGATCCAGGTCAGGAAAGCGACCAGGTCCGTGATTTCCTGGTCCGTGAAATCGTACTGCACCATCTTGCGACGCCCGGGATAGAATCCCTGCGGATTCTGCAGAAAACCGCGAACCCATGCTTCGTCCCGGCGTTCGATCACCTTCGTCAGCTCGGGCGCATAGTATGCCCCCTCACCAAGTATGGTGTGACAACCCATGCAGTTCTTCTCGTCCCAGATCATTCTTCCACGCAGCGCGCTTTCGTCCAGGGTGGTCTCCATGCTGCGAGCGGGGGTCTGGCGAATGGTATCCACCGTCAACCCCAGGAAGACCAGACTGAACAGGGCAGTGCCGCCGAAGAAGAAGAGCTTGGCCTGACTTTTGGAAAGCATGCCACCTCCTCCCGATTATGCTGACTGATTGGAATCATCGACGCGGAAAGATAGATCTCTATTTCTGGATATCAATATCCGGATTCTTGATATTGCTCTCCAACACACGAGCGAAGGAACTCCATGATCTCCCAGACGGCTGAATATGCCTTGCGTGCAATGGTTTACTTGACGGAATGCCCCCACGAAAGCCAGACGGTATCGCGGATCGCACAGCATACCAAGGTTCCCGCGGGGTACCTGTCAAAAATCCTGAAGAGTCTGGCCAGTGCGGGTCTGGTTGATTCGCAGCGTGGGCCTGGTGGCGGATTCTGTCTGGCCCGTGCGGCGGAACGAATCAACCTGCTGGAAATCGTGAACTGCGTCTCGCCCATCGTGCGCATCCACGAATGTCCCTTGCACCTGCCCCAGCACCGAGCTGGCCTTTGTGCTCTGCACCAGCGTCTGGACGACGTGATCGCCCGATTCGAAGCAAGCTTTCGTGATACCATGCTCAGCCAATTGGCCGAGTCCGGGCCGTACGGCACATTCGGACAGGATGTGCGCTCCTGAACACCAGAGAATCACGGTTGGTTTCATACGCAACCGAGTGCTCCAGAGTCCCCGGGAATCACTCGGGCGATCTACTGGACTGACCGACATGCTCAGGGAATAAGGGTAACGGCTGTTCCCGGGATGGCCTGCCCGGGAGGGGCAAGCTGGATCCAGGTCATTTCCGGACCCATGGGCGACTCACGAATCAGCTCGAAACCCAGCAGGTCCATGAAGAAGCGCTTGGCACTCTGCGGATCCGACACGGGCACCGATAGGATTTCGAATGATGTGATTGACATTTGACGCTTTCCCCCGTGATCCGCCACTCAAATGATTCACAAGCTCGCGATATCTGGGATTCTTGATCTTCTCCCGAACCAGTTTCTGGCTACCATACCAGGAAACCAGTGGCAGGAACACAAGGAACAAGTCGAAGAGTGAGCGGCTCTTCGTGAACACGAACATTCGATTGAGACAACTGCCATGAAGGCGGTCACTGCCCAGACCTTCCTCTTTGTCCAGAATGCGTGCCTGTTGGATGGAATCAGTGTCTGGTCCACCATGTCGCTGATCTCATCGCTGTCATCGAATCTCTGGAACACATGCTGGCTCAGCCAGGCGCGCAGTTCGCCGGTGCTGTCAAATGTCTTGAGATGCTGCAGCTGTTCATAGTCCAGCACCTCCCGGGGCAGGTCACGCGACATCAGTTCCTTGACGAAACGCTCTTCGGCAGTCATGAATGCTCCTGAAGTCTGTGTCCGGAAACCATCGTGGAATCCGGAAGCAAGGTTGACTCACATGTGAAGCCGAACGAATCAGGCTATGCACTCCCGGACGGCGCAGTGGCACCCAGCCGCCCCTGCACAGCCGCGATGACGGCTCCGCCCAGCCCGGACATGATGACCGAGAGCAGCGCATTCAGCGCCATGCTGGCCGGTGTGTTCAGCCAGGTCGTGGCCAGCGTGATCATGTCCATGTGCAGCACCACGGCCAGCCCGATCAGTGCGCCCACGGCCGCACCGCGACGGAAGGTGTGCACTCTGGCGACCGTCGCGAACAATGTCGCCAGCATGCTGGTGTACACCAGATCCGATACGAAGATCAGCCCGAAGTTCGCCGGATTCTTCTGGATGCCCGCGAATTCCGCCGGGGAGCTGACCCGAGAAGAAGTCTGCGAACAGGAAGCCAAAGAACAGCCCCGCCAGCAAGAAGATCACCACCGCCCCGGCGAGAGCGCTCAGCATGATGCGTGTGGCCATGGTCTTGCACCCTCCGATTTCAACTGATCGGTCTCCCTGCCAGCCATTTCCCGGGTGTTCGTGCAATGGCAGTTCCCGAACCATTCGCTGCATTCGATGGCGCACAGGGCCAAGCGTGCCCATCCACAAGGGGAACAGGCTGCGTGCGCGGGTCGAACCAGGTTGCCTGTGGGCCGGGAAGATCTCCCGCAATCCTGCGGGAGCCAAGCACCCTGGCCTGCTGAACAATGATTCTGAACCCGCCCCGGACGGCCGTCTGGCCATGAGATTCTGACCGGGATCGCGGTGCAACCAGGCGGACAGCGTGAGACAAAGTCAGCATCAGCTGACGAGGGAGGGGTCCCAGTCCAGGGGGCCGATCACGAAGAGCACATCGTCCGGGCGCAGCGGCTCGTCGCTGTGGGGGTTGCCCAGGGTCTGGCCATCGCGGGTGATTGCCAGTACGGTAATGCCGTGGGTGGCGCGCAGGCCGCTGGTGGCGATGGTGCGGCCGGCCAGTGGGGAATCAGGGCCCAGTCGCAGCGAGTGGGTGGCCAGGTCCGGCACGCGGATGTGGTGGATCGGCATGCTGGTGGCTTCCTTGTTGAAGCTGCGGGCCATGCGCCGCCATTCGCCGCGCACCTCGCCGATCAGGCTCTTGATCTCCTCGCGGGGCACCAGCATGCGGGTCAACACGCGGCTGAATACTTCGATGGACACTTCCAGCTCGTCGGCGATGACCTCGTCGGCACCCAGGTTCAGCAGCGGTTCCACTTCCTTGAGATAGCGGCTGCGCACCAGGATGTAGGCATCCGGAGCCACCCCTCGCGCCTGTTCCACGATGCGGCGCGCGCCAGCGGGGTCGTTGATCACCACCACGATGGCCCTGGCCCGGTCGGCACCCAGGTGTTTCAGAATGCTCACATGGGTCGCGTCGCCATAATGGATGGGTTCGCCCGCGGCGGCCGCCTCCTCCACCGTGGCACCGTTCATCTCGAGCACGGCGTAGGGCGCACCCGCCAGCCGCGCCGTGCGCGCCAGATTGCGCCCCGTGACCCCGAACCCGATGATGAGAATGTGTCCGTTGCACTCCGGCAGCGGCTGGCTGTCCTCCGCCGACAGGGGAGCGGTGCGCTGAAGGCGGACCAAGCCCGTGTGCGCCAGCCGCTCGGCCAGCCGGGGGCCCACGGCCATCAGCAGCGGCGTCAGCAGCATGCTGAGCACGGCCAGGTTCAGCACGATCTGGAACACGTCGTTCCCCAGCAAACCGGCTTCCACTCCCACCTTGGTGGCCACCAGCGAGAATTCGCCCACCTGCCCCAGGGCGATGCCCACCAGCACCGAGCTGCGCAGGGGCAGGTGCAGCACCAGACCCGCCAGCGCTCCCAGGGCTGGTTTGATCACCAGCACACCCAGGGTGAGCACCAGCAGCAGCAGCGGGTTCTCCAGCACGAAGTGAAAACTGAGCAGCATGCCGATGGAGACGAAGAACAGGCTCATGAACACATCGCGGAAGGGCAGCATCACGGCCACGGCCTGGTGCGAATAGCGCGATTCGGACACGATCAGCCCCGCCAGGAACGCTCCCAGCGCCAGCGACAGCCCCAGCGCCTGGGTCAGCAGGGCAATGCCGATGCAGAGCACCACAACGCCCAGCAGAAAGGCCTCGGAGCTGCGCGTGCGAATGATGCGCTCCAGCAGAAACGGCACCAGCCAGCGCCAGGCCGTGTAGGCGAATACGGCCACCGCGGCGATGCGCAGCAGCAGATCGCCCATGGCAGCCAGCCCACCGGTCTCCGCAGTGCCGGCCAGCAGCGGCGCCGTGAGCATCACGGGCACCACGGCGATGTCCTGGAAAATCAGAATGGCCAGGACGGTGCGCCCGTGGGGCGATTCCAGCTCGGCCCGCTCCTGCAACAGCCGCAGCACGATGGCCGTGCTCGACAGGGCCACCACGAATCCGAGGAAAATGCCCTGGGGCGTCGTGGCCCCCAGCAGCGAAGCCCCCAGCCCCACAAGCAGCGCCGTGCCCAGGAACTGCAGGGAACCGCCCAGCAAAAAGGGCCGTCGCAGCCGTTTCAAGTCCGAGAGCGAGAATTCCAGCCCGATCACGAACAGCAGCAGCACCACACCGATTTCCGCCAGCACCTCAATGGCGTGCAGATCCTGCACCAGGCCCAGGGCGGAGGGTCCGGCCAGGGCGCCCACCAACAGCAGTCCGATGGGCAGGGGCAGCCGCACCCACTGGCACACCACCGCGGCAAGCACGGCCAGGGCGAACAGCAGGGTCAGGTCCGGCAGCAGCGGCATCGGGGAGTGCCTCCAGTGGTTTCAGACAATGAGGACAGGGAACATCGCACGAGCTCCCGGGGCAGGAATCTCAGGCCCGGACCCGGACGCCGCGTGAGTTCGGCGTGGGATAGCTGCAGGAAATCCGCGAGGGCGCTGTCCGTTCCCGGCCGAAGATCGGAAGATTCATCCGAAGTCGGGCGACTCCGCTTGAAAGCGCACCGCATCGCCCACCCGGATCGTGCCGACGCGCACCACGGTGGCGTACACCCCCGCGACGTTGCGATTGAGACGCACGGCCGCCCTCATCACGCGCGCATCCTTCTCGCCAGTATCCGGGTCCAGATTGATCATCGTGCAGCGCAGCGTGCCTTGCGTCACGCTCAGCACGACCCGAGACTCGCCCTCGCCAATCAACAAGCGTCCACCGACCCAGCCATCCTCCGCAAATGGCTGGGCCTGCTCGCTCTCCAGCAGGATGTTGGCCCGAAAGCGGCGGCGATCGAGGGTGAGGCCCGCTTCCCGCTCAATGCCCGGAATGGTCGCCAGATTGAGCACGGAGACCGCCGCCTCATCGAAAATGCCATGCTTGAGCCGCATCAGTTCCAGGCGGCTCCCGAAGCGCTCGGAGAGAGCACTGTTCAGTTCCGCGCTGCCCAATTCCAGGCGAGATCCGTCCGGGGCCAACACGTGGGTCGGGAGCGGTTCGCCACTGCTCTCATCCAGCCCGACCGGTGTGTATGACAACATCTCGGGAAGCCGACTCGCCGAGAGCCAGGGGAAGGCGTCTTCCGCCCCCACTCGCCGGAACGCAAAACGCCGATCTCCCGCGAGCCCGTGCCAGCCGACCTCCGCCGACTCGACTGCAATGCCGGCCATGGACTTGACAGGATAGCGCGTGATTTCGCGGATACGGCCGATCTCGATCATTGGCGGGTTCCTGGAATTTCGTGTTGTATGCAGCCATGAGCGCAAGCAGAGTTGGCCCTGGACACGAAACGTGTTCCAGTCCTACCGCTCATTCCCGCGCTTGAAGTTGCCTGTGACCTTGGCAATCAGGAGCTGAAGAGCCGGGTCATTCGCACCGGTGGAGCGCTGAAGAAACCGTTTCGCCTCTGTGCCAGCCAGTGTGGTGACGACTTTTCCGCAGTGGGCGATGGATGCGGCCGTCTTTGGTCCGGAAGGGAAGTGATTTCGCTCGGACTTCATGGCTCGTGACTGCCCAGCTTTCGCACGCTGGTTGGTTGGTGGCGCATGCCGTCGAAGTTGACACCGCGCGATCGGATGTTAACCAAGTTGTCCTGCTTTTGTTGCGCCCTGGATGGGCGCAGACAGCGCAAACATGTCCGGATACCGGTAGAAGCCATCAGCGTCCAGTGCCCGCATCCGCGTGGCCACAAGAACAGCTCGGCGAAGGGCTTGAGACGAGTCCAGTCATGGCATAGAGCGAGTTCGTGTACTTCATCGCAGCACCTCCATCGCTGCCTTCAGTCGCACCGTGTGGCAGCCTGTCAGCCGACTTCGCGACCTTCCGCGATGCAGCATGGACTGGCATGACGCACTCCGGATGCGGCCGTCCCGACTGGCGATGGCTGTCGTCAGTCAGTAATGCCAGATCGCGCACGGCCCTTCTTCAGCGAAGAAATACCCGGTTCAACTGGTCTTATTGATGAGTCATTCTATTGTTCAGTCAACAGATCCTGCAGCCGTGTACTGGATTAATTGGTTTCCACATGTGCCACTTTGAGATACAGATCGGCAAGGCTGAATCCGCATGCTATCTGCTCTGCCTCTGACTATAGTAGTTAATCGTACGGACTGTCCATGCTGATCCAGTAGTACCCGCATCTCCAGCGCCCGCTACGAGCTACGCGACGCCCTGCTCTGATCATCGTACACGCTTAGCCTGTTGACCCGGTTTTGCGACGGCGTTGGTGATTCTGCGGAGTTCCCGCTACCCTCACCGATTCCAGCACTCCAGACTGTTTTTTGTCCATGAGGGTCGGGTTGTAGCGCCGACCAATACTTGACCGGTCGTCTCGTCGTCGTCGACGTGGTGCTGACTGCGTGGCTTCAGATCAAGAAGAGCAAACATCGTCTCGTCGAGTCGAGCAGCATGGGTTCAGCAGGTCACCTCACCACGCGAGCAGTCAGCCGCGCGCAGAAGCATGCCCTTGCGATGTTCCGCAGATCGGTAGTTCCCAGCAGGCCAGCCACCAGAGCCGTCAGGTGTGCCGTCTCGATCTTTGGCGCTTTTCTTCGGCCTGTAGTGCTCGACGTCCCAGTGACTGAAACAGTCCTTGGCCTCCGTGAACCAGCACTTGCCGTGTGACAGCCCGATCAGCCATTCCTTCAGTTCCCCCAGAGGGCGCTGTTCTTGTCAATGATCTCGTTGCGGGCATCCGCATCTGCAGTACCTTGAGCACAACAATCAACGCAGTTGCCTTTCTGACCCACACGGGATCCGGCGTCTGGTCGCGGAGGGGGATGTACCTCACGAGGCAGCCCCCTTCTCGGCGTTGCGCTCCTCCGCAATCAGTTCGCTGAGCACCTCATCGGCGAGCTTGGCTTGAGCGTCCAGCTCTTCCTTCGTGAGGGTGTTTTCCTCGTGTGGTGCACGCCGGGCCAACGCGGCGGCGAACGCCTCGAAGTACGGATTCGGGTGGGTGCGTGCCACACCGAGAGCGTTGAGCTCGGAGGCCAGTCGCATTAGTTCCGTCCGTTCCTCGGGCGTCTTCTCATTCTTTCCAAGCAGCTCGTAGTGCCGGTCAATGCGGTCAAGAATCTCCGGGGCGAGAGTCGAGCGTAGACCATAGAACTCGGACTTTAGCAGCCCTTCAACACCGATACCCAACGGATCGTAGTCGGGCTCCTCGGCAGTGATGCCGTCGTCGCCCATTGCGAGAACACGCACCTGATTCTTGCGCAAGCTGCCGATCATCAGCGGGTTATGCGTGGCGATGATGAGCTGGCCCTTTTCGGCAATGATGTTCTCTTGCAACAGCTTGAGAAAATCGTATGTCCAGACCGGGTTGAGATGAGTATCGGGCTCGTCCAGGAGGTAGAGGGACTCGTCATTCTGCGTAAAGATCAAGAGACCCAACACCGTGAGCAACTGCTGTTCGCCTTCGCTCATCTGCGTGAACTTCACGCAGGTGCCGTCAACCTTCTGGATCGTGACTCGCACTTCGTCGATGAGGTCGCACAAAAAGAGGCTCTCAAGGTAGCCGAAGAGGTCCTTGGGGGCGTCACCTGGAGTTCCGAGGCCTGCCAGCTCCTCCTCATTCTTGATGAAGAGATAGAGCCGCTCGGTATTCTCACTTTGGCGTCGCACGTCGCGCTCAACGGCCTCCGTGTTGCGGATGGGTGCAAGCGCACGATCCCAGAGCCGACCGAGGAAGGCCTTGAAGGCACCGCGAGCGTACCAGAAGCGCGGGTCGCCCTCTTCACGCTGGAGTTTGGTTGGCTTACTGTTGCCGCGCCACCATGGTGTGTTCAGTACGAAGAGCGCGGACTTGAAACGCTCGATGTCCATGTACTCCTTCAAAAGTTCGCGAGCGCTGTCGGTCTTGGCCAGAAAGAAGGCGAGCAAGACGAGCTGGCTGTATTCCTTGCGGCAGAAGAAAAGTCGGCGCAGCGGAAGCTCGTTGTCGTGGGCCTTGAGGATGGCGTCATAGTGCTTGCGCGTGGGCCGGTCGAAGTGCCGCTCGAGGCGGCTGCTCCAGCCGGAGTAGTAGGCGAACACGTAGTTCGGAAGGTAGGTGTCAAGATTCTGTTGAAATGCCGTCTGAGTCACGGACGCGCCGTCTACCGTAATGTCGAGACGCTTGCTGCGTCGCGCGGGGTCTGCGTCGATGCGGATCTGCTTGTCACGGCAGGCGTATTCGAGAGTGTAGGCGAAGGCTGGCGGCTGGCCGAGCTCGAGCTCACGAAAGATCTCGATGATAGCCTCGATCAAGTTCGACTTTCCTGAACCGTTACGGCCGAGAAGCACGCTCGTCGATTGCCCCTCGTCGAAATCGATGGAGAACGCACGAAGGTTGCGGTAGCTCGGAATGGTCAGCCGGTTGAGTCTCATGCGGTCGGCTCCAACAACCGGGAATCGTCCCGGCCCTCGCCGCGGCGCTCACGCAAGAGGCCCTGCGCTACCTCTTCCTTGAGTTGCTCGTAGAACTCGTCGATATCGAGCTGTGAGGCATTCCAGAGGGCCTCGGCGCTGAGGACACCGCGCTCCTTGAGGATTGCGGACAGGTGATCGGCCTTCACATCGCTTCGGTACAACATCGCTACCTCCGGTGCCTTCTTGGTGCGGGCCATGTGCTTGCCCCCGCGCTTGGGCTTTGTCTTTCCCTCTGCGGCGCGGGCAGCGCAAGTTCGCGCCAATAGCTCCGATGCCGGCTCGTCGTCGGGGTCTTGGGGGACGAGTTCGCCGCGGAACGCTTTTGCGAGGAACGCAGGGACCAGCGTCCGAACTCGCGAGTCGGCTCGACGCAGATGCGCTTCCAGGTGGTCGGCGAATGCGAGCAGCTCATCTGCGCGGCGAACGATTTCCTTCTGCTCAGCGGGCGGGGGCACGCTGATTGGGATCGCCGAGATCTTCGACAGGCTAAGCGTGTACAGGCCGGCGCTAGACTTCGCGACCTGAACTAGTTCAGAGCGTCCATGCGGCGACAGGAGCCAATAGAGCGCATACTCCGGAAGAACTTCACCAGTGCTACGCCACTTGATCAGGTGATTCTGATGGGAACAGTCTGCGAATTCGCCCCTCCATATCGCGGCGCGTCCGATCTGATCGATGCTGCCGTTGCCTTCCACGATGAGGACGTCACCCGGGACGAGACGGGTCCTCGAGTATTCGTCCTCGTTTGTGCCGATCTGCCGAACATCTTCCAACTCGAGTCGATTTGCATAGACGTTTCCCACGCGAAGGTAGGCGCACTTCATCGTGGTGTTCGCCCTCGACGAGTTCTTCGTTATGCCGCCTGTAACGGTGCCTGTTGTTCCCATCGTGCTTCGCGTCCAGGCGTCCGTCTCGGCGTCCTCCCGCCACTCCCGCGTCAGCTCGCCGCTCATGGCGGCGGCGAGGACGGACTGACGGAAGCGCTTGAGGATGTCCGGCACGCGGTCGAGTCGTTCCCGGCAGGCGGCCACCCGCGTGAGCAGAGCATCCAGCTTGTCGGCGATGCGTTTCTGCTCGACGATGGGAGCGAGCGGAACGTCCAATTCCGCAAGCTTTCGTGCGTTGACGTTTGCCAGGGCAATCCCTGCCGCTGCCTCAGCGATCTGTCGCCAATAGTCTGGAGTACGGAGAAAGTACGCAACGTACCGAGGGACCACGACATGCGTATCGGGCAGAAATCGAATCAGATACGAAGCAAAGACGGCAGGGAAAGGCACGCTTGTGAGCAGCGCACTGAAGCCGACCGAGCCAGCCCGGGAAACCAAAATGTCGCCGCTCTTCAGCGCGTACTTGTGAGCATCCGGGGGTACTTCGGTGCAGAAAGGCACTCTTTCCCAATCGATCGAGCCCTTCGTAATGTCGGTCGTCCTCAGGAACTTCATGGCGCCACTGTTCGACGCCTTGGTGGTCCAGCCATACTGGCCTCCGCCCGCAAGCTGGCGGAACTTGACTTGAACCCACCCGGCGGGAAGCTGACTCACGCGCCTACCTCCTCAATATCCTCGCCCAGCTCAGCGAGGATCCCGCGCAGCCCCTCGAACGCGCCCTCGAGCTCCTCCATGGCCGCGCGTGCGAGCACGGCGGGTTCGGGCAGCACATCGGCTGATCCGTTGCTCTCGTCCTTGAGCCAGGCGATGTCGAGACTCTCACCGCGCTCGGCAATCCACTCGCGGGTGAAGCGGCGGAAGCGACCGGTCTCGCCGGTGTCCTTGCGCTTGCTCAGGCTCTTCGGGGAACCGGCGGAGTCCTTGCCGAACGCCGCCTCAAACTCCTTGAAGTGCTCGCGTGTCAGGACCGTGCGCTTGCCGAACTGCGCCATGTTCACGCGCAGGTCGTAGACCCAGACCTCTTTGGTATTGCCCTTCTCCTTCTCGCCACGGGTAAAGAAGAGGACGTTCGTCTTGACTCCCTGTGCGTAGAAGATGCCGGTGGGCAGGCGCAGGATGGTGTGCAAGTTGCACTTGTCCATCAAGTCGGTGCGGATCTGCTTGCCGACGTTGCCCTCGAACAGGACGTTGTCGGGCAGCACCACCGCAGCCCGCCCACCTGGTCGCAGTCCCCGGTAGATGTGCTGCAAAAAGCAGAACTGCTTGTTGCTGGTAGGGAAGGTGAAGTCGTTCCGCGATGGCAGGCCGCCACCTTTCTTGGTGCCGAAGGGGGGATTGGTCAGCACCAAAGTGGGCTTCGGGAGAGCTGTCCCATCATCTGAGAGCGTGTCTCCGTAGCGAATGCCCGCGGCCTGGGGATCGGAGTCAAGGCCGTGCAACATCAGGTTCATCAGCGCCAGGCGATGTGTGTCCTGCACGTGCTCCATGCCGAAGAAAGTGTTGCGCCGGTACTTGCGCTGCTGGGGCTCGGTCCAGGCGTCCGGGTCGCTGTGCTCGCGGATGTAGCGATTGGCGGCGATGAGAAAGCCGCCGGTGCCGGCCGCAGGATCCTGAATCACGTCCTCGAGCGTGGGTTGCATCAGGGCCACCATTGAGTCGATGAGGGGCCGCGGTGTGAAGTACTGCCCGGCGCCCGACTTCTTCTCGTTGGCATTCTTCTCCAGCAGGCCTTCGTACAGGTCGCCGAGCCCCTCCTGCCGCGCGCTGTACCAGTCGAGCTTGTCGAGTTCGGCGACGAGGGTGGAGAGTGTAATCGGCTTCTTGATGAAGGAACTGGCATTGCCGAAGATTTCCTTCACCAGAGTCGAACCGCGGGTGCCCAGGTGGATGAGGGTGAGCTTGTAGTGCTCAAGCCGCTCCGGCGCCGCCTTCGCTTCAAGGTCGTCCCAGCGGTAGCCTTCCGGGATCTGCTCCTCGGTGCCGGTCTCCTTGGTCATCTTGAGAAAGAGCAGATACGTCAGCTCGGTGACATACTGGTGATAGGTCACTCCGTCGTCCTTGAGGACATTGCAGAGGTTCCAGAGTTTCTGGACTATATCGTGTGTGACGTTACTCATGGGTCCTTTCGATCAAGCCACTGTTGACCAGAGTGAATCATTGAAAGCAGCGAGCACTTGTTCGAGCTCGCCAGCGAAGATGCGATTGAGACGATCATAGCCGCCACCTTCGCGCTGGAATAAAAGATCCGGATCATCGAGTGCGGCACGGTCGACGATCAGATTGACCTTGGTCTGCGCGGCGATCTTCTGCAGCCACTGCCGCTGCGGTTTGGTCCAATCACGTGACGCCAGTATCGCCTGCAACGAACTATCAACGCGCTGCTCGTAGGGCACGAGCGCATCCCCCAGCGCCGCCTGGCGGATGTAGCCCACGATGCGTGCCGCGATGTCCTGATTGGTCATCTCGCGCCAGGCTATAGTGATGTTGGTCTCGCTGAAGCCGGCGCGGTCCAGTTCGTAGGCCAACTCGCGCAACTGCTTGCGGGTGAGCTCACGTGGTCGCGTAAGCACCGTGACCAGGGCAGGCAAGGTGTTGCTTCGACTCTGGATGAACTTCGTGAACTCCTGAAGATAGTCCTCGGGTTTCTGAGCCCGGCCGTAACCTCGCTCCGTGCCGATGAGCTCGTCCTCGTGATCCGAGATGAAAGTGGGTAGTCGCTGGCGTGTGCACTTTCGGTCAAGGATCTCACCGAGCGTTGGGTTGTCGGTGAACCACCTGACAATCTCGGGTAGCTGCATGGAATGCAAGTGGCGGATGAAATTGTCAGGTGGCATGCCCGCCAGAACCTCGAAGTCCTCCGCCTGATGGCTACTGAGGTGTCGCTTCTTTTGCTGGAGTTTCGCCAAAAATTGGTCAAGGACGAGAGTCCGTTCCTTGTCCGTCGCAACCTGCCGCAGTTCATCGACCAGCTGGGTGAAGCTGATAGTGGGGTTTACCACAACGGGCTGCATGGCCGTGACGTTCTTGAGAGCCTCGTAGATCTTCACCGCGTCAAAGATGCGGAATGCCTCCTTCCCAATCTCGTCACACAGACGCGTGGCACGCCCAAGCATTTGATCAAAGAGAATGCGGCTGTTGACCCGCCGCAGGAACACGAGGTTGCAGATCTCCGGCACATCGACTCCTGTGGTCAGGAGATCGACTGTCACCGCGACGTTTGGGTTGCGCTCGTTCTTGAATCGGCGAATCAGCTGCAGAGGCTTATCCGCGGCACCTGTGATCTTGAGAACCGCGTCGTCCTCGACGCTGCCGTAGTGCGCGGCGAACGCCTTCTTCAGCTTGTCGACCACCAGGTCGGCGTGGGCGTCGTTGACGCAGTAGACGAGGGTCTTGTCGCGAGAGGTAGGGTCGATCTCCGAGGCGAGATAGTCACAAACCACACTATTGAACGCCTGGGTTATGACCTGGCGGTTGAACCCCTCGACATCGATGTGAATCTCGTCGGGTGTCGTGAACAGGTCGATCTGGTTCTGCTGCGGATTGTAGACGGCGACTTCTTCGCCCACACGCCAGACGATGCCACTGGTGGAGAGCTGGGTGTTGATCTGAATTGGCGGTTCGTGGTCGACGAGGTAACCGTCGATGACCGCCTCCCGATAGCCGTACTTGAAGATCGGGGCGCCGAAGATCTCGGTCGTATGCAGAGCTGGGGTAGCAGTGAGTCCGACTTTGACGGCATCGAAGTAATCCAGAACTCGTCGGTATTTCGAGATGTAATCGTCATAGCTGCGGAAGCCAAGTTCGGTGTCCGAGAGCTCGCGGTCGAGGAGGTATCCGCGGTGACACTCGTCCACGACGATGCAGTCGTATTGATCGACAGTCGTGATAAAGCCGTCTTCACTTGGATAAAGCACGCGCTGCACGAGCCCCTGCACGGTGGCGATGTGGACCGCCGTCTCGGCGTCGGGCTGCTGGTCTTCCAGCTCCTTGATCCCGAAGACATCGGCGAAGGTCTGCAAGCTCTCCATGCGCGTGTCTTTGAACGCGTTGGCGGCCTGCTCGCCGAGAGCAGAACGATCCACAAGAAAGAGGATTCGGCGAAATCGCTTGACCTTGAGCAGACGGTAGATGAGCGCGATGCAGGTCTTCGTCTTGCCCGTGCCCGTGGCCATCGCGAGGAGCAGCTCGCGTTGGCCTGTGCCGATGGCCGCCTCGACCGCCTCGATGGCTGCGCGTTGGTAGTGGCGCAAGGGGAACCCATAGTCAAAGGGCTCCTCCTTCAGCTGCTCGTGGGCGCGTGACTCGTCGCGCTTGAGCAGAGCAACGAGGCCCTCGGGCGTGTACCAGCCGTCGAGGGCATGACCGAGATTCTCGGACTTGCGCAGGTCGCAGAACCATGTGCCGCTGAGGGTGGCGAGTTGACGTAGATAGGGACGACCATTGGACGAGAACGCAAATGGTATCTGGTAGTCACCCCAATGCTCTTCCAGTCGCTGCAGGGTTGCATCCCATTTGAAAGTTCGACTGTACCGCTTGGCTTGCTGCAATGCGCCGGACACGTCGATGTTCTTGCGCTTGGCCTCAACCGTGGCAATGGGCATGAGTCCGACGAAGAGAACGTAGTCCGCGGGGCCACTGGCAGTCGGCCACTCGGCAATGGCAAGGTTCTTGTTCTTCTCGGGGCGCACGCCTTTTCCAAAGGTCAATTTGGACGAGTCCACCATCCAGCCCACCTCTCGCAGTTGCTCGTCTATGAGCTTGCGGGTGTCAGCCTCGTCCAGAACGACCGCACTTGCAGCCGCCGCGGCGGCTTGAACGAGCGCGGTCACTTGCGCCTTGGGCTGGGTGCTGGCGGCCGCCTGGGCCTTGTCGAGCTTGGCCACAAGCATGGCCTTGGCTTTCTCTGCCTCGGTGGCCATTTCCTCCCAGAACGCTTGCTCGTCGCTTGCTGCGTGGAGCTTCTCCTCAGCCGATGCGAGCTGTTCCTGAGCCTCGCGGTGTACGGACCGGTGTTCTTCGAGTTGATTCGTAAGACGCTGCAGTTCTGCACGAAGCTCGTCGCTTTCGTCTCGGGGAGGAGCCGGCGGTACGAAGGGCTCTGCCTTGAAATCAGGATCCGAGAACGTCCTGTGAAACCAGATCCCAAGCTGCCACGTGATCTTCATGATCGCGAGGGCGCTGCGATGGTCTTCCGTGATGGCATGGCTGGCAGCGTTGCCCGCTCGTCGCACCTCGCCAAACAGTTGGGCAATCTCGCGCGGCAAGATGCCTTGGTCCTGAAGACGGCGGATGAGTTTGTACTGTGCCTCCTCTGAGGATGTATAAATGCCAACGTTGGCGGCGAGAAGCTGTGCCAGTAACTCTGTCAGTTGTCTCAGCTTCAGCAGAGCAGTGTTCGGGTCGTCGGCGAAGTATCGTTCCGCGAGCATGCCAAGACGCACGAGCTGTTGGTCGTGCGGCTCGAGCAGAGCGAAGTTGGTGCGAATGTCAGCCAAAGTAGAACACCCTTATCCTGACTGTCCAATTGTGAGAGCCTTCGGCCGATTCTCAGAACGTATGATTCAACCCGTCGGTCACTTCGTGAAAGCCTCAAGTGGGGAACGTAAACTGCCGTCTCACCTAATTAAGGAGTGCGCTCATCTAACTGTATTTCCCCCAGCACTCTGCTTTCATCGCTACTCAATGATGCATCATGAATCCAATTTCTTGCATTCAGGATTGTGTGACACGATACCTCAAAAACACCACCCCATCCCCAAACCGCCTCTCCTCTTCCAGCACCAACCCAACCCGCTGACTCACAACCATCGCCGCCTTCCCACCGCCCACAACCACTGGAGCCAGAAACAGCTGCACCTCATCCACCAGCCCTGCGGCCAGGGCACAGGAGGCCAGTTCCGCGCCACCAATCAACATGTCCTTGTCCAGTTCGTCCTTCATGCGCTGGATCAGCGCAGGATCGAACTCCCGCACCAGCTGGGTCTTCGTGGTGGACACGGCGTCCAGGGTGCGGCTGAAGACCAGTTTGTCCGCGGCTTGCCAGCTCTCGGCGAAGTCGCGCATCACGGGGGAGTGGCTGTCCTCGGGCGTGAGCTTCTCCCAGAACTGCATCACCTCGTACATCCGGCGGCCATAGAGGTGAGTGCCGAAGGCGCGCTGCAGCTGGTTGATGAAGGCGTGCACTTCCTCATTGGGTGCGTACCAATCGAAGGCGCCGGTCGTGTCTTCGACGAAGCCGTCCAGCGAGGTGATGGTGGCGTAAACCAGACGGGCCATGCGTGGGTCCGCTCCTCAATCAGTCTTGTAGCTCAGCCGCCCGACTGCCCCCAGGCCATCCAGACACCCCAGGCCAGCAGGACCATGCTCAGGGAAATGAGCATCGAGATGCGGCGGAAGCGCTGCCAGCGGGCGGCCATCTCGGCGTCCAGGTAATAGTGGTCGGGCGTGGGCGAGACGATCACGCCGCGGCGCTGGAGGCGCAGGAAGAGCACGGAGCGGCGCAGGTTCAGTTCTTTCAGGCTGCGGGCGCTCTGGGAGTCCAGAGCGTTCAGCTCCGCAAAGCGGCGCAGAATGCGGTTTCCCTTGGCGACCACATGCACGGGGGCTGCGCTCATGGTGTGTCTCCTTTCAGGAGGCTGTCGGACTTGTGGCCGGGTCGCTCAGGAACCGGATGTGGTGCGCCGGGGCCGGACGGGCTCCGGAGGGCTGGCGATGCCGAACCAGCTGCGGCGGCGCCAGGCATAGAGGGTGACAAGGGTGGCCGCCAGAGTGATGGCGGCGGTCTTCATCATCAGCAGGCCCGAGAAGGTGCCCAGGTCCAGCGGGTGCCCCACCAGCTGTTCGTGCAGGGGCAGGGCCGTGTGGTTGTTGAAGAGGAAGCCGGCGAACTCCCACCAGGCATTGGCGACGGCCAGCGCCATCCAGCCCAGCAGCAGGTTGTAGGCGCGCCGGCTGTGCAGCACAAGCGACACGATCACGGCCAGCATCAACAGCACCCAGCCTGTGTGCCAGGCCAGCCCGAGGGCACCGTCCAGCAAAAAGGGGCCGCTGATTTCAGGACGTTGCAGGTGCGCGCCGTGCCACAGGGCCACGGCGAGAGCGGACAGGGCGATCAGACTGAGTCCAATGTCGTGATGCAGCGGGCCACCCTCGGCGTGGGTCGGGCCGGATGGGGTCATGGCTCAGCCTGCGTGATTGGCGAAGCGCACACTGTAGACGGGCGGCAGCGCGGTGCCCAGGCAGTCCCAGCTCTCGCCCAGATCTTCGCTGAGCCAGGCGTTGCCCGTGGTGCTTCCGAAGGCCAGCGTGGCCCCCGCGATGTCCAGGGCGTGGCGGTAGGCGATGTCGAAGCAGCCTTCCTGGGGCAGGCCCTTGCTCTGGCGTTTCCAGTTCTCGCCGCCGTCGTCCGTGCGACAGACACAGAGTGCGCCGTCGATGGCGATGCGGTTCTGGTCGGAGGTGGCGGGCACCACCCAGGCGCGCTCGGGGCAGTGGGGGTCCACGGCGACGGCAAAACCGAAGTGGGCGGGGCCGCCGTCTTCGCTGACCATCTGCCAGGTCTTCGCGCCGTCGCGGCTCATGTAGATGCCGCAGTGATTCTGCTGCCAGAGGGTGTCGGGGTCGCCGGGGGCGGCCACCATGAAATGCGGGTCCTGTCCCACTTCGGCGGCCGGGTCGGGCAGGAAGTCGGCATTCAGGCCCGTGTTGCGCGGGTGCCAGCTCTGTGCGCCGTCGGTGGTTTCGAACACGCCGGCACAACTGACCGCGATGAACATGTGGCGGGCGTCGCGCGGGTCAATCACGACACTGTGGATGCCCGCGTCGTCACGCCCGCCGCCAAACCAGCCCTTCGCGCGACTGGGGTGGTTCCAGAGGCTTTCGACCAGTTGCCAGCTCTTCGCCCGGTCGTGGCTCACGAAGAGGCCGCCGGGCTCGGTGCCGGCCCAGAGGGTGTCGGGCTGGTCGGCGTGTCCGGGCTGCAGCACCCAGAGATACCGCAGGGTGGCGGGCTTGCCTTCCGAGATCTCGGCGCCTTCGGGATAGGCCGGCACCGCGCAGTCCTGCCAGGTTGTGCCCCAGTCGGCCGAGCAGGAAAGCTTCTGCCCCCAGTGGCCGTGATCCTGACAGGCCCAGAGCAGGCCCGTGCGCTCATCGAAGATCGAGTAGGCGATGGCCACTCCGGCAAAGTGGTGGGAGTGCTTTTCCCAGCCGCGCTCGGAGCGTTCGAAGATCATCAGTCCCTTGCGTGTGCCAAGCAGCAGCCGGTTCGCAGCCGAATCCATGAAGCGGTTCCTTCCTGTTCTCACCCTCCCGAGAGGGCCTGAAAGATGTGTACCTCGTCACCATCGTGAAGCGGATCGCCCAGGGTCTTGCGATCATGGATCATCTCGCGGTTGATGAAGATGTTCACGTGTTGCCGCAGGGCGCCGCGCTCGTCCACGATCCAGCTGGACAGCCCCGGGTGATGCGCATCGAGTTGCGTCAGCATCTCGGGCAGGGTGCTGGCCTGAAGGCGTTCGCTGGACAGTCCGGGAAACCAGCGGTTGAGATGTGCCGTGAAGCGTACCGTGATCATGGGCCACCGAGAAGTCTGGGGTCGTGGGTCAAGCAGCAAAAATCCTTCCGGTCGGGAAGGATTTTGCGGGGCAGCAAGCTGGGAATTCCCGGGGGCAGATGCCGCCCTAAAATGCCCCTGTTCAATTGAGAACCCATTTCGCAGCAGAGGGGGCCGGAGTCGGCGGGAGTCGACTCGTGTTCTGACTGTCCCATTGCCGAGGCGAAGCGTCATACCTTCCCCCACGAACGTAGGGGAAGGCACGGCGCAGCCGTGATGGGATGGGGGCATTCCTGTCCGAGACAGTCAATGTGTTCCAGTGGCCGAGTGCCCCCATCCCGCGCCTTCGGCGTCCTTCCCCCACGTTCGTGGGGGAAGGTATTTTGGCTTCGCCTCGATGATCGACACGTGTTGTTGCAGCTTCTTCTGGCTGAGTCTGCCACGCGCGGGGATTCTGCCACGCGCGGGGATCGAGAATCACGGACGGGCCGGGCGTCACACCATAACGGTGTTCTCAGGCGGGATCGCCCAACAGCTTCCGCAGCAGCTCGCTCTCGCGCTCGGGGCTCATGCCGGGCCGGCGCGGGTCCTGCCCACGAGCGAAGACGCTGCTCATCTCAAGCGACCAGGCCAGTGTGTCGCGAATGGTGTCCAGGGCCGGTCTGTGCGTCAGGCCGGCGGCCTTGGCCCGTTCGCAGGACACGCGAAAGAAGGCCCGCTCGCTGCCGGGCACCCACATCGGCAGGCCGTGGAAAGGCACCACCTCTGCGTCCTCCAGGAACTCATCACTGGCCCAGTGCAGCTCGCTGGCCGTGCCGGAGGCCTGGGTGCACAGCTCAAGATACTCGCCAAAGCTCATGGGCGAGGCGGGGCCCACCGCATTGCAGACGCATGAGGTGTCGCGCTGGCACTGGTCCAGACAGAAGCTGGCCAGGTCGCGTACATCAATGAATTGCACCGGATTTTCGGGATTGCCAGGGGCCAGCACCTGACCGCCCTCGTGCATGCGGCGCACCCAGTAGGAGAAACGGCCGGTGGGGTCCCAGGGGCCCACGATGAGACCGGGGCGCACGATCTGCAAGCGTCCGGGCCAGGCGGCCTGCAGACGGCGCTCGCAGAGAGCCTTCAGCCCGCCATAGGTCTCGCCCGTGATCTCGCGCGTGTCGGGGTCGTCCAGCTCCTGCAGGGGCGAGTCCTCGTCCATGTTCGCCGGATTGTCATCGCGGTAGACCGAGCAGGTGGAAATGAACAGATAACACGGCGCGCTCTCGCCCAGCTCGCCGATCGCCAGTTCGAGCTGATGGGGAAAGTAGCCGCAGGTATCGATGATGGCGTCGAAGTGCATGCCGCGCAGCGCCTCGAAGCCTTCGTTGCGGTCTCCCTGGCGACTGACCACCCGGGGAAAGAGTTCCGGGTTGGTGCGCCCGCGATTGAACAGCGTGACACGGTGGCCGCGGCCCAGCGCGGCCTCGACGATGGCCCGCCCCACGAAGAGGGTTCCGCCGATGATCAGGATGTGCATCTTCTCTCCTATTTTCCCGCCGACCGTTGTCCATTCCGGGGAGATTTCATGAGCGCCGTACTGTTTGCCCAGACCATTCTCGTGCTGCTGATGGCTGAGTATCTGCTGGAAACTCTGGCCGACTGGCTCAATCGACGCCGGGCCTCGCGCCCCCTGCCCGCCGAGTTCCGTGATGCAACCAGCGAGGAAGAGTACGCCAACGCGCGGGCCTACCAGCTCGAAGTCTCCCGTCTGGGCCGGCGTCAGGCCTCGCTGAGCCTTGCCGCACTGCTGATTTTCTGGAATCTGGACGGTTTCGCGCGACTCGATTCCTGGACGGCGGGGATCAGCGAACACTGGCTCTGGCACGGTCTGCTGTTCATTGGAGTGCTGGCCCTGGCATCCCAGGTTCTCTCCCTGCCTTCAAGCCTGTACAAGACCTTCTCGATCGATGCGCGTTTCAATCTGAATACCACCAGTGCAAAAACCTGGCTGCTGGATCTGGCCAAGGGAACGCTGCTGGGCATTCTGCTGGGCGGACCGCTGCTGGCGGCCCTGCTGGCCTGCTTTCACATCGCGGGCCAGTCGGCCTGGATCTGGGGCTGGGCCATTCTCAGCGTCTTCAGTCTGGTATTGATGTATGTGGCGCCCACCTGGCTCCTGCCGCTCTTCAACAAGTTCAGTCCGCTCGAGGAGGGTGAGCTGCGTGACCGCATCGTGGACTATGCCCGGCGCAACCAGTTTCCGCTGAAGGACATCATGGTCATGGACGGCTCGAAACGCAGCAAGCGCAGCAATGCCTTCCTCTCGGGCTTCGGCTCGAACCGCAGGATCGCGTTCTACGATACTCTGATCAACAGCCAGGGCGTGCCCGAACTGGAAGCCGTGCTGGCACACGAGGTGGGGCATTTCAAGCACAGGCACATTCCCCTGCGCCTGGTCATGTCGCTGGCGAGCACGGGCATCACCTTCTTCCTGCTGGGACAGTTCATAGGCAACCCGGCGCTCAGCCAGGCCTTCGGGCTGGCCCAGCCCTCGATCCACATGGGGCTGGTGGGCTTCATGCTGCTGTACACTCCGGTGAGCCTGCTGCTGGGAATTGTCCAGAACTGGGTGTCACGTGTGCAGGAATTCCAGGCCGATGCCTGGTCGGCACGCACCATTGCCGATCCGGAGGCGATGGTGAACGCGCTCAAGGTGCTCTCGCGTGACAACCTGGCCAATCTGGATCCGCACCCGCTGCATGTGATGCTGCACTACGACCATCCTCCCGTGCTGGAGAGAATCGCCGCGATCAGGGCCGCAACCGCGACCGCAAGCTGAGTCCGCGGACACGCTTCCTGCATGATGGAACTCAATCCGTCGCCCGAATGCGACCCAGAGTCAGCCGGAATCGAATTGTGTTCTGAGCTTGGGATTGTTCGAGGCGACGCCAGGCGACCTCCCCCCTCGAAAGTGGGGCAGGTATGATGTCTTCGCCTCGGGTGATCGCCATGTGTCGTGTGCGGCCTCTTCAGGCAGACTCTGCTGCGCAATCGGGATCCGCCGTGTCGGCAGGCGCTCAGAACTCCGCCAGCACCCGCGCCGGAGCGCCATCGGCGCCCAGCAGCCGCAGAGGTGCCACGATCAGCCTGAAGCGCTCGGGCAGCTGCTCCAGCCCCACCAGATTCTCCACCAGCAGCACTCCCTCGGCCAGCAGGATCTCGTGTACGGGCCAGGGCGAGTCATCCAGGCTGAAGGTGTCCATTCCCACCAGGCGCGCCCCCAGATCACGCAGCTTGCGCGCCGCATCCGCTTCCAGCACGGGGTGGGACCCCAGCCAGTCGGGATCCATCCATGCCATGCTGTGGCCCGTGTGCAGCAGCACACGGTTGGCCGGAAGGCTGTCGGGAAGATCGTGTGCGCCAATCCGCGCCAGCCCGCGCAGGTCCAGAATGCAGGCCTCCCCGACCAGCAGTTCCAGTGGGGTGACGTTCAGCGTTCTGCCGCCCTCGATGGTGTGGCTGGGGGCGTCCACGTGTGTGCCGAAATGGCTCGAGAATCCCAGTTCGCGCACCAGGCAGCCATCCTCGGCCACCGTGCGCACAGTCTGGAAGCGAAAGGCCGGATCCCCGGGATACACGGGTGTACCGGCACAGAGCGGCATGCTCAGATCAACCAGCATGGACGGTCCTCCAGCGGGAATCGTTGTGGGTGTACTCTTGTGGTCAGCTGCGCGTCTGTGTCTCAGGAAGGAGTGAAGGACTCGGCCAGTTGGCTCAGTCGCTTCTCGATCATGTACGAATTGGAATTGACGTAACGATAGTAGAATCGCAGTGTCACACTGTTCACTGCTCCACTCTCGCTCAGTCTCACGCGACAGCCTTCGGGCAGGGCTTCCAGTTCCCAGGTCCAGAGCAGGTCCAGTGGAAACTTCTCACTGATGTTGCGCACCACCAGGAGCGACGGGGCCTGCTGCTGCTCAACCCGGAAGCGCATGCCGGGCTTGCTGGCGACGTATTCCTGATAGACCAGCGTATCACCGGCGCTCTCCTCCACCTTCACTCCGGCCAGCTCCTGCCGCCAGGCGGGATAGGCTTCGAAGTCCAGCAGGCGGGCCCA
This sequence comes from Candidatus Delongbacteria bacterium, assembly GCA_020634015.1. Classification (NCBI taxonomy): domain Bacteria; phylum Candidatus Delongiibacteriota; species Candidatus Delongbacteria bacterium. Next base: position 48,275 of record JACKCN010000003.1, on the reverse strand, counting down.
GACACTGTCCACGGGAACAGCCAGCACGCGTTCTGTCCGGACGGAGTGTTCCCGTGGCTCACGCGCGCCCAGCCAGAACACGCCAAAGGTGACCAGGCAGACCGAGAGCAGCCCCGCGGCGAAGAGAGTCTTGGCGATGCGGCTGCCCAGTCTGCGCGAGCGTGTGGAATCGGTTGCTGTCATGTTGCCCTGTGCTGGCTTGGGAAGAAAGGAGATTCCGCTGGTCTCAGCGGACGACCACCCGCAGGGCGATGCCCATGCGGTTGGCTGCGTAGTTCTTGTACTGGGGAAGTCTTTCCCAGGGGCCCCCCACGCGGCGCCATTCGCGCTCGATGAAGGGACGCAGGCTGTAGCGCTTGTCGATGCGCCAGATCTTGTTCAGGCTGAGCAGCAGTCGGTCGTCGTTGCGTCCGGCGTGTACGGGATCTTCCAGCACACCCAGCTGGGTCTGATACTCGCGATGCCGCCAGCTGAAGGCCAGGCCCACCTGCAGGTCGTGGCCGTACAGGTCGCCGCGCCAGTCGACTCCGGTCTGGAACCGGTTCTCCTGGTGGCTGCCGTCGCCCGAGTCATTGTCCTCGATCAGGCTGGCCCCGCCGCTGCGGCCACTGTCGTAGCCCACGTTGTCGGTGGTCGCGTAATAGTACTGCAGATCGGCCGAGAGACCGCGGGGCAGATCCACATCCAGGCGCAGTCCCACCTCGCGCGTGTCCGTGTCGTACTCGGTGAACCAGCCGTTGTAGAAGACCTGTTCGAAACTGTAGATCAGGCTCAGGGTGGGTTTCTGGACGGGGCCAAAATCCTCGCTGCGCGCCTTCAGGCGAATGCGGTACTCGTTGCTGTCGAAATCGGTGCCGTGCAGTTCACCGGTATCCGCATCCTGGAATTCGCGCAGATAGAAATTGTTGATGCCGAACCAGGACACGTCGGCACCCCAGCCCGGCTTCTGCTGCCAGGTCAGGCTCAGGCGCTGGGTGGAGTAGTTGTTGAATGAGTTGGCGAAGAAGTTGACGTACTTGGCGTCCAGGCCCAGCTCCAGCCAGCCCCAGCGCCTGTCGGGCAGATTGGCACGCAGATCGGCGAGCACACGGTGATCCATGCGCAGGTCGCCCGCCCCATCGAGGGCCGGCTGGAAGGCCTGATCACGATCCAGACGGTCCACTTCGGGGGACGCCAGGCGCAGGATGTTGGAGTCGCCGCTCAGCTTCTCCTCGACGCTCAGCCCCCAGTCAAAAGTGCGCCGTGCCGCAGACGCGGACACGGCGATCGCCAGCAGAATGCCAGCCGCCAGCAGGGCGGACGGTGTACGCACAGAACTCATCCCTTGCCCTTGCTGTTCTTCTTCGTCTCATCCGCGGGTGAGGGAGCGAGGAAACGCAGGTTGACTTCGCGTCCCGATTCCTGAAAGCGCACCGTGTAGCGATGCCGGCCCGCGGGGACCTCCAGATACACCACTTCGCCCCGGGCGGGCACGCTGTCATCCTTGCCGACGTAGGTCGAGGTCTCGCTGCGACGCCCCTTGAGCACATAGGACTGTTTCAGCAATCCGTCTTCAAAGACCTTGAGCGTGTACTTCTGGGTGGAGGTCATGGTCTGGTCCCAGTCGAGTCGGCTGATGACCTTGAGAAAACCGGGGCCTTCCATCTCCACGCTCATTTCGCTGCCGCTGGGCAAGGGGTAGTAATCCACCGTGCTCTTGCCCGCCTGCACCTTGCGCGGGGTTGGCGACTCCAGTGGCTTGAGATCGACGTTGCTGATCTTGATCAGCGGCTCCAGCGGACGAGTGTGAAAGCGGAAATAGGCCACGGTACCCGGTGTGTCGCTCAGGGTCAGGCGCAACTGGTGCAGACCGGCCGGAATCTCGAGTTCGTTGGTGCGCCCGCGGGAAAGCTTCTTGTTGTCGCTCTGGCGCACAGAGCCGCTGGCCTTGCGGATTTCCTGGGTGAAGGCGCCGGTCTGGCCGTCGTCCAGAGTCCAGTTGATCGTATAGCTCTTGCCCGTGTACTTGGTGGACCAGGGCACGCGGGAGATCATCCGGACAGTAGCGGGGCCCGTGACCTGCAGCACCTGTTCCACATCCTTGCGCGCCTTCCAGTAGGTGCGCTTCTTGCCGTTGATCAACATCACGGTCTTGCCATCATGGGTTTCGGGTGTCGCCGTGTTCCACAATGTGCGGGCGAGAGGGGCGCTTGCCAGCAGGGCAAGCAAGCCAAGAATCGGCAGCCAATGACGGCTCCGGGAGAGCGGAGCGGAGGGCATGGAGGACTCCTACAGCATTTCGTCGCTTTGGTCAGTATCCACCAGTCGCTGCATGCGCAGGTCGTAGCGAATGACGATCAGCACCAGAATGGTCATCACCAGTACCGCAAACAGCACGACTTTCATGTCGTGGCGCTCGGTCACGAAGATTTCACCGTCTCCCACTTCGGGCTTCTCGAGGGGTGCATACGGGACACCCGTGCGCTTCAGCAGGGGACGGACATTGAGCAGATTGATCACGGGCACGCCGGCATCGGCGAAGAAATGCAGCACGGCACGGCGCTGGAATTCCATCTGGCGCACGTTGCGTGCCACACCGGTGGGCATGATGTTGCGATTTTCCTCGTGACCCAGACTGGCCACGCCACCGCCCACATTCACATACAGATCATAACCCTTGGGGGAATTGCGGATCTGGTTCTGGAAGCTCTCGATGCGCATCTGCACCGCGGCATCCAGGTCCGGGGCGTCCAGGTAGGGGACTCCATTGCGGGTGATCGCCTTGCGAATCAGCTCGCGTCCTTCGGGTGACAGACTCTGGCCACGGTCATCGGCACCACCGATCGAGGCGTAGCTGCTGACCCAGGGAAAGATGCCCTTCTCCTTGAGCACACGCTCCATGTCCAGCCAGGTGAATTCGGGATCGTTGGCCCCGAACCAGGAGCTGGAGACGCTGGTGATGAACACGGGCTCGAGCTTGAGCACACGACAGGCGGAGTAGACGGCCAGATTCAGCCCCGGGAAGGAGCCGGTCATGCATACGGCGACACGGTCGCCTTCCTTGACCCCGGTCTGTTTCATCAGGTCAACCACCACCGCGGCCACGTTGGGGTTCAGGCAACCCTGCTTGCTCAGCAGGCTGCCTTCGACCGTGGTGATCTGCGAGAACTTCTGGCCGATCAGCAGTGTGTTCCAGGGGTCGTTGACATCGTCCACGAAGGAGGCGTTGGGCGCCTTCCATTCCTTGAGCACCTGCATGGCGTGCTCCATCTGGCGCGCCGCGGCAAGTTTCTCCTCGTAGAAGTCCTGGCGGACTTCCGTGCGGCTCAGGTAGGCCCAGGTGTACAGTCCGTATGAGGTCAGGGCCAGAACCAGCAGGGTCCAGATTGACTTGAGGCTGGGCTTAAACATGCAGCACCTCGCCTCCGGTCATCAGCATCAGCAGCAGGCGCACGCTGCTGGCCACCAGCAGGAGGCAGAGCAGGGTCTTGAACACACCCTGGCGCTCCATCCAGTTGGCGATGAGGCCGGGAATGATGAAACCCACCGCCTGCATTTCCAGATCGAGCTGCAGCCACTGGTAGACGAAGGCCTGACGGCTGAGGTAACCCAGCACGAAGCCGATCAGGATGGACAGCACCAGGCGGCGCCGCCCGTAGATGAACATGAAGTTCGAGAGGATGCGGATGATTCCGAAGGTCAGGAAACTGACGATGAAGGTGCCCAGCAGGCGCAGGGGTTCGTGCATCTGCAGTGCCACATAACCGGGCACCACGATGCCACCCGCCGAGACACCGACGATCTCCTGGAAGATCATGCTCATGATCACGCCAAGGCCGACAGCGATTTCGATCACGCCCGGCTCCTTTCCTCGAAGTAATGAGCCACTTCGTGACCTCCGCCATGCACATTGCCGATGCCCAGCACGGTCATGTCCGCCCAGGGCATGCCGGCAATGACCTTGTAAATCTGTTCGGGAGTGTGGTTGCCCAGATTGATCACCTTGTCGGCGGGCAAGCCAAGCTTGTAACACACGCCCATCATTCTGTCGCAGCACTGGCCGATCAGCACCAGCCGTTCGTAGACCGTGTCGGCATGTACCATCTCGACCAGCTGCACGCTGCGTTCGAAGCGGTCCTGGCGCGTGTTGAGCACGAAGATCGACACCGACTCTTCAGGCTGGCGGGAACGGATGGTTTCCCAGATGGCCAGGGTGCTCTCGGGATCGTTGGCGGCCAGCGCGTTGACGAAGGTCATCTGACGCTCGCCCTCGGTCACCCGGAAGAGCTTCAGCGCGCCGCAGTCGGGCTCGGAACGGTACATGCCACGCAGTGCCGTCTCACGGGGAACACCCAGACTGCCCGAGACGGCCAGGGCCAGGGCGACATTCTCCTTGTGCTCCACATGATGGAAGCCCATCATGTCCTCGTCACTCACCCCCTCGTCGGTGACCTGGTTGAGCTTGGTCTGCTTTTCCTTGGCCACCGAGTCCATCAGGTTGAAGAGTTTCTTCTCGCAGGTGAAGGCCACCCGGCCAATGGGCAGTGTGTTGCACAGGCTGCGTGCCACGTTCTGGACCGTGGGGCCCATTTCGCGCAGGTGGTCGGGGCGGGCGTTGGTGATGACACCGATGGTGGAGGTGACGATGCGGTGCTCGCAGATCCATTGGTACTCGGGCTGGACCGCCATGCACTCGATCACGATCGCCTGCGGTTTGCGCGGAGCCACGAAACTGAAGACGCGCAGCTGTTCGATGATGTTGGCCCCCCGGGGCCGCACGATGGGAATCTCGTGCCCGTCTTCAAGGATGACCTGGGGAGCGCTGCCGGTGGTCTTGGCAACGGTGCGCAGGCCCCCTTCGCGAAGGGCGCCAGCGATCAGGCGGGTCACGCTGGACTTGCCCCGCGTGCCGTTCACATGGATCCGCACGGGAATCGAGGCCGCATTCGATTGATGCTGCTTCAACTCCAGGATACCCAGAACGATGAACAGGCAGACAAGGAGAATGATGAAAACCATGTATGCTTCGGCTTTTCCTGTCGCCCGCACGCCGGTGGCGTTCGGGGCATCGTTGGTTGATTTCAGCGGAATTCCGGAACCGTTGGCGGGCCAGTCACGAGGAACGGCGGCTGCCCGTGTGGGCGATCCGTCGTGTCATCAATCTGCTTCCGTCAGGATCGACTTTTCCCCTCCCTGCTGCGCAGCCACAGTCATGGATGAAAATCGACCTGATGATCTGACTTCGCGTGGGAATGAATCCTGCAAGCGACTCTTTCAGGCGACCCGGCTCGTCGGACTCCCGGAGCCGGGAGCGACCCGCCGATTGCAGCATTTTTCAAGCCAGAAGCCAAGCTGATCAGCGGACGCCCGCAAATGTCATAATTCATCAAGGGATAGCCAATCCAGACGGGAAATCTGGCCTTCCAATGTTCCGGGCTCACGCTCCGGGAGGGCACGGGAAGCTTCGGTTCTGCGTCATTTTTCTTTCACTTGTTAAGGAATGTTGCCATCGCCCGCCGGGAGCGTGGCCCGCCCGGAAGGACTTTCCGATCAAATCCGGGTCGCCTGGCCGGGATACTGACGATTGTTGCGCACCGCAGGAATGGATGACAATTCGGGCTTGATTGTTGCCGATCCTGACCTGAGGTTCAGGCCATGGCCTGCGGACCTCTCAACTCGCGGCAACAGCCCGTGGCGGATGCGGCTGGCAAATGGTTGTTTCAGGCCCAATGAAATCCGGCGGAATACTCTGGGGAGCATGTCTCCTGATCCTGGTCGGCCTGCTGGCGGGCCGGGAGGTCCATGCTCAACAACTGCTGCCCATTGCCCCTGAGCGACTGTCCATGGAAGAACCACCCCCGGACATCCAGCGGCGCGACATGGTCTGCTACCACGCGGGCGCCTACTACTACGTGAAGATCCCTCATCCTGTCTGGGGCAATGTGGGGCGGCAGTACCAACGCCTGACACCCGTCAGCGGAGGGTTGCTGGAAGGCTGCGAAATCAGGCTGCACAACAACTGGGACCTGGCCAACACTCACAACGGCACACTCTGGCTGGGCGTGCATCGCCAGGTGAACCAGCTCCCGGGCGTACCGGAAATGCTGTATCCGGTGGCCACCGACAGCCTGGACGCCGGGATCTACTACTTCTATCTGCCCCAACCCGGGTTCACCCTGCTGCCCGACGAGGAAGTCTTCCTCTCCCTGTCCTTCACGCCCGCGACTCCCGCGGACAGCATCGCCATCGTCACCGCGGCAGCAGGCACCTGGACCGGACACAGTTTCTTCCTGCAGAACAATCAGGTGTCCTGGTGGGGCACCGAAGACAATGTGCCCTTTGGCGACATGCACTTCTGTGGTGAGATCGATTTCGTGGATGGCCCACAGGCGCGACCCTGGATGCCCTGGACACAGGCCAATCTGGGCCTTGTGCCTGCCGGCACGAGCAAGAGCTGGCGCTTCCCGATTCACAACATCGGTCCCGCTCCGTTGGTGGTGAGCCTGCAGGAGCAACACAACGAGCGGTTCACGGCCATGCTGGAGGGGCCCGATTCGCTGGCTCATCCGGACACACTGTTCCTGGAGCTGGACTATCACTCTCCAGGTGCCTGGCTTGGCGATGTGATGGATTCCACCAGCTATCGCCTGAGTACCAACTGCCCCGACGATTCCCTGCTTCACATGTCACTCACGGCGGGCAGCAGCACCAGCGAGATCCTGCTGAGCGACTGGAATGAGTGGACCAACCCGAACACGGACTGGTACCTGACCTTCACCCAGTTCGCCGACACGGGGGCCACCGCGTCCAACTGGGATTTCTACACGGGGCTCTGGCGTCCGGGCACCTTCGTGGGTCACGAGGCCCCGACTCCGGGCAGCACCAGCACCAACATCCTCGCCCTGCGCAATCTCTGGGTCGAAGAAGGAGAGTTCGTGCGGTTGCGCTGGAGCCAGTACCGCCGCCCGGGCACCGGAGAGGAGGCCCAGCGCGGATTCGTCTGGCGCAATCCGCAGACCAACTTCTGGTATGTACAGAACGACTATCCCTTGAACGAGCAGCCCTGGGCGGGTCCCGAAGGTGAGTGGTACACGGTCCCCTGGATTCTCTGGGGCCCCTGCCCCAGCACGGGCGCACACGGATTCGGATTGCTGTTCTCGGGCACGAGCGGTGGCGACTGGTTCGTGGACGATCTGGAAGTGAATCGTCAACCCGAACTTGTGCCCCCCACGATCCACATCTCGATCAGCGGACCCGACATCCGTCTCGACTGGAACTCGGTTGTCGGCGCACAGTCATACCTCATCAGCCAGGTGCAGAATGGCCAGGAAACCTTGCTGGGCGAAACCGACACGCCCGGCTGGGTCCACAGCCGCGGTCTGCACTGCATTGGATACTGCGGATACCGGGTGCGCACGGTCGGCTCCGCGAATGACCCTTCCAGCGGGCGCAATCTCACACCGCTATCCGCGCCCCTCAGATCCGCCATGCCTCCCCAACACCCCACGCAATTGCCGAACGTCTCACGATGAGCGCGTCGGCCGACCATCTGGTGGGAATCGGTTGTGATACCGAGCATACGGAGCGCTTCGCATCGCTGCTGGCCGAGTCCGACAGATTCCTGCAACGCTGGTTCACCGTGGATGAACGCCAGCGATTCCTGGCATCCGACAATCATGAACTGTGCATTCTCAACGCGACCCTCCTGTTCACCCTCAAGGAATGCGTGATCAAGGCCCTCTGGCGCCAGCTGCCCCTCCTGCCGGATGCCGTCGAAGTCCTCGACCTGGATCACTCGACCAACCACTCCGGCAGCGCCTCCGTGAGACTGGCGCGACCGGAATGCCCTGGAATCCGGTTCGATGCACGCTTCCGTCAGGTGGATCACTCGTTCGATTCCACCGTTCTGGCCTTCGACATCCAATCCTCCTGACACCTCCAGATCCATCCTTCACCAGCCAGGCCTGTCCAGAACACTTGACACGGCACCGCAGCCATCCACGGTGGGTGGCTCCGGGCCGGGCAGGATGCCTGGCGCCGTGGGTGGCTCCGGGCCGGGCAGGATGCCTGACTCCGTGGGTGGCTCCGCAGGTGGCACCGTGGGTGGCACAGTGGGTGGCGCCGTGGGTGGCGCTGGACCGGGCAGGATGCCTGGCGCCGCGGGTGGCTCCGGGCCGGGCAGGATGCCTGGCTCCGTGGGTGGCTCCGTGGGTGGCACAAATACAAAGCCCCCGGTCTGCTGACCGGGGGCTTTGGTTCAAAGGCAGGAAGGGATGAACGCTCATCCCTGAGCTGGACTTACTTCATCAGCATCATCTTCTGGACATCACTGAACTGGGTGTGACCCGCATTGTCCATCACCGTGACCCGGTAGAAGTAGACACCGCTGGCCAGATTGCCCGCGTCGAAGCGCACTTCGTGATACCCGGCAGGACGGATGCCATCAACGAGCGTGACCTGATGCTGGCCCAGCAGGTTGTAGACTTCCAGCGTCACACGACCCGTGGCGGGCAGCGCGTAGCGCAGGGTGGTGCTGGGGTTGAAGGGGTTCGGGTAGTTGCTGCCCAGCTCGTAGGCCACGGGCAGCGGGTTGCTGCCAACCACGCCCACGCCGAAGTCACACGGAGCGCGATAGCGATCCACGGGATGTGCCAGGCCGCTGGTCCAGCCCACATACAGGTCACCATCGGGGGTCAGGGCCACGCCGTGGCCTTCGGCCAGGCCGCTCGGGCAGAAGTCGCCGCGGGCGTCCACACTGCCGTTGCCCAGATCAAGGAAGCACTCGCTCGTGCCGCTGACCGTGTGGATGGCCACGAGCTGGTCGGTTTCCTCATGGTAATCCAGCCCGGCCGCGCCGCTGCCGAAAGGTGCGCTCCAGGGCACGGTCACCGCATTCAGACCGACCAGGTTCGCCGCATCGGACACATCCATGCGCACGAAGTCGTCGGCGCCACCGTGGCTGCAGATCGCCCAAAGGATATTGTTGTCACTGTCAAAGGCCAGACCCGTGGGCATGCGTCCCGTGTTGGCCGCCAGCAACGCCGGGGTGAAGTTCGTGATCAGGGTGCCGTTGGCGCTCACATGGGAGATTCCGCCCATATAGCTGACCCAGTAGGTTCCGTCACGATCGTCGTATGCGATGCCGGAATAGTCATGGCCAATGGGCAGCACCGAGATCGTGCCGACCGTGCTGTTGCTCATGTTCAGCTGGACCATCCGGTTGACGCCGCTGGCCATGAAGATCAGAGTGGTGGGATTGACGTACTCGCCATCACTCAGGTGATCCATTCCGAACAGGCCCGTACCGGTGACGTTGCCCACCATCTGATCCATGTGGTTGCAGCTGGCTGCGGTGAGGATCTCGGTCTCGCTGAAGGCGTCGGGATGGCCGGTGGCGCTCACGTGCACCAGGGCCTGGTCCGTGTAGCTTTCGGGCTCGGCGGGCACATGCACGCGCACACCAAGGTTGAAGATCTCGTCGTAGACCAGGCTGGGAATCTGGGTGATCTCGGCCCAGTCATCATCGATGTCGTGCCAGGTCACATCCCAGATGTTGCCGCTGACCGACAAGTCGAAGCTGGAATCGTTCTCGCCACGATTCTCCACCTCGAATTCGTACTCGGCGTATCCACCGTTGATGCCCACACCCTGGGCTTCGTCGGGATTGATGCGGACCGCGTAGGGACCCGAGGGGCCGATCACGTTGAAACCGAACCAGATGGAACTGTTGGCCGTGGGCATCCAGCCATCACCGAGGTAGGAAGCCGAGAAACCCTGGGTTCCGGATTCATTCTCCTGGCCAATGGTGAACCAGTCCATGTTCACCGTCAGGTTCTGATAGTTGACTCGCACCGCTTCTTCATTGGCATCCAGGATGATCTGGTAGGTGACGGTGCCATTGCCACCGAACTCCGGCACGTTGTCGTACTGCACGATGAACATGTCGTTTTCAACACTGTAGGACACGGTACCGCCAGCGCCGGGATTCAGGTCGTCCCAGAAACCGGCGATCACGCCATTGGGTGCAACCGTGCTGGGCATGTCCTGCCCGGAGAGCGACCCCATGGACGTTTCGTTGAACCCGATGTACCCATTGGAAGCGATGTAGATCTGAGTGTATTCGCTGCCATAGTGGGTCCAGGTCATGCCCATGTCGAAGGGGCCCGCGTAGTTGTCATCGGACAGCGGCACCGTCACCGGATTGTTCATGGTTTCCCATGCATACTCCACGGAGCCATCGGCATCGGTGGTGCTCCAGAAGTACCCACCCCCGTCGGGTCCGCCCTGGACCAGCACGATCTGGGTGGCCATCTGGCCGCTGTTGCTCAGGTTGCCATTGCCATTGCTGGTGGCGGTGAGGGTACAGAAGGTGTTGGCCGCGACGGGGATTTCGGGGATGTCCACCACGATGTCGATGTCAATGCTGCCACCGGGCTGGATCGTGGGTGTCACGCTGGCCGGGGTTCCATTGATCTCGGTCTGCACATCGTAACCATCGGAATTGACCACCGACAGCTGATAGGAGTCAGCACTGAGTCCCGTGTTGTACAGGGTCAGGGTTCCGGTCACCGATTCGTTGGCGGAGCCCATGGTCTGAACGAAGTTGTCCATGCCGAACCAGAAATCGGGGGGCGGGGCCAGGTCGAACTGCAGAGTCAGGCCCGGGCTGGGCGTGAAGGGGTCCGCATCGGACAGTACCTGCAGGGCCACGGTGCCGTCTTCGTTCTCGATGCCCACGGTGCAGGACGTCAGCGGCATGTCGGGACTGAAGTCCTGATAGTTCAACAGCACCTGGTTGTTGGCCGGGTCCACGACCGCCTGGACCGTGACCCAACCGGGGCCATCGAAGTACTGGCGCAGATGGTCCCAGGTGAGCACAAGGCGACCTTCTTCATCGGTGCCGTAATAAACGGAACCACCGGAATCGGCCACGGGATTCATGTCATCCCAGAACACATAGATCTGGGCATTGGGAGCCGCATCCGAGGGAATGGGAGTGTTGAACCAGGTGGCCATTCCGTCGGGAATGAAGCCCATGAAGGCCTTGGCGGACACATAGAAATCGGAATAGGACCCGCCGTAGAAGGTCAGCGGCGAAGGCATCTCGAAGGGGCCGCTGAAACTGTCGGGGCCGCCGGGGAAATCCACGTAGGTCCGGTCTGCCTCGTCCAGATCGATCCAGGTGGACTCGGGACCACCCTCATCCAGGCTGCTGATCCAGGAATTGCCCCAGGAATCGGAGCCCGCGCTGGGAACGGCAATGCCGTGCACATCGGTGGTATCGAAACGCTGATTGTCGTGCGAGCATGTGGCGGTGACGGTGACGAAGTCATCCAGGACCTGGGGGTCGTCGCCGATGATCATGCGCACGAAGATGTCTTCGGATGCCAGGGACGGAATGGGACCGACGCTGGTGATGGGATTGCCGTCGACGTCGACGATGTCCCAGTCGAAGACCGCGCCCGCGTCATCCAGGCTCAGGTTGTAGGTCTCGGCCAGAGCGCCGGTGTTGGTGACGGTCAGCGCACGGTCGAAGGTGCCATTGGCCGCGCCCAGGATTTCCAGAGACGTGGGGAGGAACACGGAGTATTCGGGCGGGGGTGCCAGGTCGAAGCGGATCGTGTTCTGTGCGGTCGGCACGAAGGGTTGCCCATCGAACAGAACCTGCAGTCCATCGGTTCCCAGATCATCCTCGATGCCGACCGTGCATTCGTTGAGAATGATGCCGTTGTCGAAACTCTCGTAATTCAGGAAGATCTGCTGTGTCTCGAAATCCATCACGACCTGGGCCGTGAAGGAGCCCGGATCGAAGTACTCGGATACGGCATCGAAGGTGATCACGAAGCGATCCTGATCGTCGGTGCCGTAGTACACCTGCCCGCCGGTTCCGGGATTCAGGTCATCCCAGAAGAGAGCGATCAGCGAGTTCGGGCTGAAATCCTGGGGATTGGGCAGGTCGGTGTTGCCCAGCGAGGTCATCCAGTCGGGCAGGAAGCCGATGAAGCCGTTGGAGCCGATGTAGACCGAACTGCGCGCGGTGCCGTAGAAACTGAGCACGCCACCCATGTCGAAGGGGCCGGCGGAGGTATCGTCGCCGAGGGTCACGATGGTCCGGTCTTCGCCGGGCAGATCGACCCAGAAGTAGGGCGTGCCGTCAGCATCGCCGGTCATGGCCCAGGTGTTGCCGAACATGTCCGGACCACCGTGGGTGGACACGACGGAGACGGCAAGCGGGAGCACGAACTCGCTCTCGTCGCCGCTTGAGACGGCGACCACCGAGCCGGTGTCCACCATCTGGCCCAGACCTTCCACGGCGTCGATCACGACCATGAAGTCAAAGCTGTCCAGGGGGTCCAGCACAGGCGTGGTGTTGATTACGTTCTCGCCGGCCGCATCCATGAGCGTCAGGTCCAGCTGGTCCATGCTGCCGCTGAGATCCAGCGAATGGGCCATCAGCCCCGTGTTGATGATGCTGAAGATCTGCGAGGTCTGGCCCGGGCTTCCAACGCTCATGTTGCCGGTCGTTGGGACAAAGGCCGCGGAATAGTCAGCCGGGGGGGCCAGATCGATGCGGATCGTGGTCTCGTCGGCAGGCGGGAAGGGCGATCCGTTCAGGACAACCTGCAGCCCATCGCTGCCGTCGGCATTCTCGATGCCGATCGTGCAGCCATTGACGTCCACACCACCCGCAAGTGATGCATAATTGTAGTACACGGCGGATCCATCGAAATCAATCACGACCTGAGCCGTGATCGTTCCGGTGCCGCCGAATTCCGAGACCGCGTCAAAGGAGAGCACCCAGTCGCCATCGACGGCGCCGTAATACACGGTGCCCCCGCTTCCGGGATTGAGGTCATCCCAGAAGAAGGCCAGCAGGGCATTGGGCGTGAAGCCGTCGGGCAAGGCACCATTGCCAAGGCTGTTCATTCCCACGTCGGAGAATCCAAGCATGCCGTTGGAGCCGACATAGATGCTGCTGTAGGCTTCACCGTAGAAGCTGATCGCGCTGCCCAGATCGAAGGGGCCGGCAAAGCTGTCGTCCGTGAGCGTGACGTAGGTCCGGTCTTCTTCGGGAATGTCCACCCAGGAGTACTCGGGGCCGCCATCGTCGCCCGTCATGATCCAGGTGTTGCCGAAGGCATCGGGGCCACCTTCGTCGACCTGATGGTCGCCACCCTTGTGCGACAGGCCGGAGGTGTACGCCTCGATGAAGGCCTTGTCGGAAACGCCGATCGACTGCCCATTCTGCAGACGTGACATGAGCTCATCGAAGCGGTGCCGATCGGCACCGGCAAGCCTGTCCGCTGCTTTCTGGGCCAGTTCGTCGGCCGTCAGAATCCGGGCCGCCGCGGGGGTGGCAACCGTGTGGGCCCGCGCCGGGGCCTTGCTCATGGTCGTCCCGGCATGCCGGGCAGCCTTCTGCTCCGCCAGAGTTTGCCCACTGGCCAGCGCGAAGCTGGTGGTAAGCAGGGAACCTGCAAGCAAAGCCGCTATGATACGCTTGGACATGACAGTCTGGCCTCCTGTTGGGTTGCTGTCGTTGAGTTGGGTTCGAAATCAGGGTTGGAGCCAGCTCCGGAGAGCAGGCCCGCGCACACGGAACGGATTCCGGGTGCAAGGAAGGGGTGGATGCAAGCATGCATCAACAAGAGAGGGGATCCCGATCAGAAAGGGATTGGCTGGATTGACACCGTGGCCGGACAGCATTGAATGCCCGGCCCGTGAACATAAGAATGACCCTGCACGCGCAACAGGCAAAAGCACGCCCGGCCCAACAGGAATTCAGAAAATCAGCTTTGCACAATCGGGATCCTCAGCCAACGGCCGGGGTCAGTCCCGAAACTCCATACGTTCATTGAATGTGCTGGCACTGTGGCTGAAGCCCGGGCGCCCCATGGCGCCGTAGGTCAGCAGCTTTCCCGCTTCCACACCCGGCTGGTCAAAGGTGTTCAGATCCATCAGCTCGCCGTTGACGAAGGTTTCCAGCATCAGGAACTGGAACAGCTGCCCCAGCCAGTAGGCACTGATTTCGGGCAGTTCGATGGTCCGGCTGGGACGCCCGGCGGCACGCAGGGCCTCGGCCGTGCTTTCCTGCTCGGCATTGATCAGGCTGGCCATGTCATGCCCCCCCAGATAGGCCACTTCCGGATGGTCCGGAAACGCACTGGCGATAGGGCAGGACCGGGCGAATCGTTCAACCCGCACGAACGTGACCAGCTTGTCCAGAGGACCTTCCATGAACAACTGGAGCAGGCTGTGCTGGTCGGCTGCTCCCAGTGCTCCCAGAGGTGTGCTGCCGCTGTGGACCACACGCCCCTGACGATCGAGCTTCTTGCCCAGGCTTTCGCCCCAGAGCTGCACATACCAGTTGGCCACGTAACGCAGGCCGCGGGCGTAGGGCATCACGACATTCACCGTCGCCAGCTGCTGATAGGCCAGCCAGGAAGCGGCGGAGGCCAGCAGCACCCGGTTGCGGTCCAGTGGTTCCTCGATGGCGGCCATGGTGATGGCTTCGGCCCCGGCAACCAGCGCGCGCACATCGAGCCCCAGGATGGCGGCGGGAAACAGGCCCACGGCGGTCAACAGGGAGAATCGCCCGCCGGTCTTCGGCGGAATGTCCAGCACGGCCATGCCATGCTCGCGGCCGATGCGCTGCAGCAGCCCGTCGCCCTGATCGGTGGTAAGCACGAAGTGGCTGGCCCAGTCATCCCCGATGCTTTCACGGAAGCGACCGGCCAGAGTGGCAAAATTGGCGGCCGTCTCCGCCGTGGTCCCCGACTTGCTGACCACGTTCACCAGGGTTTCCCCGGGGTCGATCATTTCAAGCAGGTCGCTGAGAGCATCGGGATCGCTGTTGTCCAGGCAGTAGAAGCGGGGGCAGCCACCCCGGACGCTGTCCACTTCGTTCCAGTTGCTGTGGCAGAGCGCGGCCTGGATGGCGAGAGTGCCCCAGGTGCTGCCGCCGATGCCCACCAGCACGAAATTGCGGAATCGTCCGGCGAAGGATTCGGCCAGCTCAAGGGCGCGACCGATTTCCGGTCGGCGGAAGGTATTGGCGAAGGTGCCCTCGTCGGCAAGGACCATCGCTTCCAGTTTGCGTCGAATGGCCTGGCCGGGGCCGGCCACCAGTTCGTGCAGGGATGCGCTGTCAAGTCCACGGCCATCGGGCAGGTTGGCCGACAGCATCCGGTTCAGGTCCAGGTGCAGCAGTGAAAACATGGTTGTCTTTCCAGCTCTGAATGGGGGGTTCCGGGCATTGCAGACGGGCGGAAGCTACCAATTGCAAGGGGCAAAAGTGTGGGACGCAGAGTGTCGTCAAGCCTGTGCCAGAACAGACGGGACGCAAAAAGCCGCCCTGGAGGGCGGCTTTTCAATCACTTCCTGAACGGGTGCATGCATGCACCCTGGGGAGCCTGGGCTACTTGGCAGCCTTGGCTTTTTCCGTGGGCAGAATCTTGTACATGCCCGCTCCGCACGTCGTGCAGACGCCCTTCACCGCGTTGCGACCATTCTTCATGGCCGTCTTGACGATGGACTTCATCTCCTTGTGCTCGCGGCAGCGCATGCAATAGCCTTCGTACATCTTGGAACCTCCGTCCTGTGCCTGTGAATCCGGTGCCTTGCCAACCACTGGTCGATACCTGCCTGTCGATGGCTGAGCCCGGCGGGGGGGGACAACCGGCAATTGCCGATGAGCCCTGTATCACATGAACCCACGGAACAGCTTCCGCCAGGGGTCGTTCCAGCATTGAAATCGCGCACAGTACAACAATCACAAAGCAGAAGTCCAACCGAAAAGCACCTGCTTTGAATCTGATTCGCGTCCGGTCGGGATTCCGCCCGTCCGGTTCAGTCAGGCAGCGCGGTTCCTCCGGCGTTCGATCTCCACCAGCTTTTTCTTGAAAACAAAAACCACGATCAGGCCCAGAACGAGCGTAATGCTTCCAAAATACACGACTTCGTCGCCGGGATCGCGATTCACGGACAGCACGGTGACTTCGGGTGCGCCGGGGCGGCTGGCCCGTTCGAAGCTGGACTGGAAGACCTTGTAGCCGGAATAGACCAGCGGCTTGTTCATGGAGATTTCCACTTCCTTCTGCTTCCATTCCGCAGGAGCATCCGGATCCTGGTCGCTGACGGTCACATAGGAAGCATAGGCCATGGCCATGGCTGAGCCGGGATATCGGTCCTCGACGAAGTCGTCCAGCTGCACCGTGAAGCCCAGTGGCACGCGACGCGGGAAGAAGCCGATCATCCACTGCTTGCCTTCGAAATTGAAGGGCTTGATCTGCCCGTAGGAGAGCCATTCCTGAATGGTGTGATCACCGTGGGAGACATTCAGCCGGATCGAAGGATTCTGATTCTTGTTGCCCTCGTTGACCATGTTGTCACGGGACCAGGCCCGCGGGAAGAACTGGTCCACCGAAAGCTGGAAACCCATCCAGGGCAGGGTGATGGTGTCCGTGCCGGGCATGAGGGCCGAGGTCACGGGCTGGCCTTCGGGACCGCGCCAGGCGACCTGCAGCCCTTCGGGCACCAGTCCGAAAAGCACCTGCTTGTCGGCGATGCCACCGGAGGAGGCGCCATAGGTGAAACGGGCCGTGGCGCGCGGCAAGGACGCTTCCTTGCCATGCAGCGGGTCAAAGTCGGGCATGCGTCCGAAGCTGACGTAATGATCCTTGAGCCCGCGCTTGGGCAGGAGCAGTTCGAACTCGAGCGCGGGGTTGTTGGCTTCGCCCGGGCTGTCCTGGTAGCTGCCTCCGGAACCCAGATTGAAGTTGGCGAAGGCCTTGATCACGTGCAGCTGGTAGCCACCGTCCAGCTCGTAATGTCCGCCCTCACTGGCCTGGAAATCGTATTCCTTGCCTTCCAGGTTCAGTTCCAGCCGGCCCACCGTACTGGTCTCGCCGGGGGCGATGCGGGCCTGCCATGCAGCCATGTCGGGAAACTCGGCAAAGCGGAATTCCAGCAGGCCACCGAACTTCTCGGAGTTGCGCCGGTTGTCACGGGACAGCAGCCAGCCATCTTCGGTGAAGAAGGCGGACTTGAACACGTAATGCAGCGCCGGGTTGTCTTCCGGTCCGCCGCCCAGAATCTCTTCCTCGGACACCCCATCGGTGTAGAAGCGGTCCACCACCAGTTCGGTCCCACCGGTGGTGATGAAGCGCTGGTTGAGGAACTCCTTGCTGTTCATGTTGCTGAAGGGAGTGTCAAAGGTCTGGGAAAGGCGCTCGGTGCTGGCGTCGTAGACCTCGAGAACCATGTCCTTCAGGGTCACCTGGTCCACGCTCTTGCCTTCCTGGATGCGCAGGGTGCCTTCGTAACCGATGTGCCGCGTGATGGCGGCCCCCGCCATGATGATCAGCAGCGAGGTATGGATCATCAGGACTCCCGTGTGCCGCAGCTTCCAGGGCCGCAGGTTCCAGGTGGCCGTGGCCAGACTGATGGTGAACAGAATCAGCATCAGGTCGAACCACCAGGAACGATAGATGTACACCTGCGCCAGATGGGTGCTGGTGGCCGATTCGAACTTGGTGGCGAAGGCCATGGTCAGAGCCATCAGCACCAGAATGGTGATGCCGAATCCCAGGGACGAAATGATGCGGTAGAGGCGTTTGAGGAAGGCCACTTGATTTCCCGACTGAAGTGCGGGACCGTTCAGGGAACGATCATCGCATAGCGTTTGCGCTGGTTGGAACCCGGCTGGCCGCTTTCCCGACCGAAGGGGTTGGGACCGGTGCGCTTTTCCCGGCCACTGATCATCTGGGCTCCCAGGCTGTGAGAGACCGCCATGAGATAGAATCTGGCTCCATCGGAATGAACAAGTATCACGGAATCCTTGTTTTCCCAGCTGACGAAGACCGGACCCTTGAGATTGTTCATTTCGTAATGGTAGAACAGGCGTTGGCTGACCTGGTCCTGGCAGTTGACCAGAATCGTGGCCACGCCCGATCCGCGGGCCTCGCGCTCGGGGTCGGGAACCAGACGCAGGTGAAAATCACGCCGACTGGTGGAGTCGCTGACTTCCACTTCCCGCCCGGCAGGTCCTTCGACCTTGCGCCCTCGCAGGGTGATGGCCAGAACGTTCAGCAGCTCCGCGACAGAAATGGTTTCCATGACGCTCCTTCGACTTGACATGGCTCAAGAGTTGGAGAGCTCCGCCATCGCACTCAAAGAGGTGCCGGACCTGAATGTTGGCGTTCTGACGGGGTCAACAGGTCGGGCGCGGTGGACGGTTCAGCTGCGGGACGCGCCAGCGGACCGTCTGCTGCAACCGGTGCCTGCCCACGCCCCCTAGTCGTCCTCACCCGTGGGACGTCCGGGCAGAATCGCACTGTCCGCGGCGAATCGGCGACAATATTCGATGTAATTGCCCTCGCTGCGGTGCAGGTTGGCCACTTCCTCGTCGCTGAGGCTGCGGCGGACCTTGGCCGGCACGCCAGCCACCAGCGAGCGCGGAGGCACGATGGTGTTCTCAAGCACCACCGCACCGGCCGCCACCAGACTCTCCTCGCCGATGATGGCGCCGTCCAGCACGGTGGCGTGCATTCCGATCAGGCAGTGGTTCTCGACCGTACAGCCGTGCAGCATGGCCAGATGACCGATGGTCACGCCATTGCCGATGCGCAGGGGTGCCGCGCCATTGGTCACGTGCAGGACGGCACCGTCCTGGATGTTGGTGTTGTTGCCGATGCGGATCCAGTTCACGTCACCGCGGACCACGGTGTTGAACCAGACGCTGCAACCCTCGCCCAGTTCCACGTCGCCCACCACCACGGAGCCCGGCATCAGCGTCACGCTGGCGGGAATGCGGGGCACCATGCCCTCGAAAGCCATCACGGTCATGTCATCTCCCTTTCCTTGTCCGGCTCGCTTGAGGGCAGCACGGGCGAACTGGGCACATTCAGCAGGATGCGGAAGGTGATGCCCTTGCCCGGTCGTGTCTCGTGCACGAAGATCCTGCCCGAATGATACCCCTGGATGATCCGCCGAGCCAGGCTCAGCCCCAGGCCCCAGCCCCGGCTCTTGGATGTCACACCGGGACGGAAGATCTCTTCGCGGCGCGCGGGGTCGACTCCCTTGCCCGTGTCCGACACATCGATCTGGAGCCGGGTGCCCTGGCGCACCACGCGTGCGTCAATCCGGATCTGCCCCCCGGTGGCGCTGATGGAATCCAGCGAGTTCTTGATCAGGTTCTCGATCACCCATTCGAAGAGGAATGCGTTGAGCAGTACCATCGGCAGGGGCTGCTCGATCTCGCATTCCAGGAACACATCGCGCCCACCGCGGGGCAGGCGGTGACTGAAGTAATCCACGACCTTGCGGATCACGGCTTCCACATCCGCGGGCTTCAGGTCCACCTGGCTGCCGATCTTGGAAAAGCGGTAGGCGATCTTCTCCAGCCGGGCCGTGTCCAGTTTCATCTGTTCCAGGGCGTCGGTCATGCCCGGATCCAGCTCCAGCACCTCGATCCAGCCCATCAGCGAGCTGATCGGTGTGCCCAGCTGGTGGGCCGTCTCGCGGGCCATGCCGACCCAGATGTTGCCTTCTTCCATGGTGAGCACGTAGCGAAAGCCCAGATAGCCCAGCAGTCCGAAGAAGCCAATGGAGAGAATGGCCACCACGGGAAAGATCTGCACACGGCGAATCAGGTCCGAGTCGCCGTAATGGAAGTAATCGGTCAGGCCGCCGTAGGTCACCGGAATCGGCTCGTGTCCCGTCTGGTCCATGCGGACCACGAACTCCTTGAGCTCGCGCATGCTGGTGCTGTCGGCGGAATCCGCCCAGTCGATGTTCTTCCAGAACTTGGGGTTGCCTTCGGCGTCGGTGACCACCAGGGGAAAATCGATGGTGTCAATGAAATCCAGCACCCGGTCGGCGGAAAAGGTCACCAGCAGGCTGTATTGCTCGATGCGGCTGCTCATCTCGCGGCGAGCCTGGGCCTTCAGGTCGTCCACCAGGGATTTGGCGTACAGCAGGATGCTGATCACGAGCAGCACACCCAGCAGGAACAGCAGTCCCTTGATGGCTCCCCGTGTTCTCAGGCTGCGCAGCATGGCTCGCACCCCTTCAACTCCTCCTGCTGTGTGTCATGGTCGGGCCGTCACCAGCATGCAGCCGCCGGTGGCCTTGGCCAGCCGCAGCTCCAGCGCGTTGCAGAGCCGGGCGGGAATGAAGGCCAGCAGCATCCAGATGGCCACCAGTGGTGCCAGCAGAAAACTGGCACTGAGCGCCGCCATCGGCCAGCGCACCAGCAGGCGCCAGGCGATGCCGCCCCAGAAGCCATAGGTCGGTTTCAGGCTCACCTGCCCGAAGCCGACACGGGCCAGGCGTTCTTCCATCATCGAGGGCTTGTATCCCTCGCGCACGTGCTCACCCACGCTGTAGGTGCCTTCGCGGAATTCCACATCCTCCTGGGGCCGGCTCTCCGGCACGGCGGGCGTGTGCAGCACGAGCACCCCGCCGGGGCGCAGCGCACGACGGAAATTGGCGAAGACTCGCACATCGTCGCGAATGTGCTCCATCACGTCCACATTCAGGATCAGGTCATAACGGTCTTCGGCCTCCAGCTCCAGCAGGTCCTGAAAGGCGAACTCCACCCCGGTGATGGCTTCCGCCCGGCAGAAACCTTCCATCGCGTCCAGATAATCCTGCTTGATGTCCACCGAGAGGATTTCGGCCTCGGGAAAGAGCTGGCGCAGGAAGAGGGTGTACTGGCCGAAGCCGGTTCCCGCATCGAGGATGCGCGCGGGTTTCAGGCCGCCAGCCTTCAGCGCGCGCAACTGGCGCCGCACCTCCATTTCCCGCAGAAAGACCTGGCGCAATACCAGGAACAGCAGGCGTCTGAGCAGAGGCATCCGGGTGATCAGGGCTTCCAGCCGGTCTTTGACGGGATCGTATTCCATAGGTCCAGTATTGATGGAAGTGCATGCGCCTTGAGGTGTCATCGGGCATTCGGGCGGCTCCCTGTCCGCTGGAAGCGGATCAAGCAGGCGTGCGAAGCCGGGCCCATAATACGAATTGCGTCCGCAGGCCCGGCAGCCATGTGTCCGCGTCCGGGCAGGCTTCCCTTCCAGCCGGGGAATAGGGACATTGGCGGCTCACACACAGCCAACAGCCTGAGGGCGGGACACACACATGGGAACGAATCTGGCCATCCTCGGGGGTGGCAACATCGGAATGGCCATCGCTGGCGGACTGGTCCGCAAGGGAGGGTGGCCTGCGGAACGCATCCGGATCAGCCGCCGCGATACCACAGCCCGCACGGCGATTGCCGCCCTGGGTTTCCAGGCCTGCTCGAGCACGGCCGAGGCACTTGAAGGCGCGGCCCTGGTTCTGCTTTGCGTTCAACCGGCCCAGTGCCCCGAGCTGCTGGATGAGCTGGCCCCGCTGCTGCAACCCACCCAGACCCTGGTCTCGGTGGTCACCGGGCTGAGCGTGGCGGCCATCAAGGCCCGGGTGGGCGAGCGCCCCGTGGTGAGGGCCATGCCCAACACGGCCATCACCCTGGGAGAGTCGATGACCTGCCTGGCCGCCGACGCTCCCGATCGCGATTCCGTGGAACCGGTGCGCACGCTGTTCGATTCGCTGGGCAGCACGCGAGTGATCAAGGAAGAATTGATGGGTCAGGCGACGGCCCTCTGTGCCTGTGGGGTGGCCTTTTTCCTGCGGGCGATCCGGGCGGCCTCGCAGGGCGGCATTGAAATTGGCTTCCATGCCGACGAAGCCATCGCGATGGCGGCCCAGACCGCGCGCGGCGCCGCCAGCCTGCTGCTGGTGCCCGGTGCGCACCCGGAAAGCGAGATCGACCGGGTGACCACACCCATGGGCTGTACCATCGCCGGCCTGAACCTGATGGAGCACGAGGGCTTTTCTTCGGCCATGATCAAGGGCATCGTGGGCTCCTCGCGCAAGGCGGACAATCTGAGCGCGGCCAGCAAGGGCGAGACTCGCACGGACTGACATGCACGCAATACTGGGTGAACAATGGAAACCGATACGCGCCCCTGGGGCGATTACAAAATCCTGGCCGACGAGAGCGACCACAAGGTGAAACGCATCACCGTGCTTCCCGGCAAGCGACTCAGCCTGCAGAGCCATGCCAGACGCAGCGAGCACTGGCACGTGGTGTCCGGCCGTGCGGTGGTCACGCGGGACGCCGAGCAGATCGAGCTGGCGCCCGGCCAGTCCGTGGACATTCCGCTGGGCGCACGACACCGGGTACTCAACCCGGACCCCGAGCAGAATCTGGTCTTCATTGAAATCCAGCGTGGCAGCTATTTCGGCGAAGATGACATCACCCGCTACGAGGACGATTTCGGACGCGTCTGAGCCCATCCGCGCCCCCCACAGAGACTTGCCCCATGAAACACTCCGGCCCCCGTCGTGACGACAGCCCCGAATACCTCGCCCGCAAGGAATCCTTTCGCCGGCTCTTCGTGATCTGCGGTCGGCAGGCCGTGCTGGAAGCGCTGGCCGACCCGCGTCTGGAAGTGGTGAAGGTGCATCTGGCCAAGGGCGGCCGGGGCGACAACCGCGAGCGCATCCTTGCCGCCGCGGCGGCCCGCCAGGTGCCCGTGGAAATCGTGAGCGCCGAGCGCGTCTCACAGATCAGCCGCAACGCCAAGCAGGACCAGGGCGTGGCCGCCGACCTGCGCACGCCCCTCTACCAGCCTCTGGAAGATTTCCTGCAGAACCCGCCCAAGCGCTTCGCCCTGCTGGCCCTGGAAGGCATCACGACACCGGCCAACGTGGGCATGGCCATTCGTTCCGCGGCCGCCGGCGGACTGGACGGAGTCCTGCTGCCCGAGCGCGGCACCAGCGGGCTGAATCCACTGGTGATCAAGGCTTCCGCGGGGGCCGTGTTCCATACCCGCATCCTGCGCTGCCGCGAACTGCTGCCCGCGCTGCAGTCGCTGCAGGCACTGCGTGTGCGAATCTGTTCCCTGGAGGGTGAAGCCCGCGCCAGCCTCTTCGAGCACACGCCCGGCCCGCGCGAGGTCTTCGTGCTGGGCAGCGAGAGCGACGGCATCAGCAGCGAGGTGCGCGCGCTGGCCGACTGCCGCCTCTCGATTCCGCTGAAGAACGGAGTGGAATCGCTGAATGTGGCCGTGGCCGCCAGCCTGGTGGCCTATGCGGGCTTGTTGCGCAGAGGGTGAGGCGTTGGCGCCGACAGCATTCTGCAAGAGCGGCTGATTGAAAGGTTGAGCTGCGGCTGTCTGAAACCTTGGCCAGCCAGTGGAACTCATGGGTCGAGTCTGCAGGCAGCATTTTTACCAGTGGTGGTCCCGCATCCAATGAAAGAGCAAGCATCCTGGAGCGCCAGGAGGGCACGAGTGCCCTCCTGGAACTCAGAATTGCTGATGCACCCTGGTGGGAATCATACCGGAGGTGGGACTCGAACCCACACGACATTGCTGCCACAAGATTTTGAGTCTCGCGCGTCTACCAATTCCGCCACTCCGGCAAGGCGGGCCAACCTAGCATTCGGCCGTTGCTCCAGCAATCCAGTGCCGGCGAACTCAATCCACGGGCAGTACGGCCAGGGGGTTGTGGGGCGGCCAGCGCAGCACGAATCCGATGGCCGAGATCAGCACCAGCCCGCCCAGCAGCAGGCTGGGGGTCGGCGCTTCGGCCAGCAGCCACCAGGCCAGCAGGCTGCTGATCAGGGGTTCGCCCACCAGCGAAATGTTCACGCTGAAGGATGGCAGATGGCCCAGCGCATAGTTGAACAGGCTGTGGCCGATGACCGTGGGAATCAGCCCCAGGGCCAGCAGACTGAGCATGGTCACGGGCTGGAAAGGTCCCGGTGAGGCCCCGGCCAGCAGCATCGCCAGCCCACAGGCAATGCCGGCGCTGAGATACACGGGCGCCAGATATCGCCCCAGCGCCAGCGCCTGCTGTCCCGGACGGGCGGGGCGCGCGATGCGGGCCATCAGCAGATAGGCCGTTGAGGCCGCCGCTCCGGTGAGGGCCAGCAGGTCGCCAAAGAGGTACTCGGGCCCCAGCGTCAGGTCCCCCCAGCAGATGATGCCCGAGCCCAGCACGGTCAGGCCGATGGCCACCCCGTTCCAGCGATTGAGCCGCTCGCCCAGGAAGAGATGCGCTCCCAGCGCGCTCAGAATGGGTTGGGTCAGCATCAGGAACACGGCCGAGGCCACCGTGGTCCAGGAAAAGGCCGTGATCCAGAGGATGAAATGTATGCCCAGAAACAGTCCTGCGGCCAACCGCGCGCGCGACTGGCGCACGCTCAGCGGACGGGCGTCGATGCGCCGGGCGCGAAACCAGAAGGGCAGCCAGAACGCGAAGGCGATCGCCAGGCGCCAGAACGCGATGGTGAAAGGGTGCGCCTCACCCGCCCAGCGAATGAAGATTGCCGACCAGCCCACGCAGAGCACGGCTCCCGCCACGGCAAGCCAGGGGTTCAGCGGCATGATTCCACTCCAGCACTGTGTGTCGTGGGGCGCGCGGAGGACATCCGGAGCAGGCCCAGTTCCTGGCGCACGCAGGCGTCCAGCTCGGCTTGCGCCACATGCGTATACGCGGCACTGCGCCCCGGGGGTTTCCGGTGCAGCTCCCGCAGGCGGATGCCCGACTCCAGCAGCCGGTTGCGACAGGGCCCAGCGGAGGGCGGAGCGGGCAGACTGGCCACCAGCCGCCGGTTCAGGCTGAGCTGGCCCGAGAGCCTCAGGGGATCGTACCACAGCCCCAGCCAGTCATTGAGCGGGCCACTGTTGAGCCAGGCCGCCAGCATCAGGCACTCCTGCTCATCGGCGCAGAAGATCTGGATCACGTTCACCACGCCCATCAGGCTCTCGCCGCAGACGGGCAGTGCTTCCAGCCGTCGGCTCATGTTGGCCACCAGCACCCGGGGACGCGCAAGTTGATTCCGGCGCACGGAGGACAGTTCACCCGGATCGATCGCGGGGCGCAGCAGATCCTGGCCACGAAAACGCTGAGCACGCACTCCCCAGTCGTGGTACCAGGGTTCGATGGCACCCGAGCTCAGCAAGGCAACGGGAGGCAAGGAGTTCGCGGCGTGCTCACCGACACGCACTGAGTAGAACTCGGCCGTGGTCATCGAAGCCTTCACCTCGAATCGGTCCCCCAGCCGCGGACGTGCATTCGTCTGGATCCAGCCGGAACGACCGGAATGGAGCAGCGGACCCCAGCCAGCGTTCGCGTTCTCGCGGAATTCATTCTGTGATACCGAATGCGTCGGGCCGGACCGCAGGGCCGCATCCAGTCTGCCCACCCGGGCCGGGGCCTGTGTCCGCCTGCGCTCCAGCAACAGCAGCACGGGCTCCACATCGGCGGTTCCGAACAGTCTGCTGCGCGGGGCGTGATGCAGTTCCGAGATTCTGGTCTCCCGGGCCAGCAGCTCGCGCAGTGCCTGGCCGTAGGAGGCGGCGAGCCACTTGTCGGGCAGCAGCAGACCCATCCGCCCGTCCGGTTTCAGCAGTTGCAGCGCCCGTTCCACAAAGGGGATGTACAGATCGAAGGGTCCGCGCGCCGTCAAGAAACGCTCGCGCAGAGTGAGCCGCTCTTCACGGCCCAGACCGCCCTCCTCCACACCATTGCGGTAGGGAGGGTTCATCACGATCCGGTCGACACCGTCTCGCAGACGGTCGGGCAACGAGTCGAGGGGCGCCAGTGTGTTGCAGTGAAACAGCTCCCATGGCGTGGCAGCCGGCGTGGCGTCACCGATCAGACGGGCCAGGGCGAGAGCGTGGCGGTCCAGGTCGGCACCGACGACCCGAGTCGCGCCCGGATCCTGGCGCTGGATTTCTTCCAGAAAGGCCCCGCAGCCACAGGCCGGATCCAGCCAGCTCAGGCCGGGCCGGTCGGCCAGACGGCTCACGAGGAACCGGGTGGCCAGGGGGGGCGTGTAGTGCATGCCAGGAGTGCCGGCTCCGTCGGCTCGGTGCAACAGGCTGTACAACTCGCCAATCGCTCCGGATTGCCGCCACCCGCCCGGTCGGGCCTGCAGCAGCTGGCGACAGGTCCTCAGGCTCTCATCCGGTTCGCCGCTGCCCCCCGTGCCCGGCAACCGTTTGGTCAACCGCGCCTCTTCGTCACGGAGATTCACGGTGGGCGCAGGGTCCCCTGCCAGCTCGAGGGCATCAAGCAGCAGCAGACGTGCCCCCGTTGGAAACGCGTCGGGCGGCCATGCTTGCCGTCCAGAGGCCTGCCGCCAGGCCTGGTCCAGAGCTCTGGTCCACTTGCGCAGAGAGGATGAATCGCTGTGGTGGGGAACTGACATGGCCGAAGGTAGACGCGCACGGTGTCAGTTACAATGGACACTGCCTGCGACAACTGCACGAGGAAACCGGCGCCTTGATGGTCCCGGCGGGGGATTTTGCTAGACTGGCCGGTTATGGAACCAAACAATAATGTACCGACGTCCCCCGCGGACGAGGAACCCCGGACCGGCGCAGGCGCCGACACCCCGGGTCACGACGAACAACAGTTGGAGGCCTCGGAGGCCCCCGGTGGCACCGATCCCAACAGCGACATGGAAGCCACCGGCCCCCAACGTCCCGATTTTCGTTTCGAAGATCTGTCCCCCAGAATGCAGCAGGCCGTGGCCCGGATGGGCTGGCCCAGCCCGATGCCCGTGCAGGCCAAGGCCATTCCCATTCTGCGCGACCGACGCGACCTGATCGTGCAGAGCAAGACCGGCAGCGGCAAGACCGGTGCCTTTCTGCTGCCCATTCTGGAATCCCTCAAGCCCGGCAGCACCGACTGCCAGGCCCTGGTGCTGGCCCCCACGCGCGAGCTGGCGATCCAGGTCTACGAGGAGCTGCTGAAGTTCACCGCGGACAGCGATGTGCACTGCACGCTGCTCTACGGCGGTGTGGGCTACACCAAGCAGATCCGCGAGCTGGAAGCGGGCGTGCAGATCGCGGTGGGCACTCCCGGGCGTGTGCTCGACCATCTGGAGCGCGGCCTGCTGAAGATCGGCCACCTGCGTTTCCTCTGCCTGGACGAAGCCGACGAGATGCTCTCGATGGGTTTCTACCCTTCCATGCGCAAGCTGAAACGCTGGCTGCCCCAGAAGCGCCAGACGATGATGTTCAGCGCCACCATGCCGCGCTCGGTGCGCAATCTGGCCAAGGAATTCCTGTATCACCCCGAGTTCCTCAGCCTGACCGGCGACCGCCTGAACGTGGAGTCCATGAGCCACGAGATGTACGAAGTGCCCCCCATGGACAAGGACCGCTGCCTGGTGCGCGTGCTTGAAATGGAGAATCCGGCCAACGCGCTGATCTTCTGCAACCGCAAGAGCGACGTGGAATACCTGTACCAGTTCCTGCAGAACGCCGGCTACGACGCCGACCGGATCAGCGGCGACCTGACCCAGCGTGCCCGCGAGAAGGTCATGGGCATGATCCGCGAGCGCAAGCTGCGCTATCTGGTGGCCACCGACGTGGCGGCCCGCGGCATTGACATCAGCGACCTGGAAATCGTCTTCCAGTACGATGTGCCCCAGGACCACGAGAGCTATGTGCACCGCGCGGGTCGCACGGCCCGGGCGGGCAAGACCGGCAAGAGCATCACCTTCGCGACCTACATGGATGTGTTCCAGCTGAAGCAGATCCGGGCCAAGTACAACATCCCGCTGCAGGAAAAGCAGGTGCCCACCGAAGAAGCGGTGGCCGCCCGTGTCAGCGAGCGTCTCACGGTGGAACTGGAAGAGCAGTTCCGTGATGGCGGCAGCATCATGCAGGAGAAGCTGGCCCGCTTCCGCGCCCTGGCCGACGAACTGGCCGACAGCGACAATGGCCGTGAGCTGATCGCGATGCTGCTGGACGAAGCCTATCACCGCATCCTCCATCTGCCCGTGCAACTGCCCGAAGAGAAGATCCGCTTCGAGGAAATCGGCGACCGGGCCCCCAGGCAACCCCGTGACTCGGACGACTCACGCGATGAAGACGGACCCCGTGGCGACCGCCCGCGGCGCGGACCGCGCAATCGCTCGGGTGGCGCACGCCGCAGCGGCCCATCCGGCGGCTCGTCGGGCGGAGGTTCGCGCTGATGGTTCCGCAGATCACGCTGCTGGTCGTCCTGATGCCCTTGATGGCCTGGGGGGCGCTGTCCTCCCGGGCATTGAACGAACTGTATGCCCTGCAGGCGGAGATTCGCGAGACGAATGAGGCGATCCATGCCGGCCCGGCTCCCGACGGTTGTGTGCCAGCGGCTCCTCCCGACGTCCGGCTTGAGAAGAAAACCAAGTTTCGCCAGCTGGATACCCGTCGCAAGTTCAAACTGCCCGCCGGGACGCGCCTGACTCTGCTGACCCACCAGAGCAGCGGTTTCGTGTTGCTCAATGGGAACGATACCCTGCGGGTGGAATCCCCGCGCAAGCTGACCACCCCCTGGGCACGCCAGCTGCTCAGCTGGCGCCGGGACTCGCTGGAATGCCGGCTGTCCGCCTCCCGCGCCCTCAACGGCTGGCGTCTGGAGCGTGATCTGAGCGACCGGGAACTGGCCGAGACCGATACGATCGAGAGGCTGTATCGTCGCCCTGGAACACACCAGAAACTGGAACCGATCCAGGTGATCCATGGCAGCGTGTTGCCCGACTGGCAGGACAGCCTGTTCTGTCAGCGCTTCTCCGTGCCCGACAGTCTGCAGTTCAGCAGCGAACCCTGGGGTCCCGGCAGCCTGCCTGCCTTGGGTACCGATGGGCTGCCCGCCGTGTTGCAGTTCGATGGCCTGCAGGATGACTGGCTGGCTTTCCATCGACTGGATACGGGCGCCAGGCTGTTCTGTCACCGCGAACGCGCCGCACGCCGGTTTCCCCCGGAACAGGCCGCGGACCTGCAGCGCTGGTCCGCGCTGGATGCGGAACGCAGCCTGGCTGCGCGCCGTTATCGGCTGCTGCAGCGCTGGGAAGCTCCGCTGGTCGAGCAGATCCTGGCGGGGCTGGTCTGGAAGGGCATGAATGTGGAGATGCTGGACGAAGCGCTGGGCCTTCCGTCGCGGGAAATCGTCCAGGGCAGTACCGTGATCCGTGAGTATGCGCGCGGCAACCAGGTCATTCTGGTGGACGGACGGGTCACACAGGTGGAACAGGCCGGACACCCATGACCCTGACCGCCGAGCAGCAGGCGGTGGTCCGACAGCTCGACGGACCACTGATCGTGCTGGCCCCCGTGGGCAGTGGCAAGACCCGTGTGCTGGCCGAGCGCCTTCTGGCCGCAGTTTCCGCAGGGCATGAGCCGCGGCGCTGTCTCTGTCTCACCTTCACCAACCGGGCGGCGCGCGAACTGCGCGAACGCATCGCCTCGCTGGACTCCGCCTCCCCGGGCGACGTGTCCCGAGGCGCTCCACTGCTGACCACCTTCCATTCCTTCTGCGCGGGCTTCCTGCGCCAGGAGGCCGAGCACGCCGGCCTGCGCAGCGATTTCTCGATCTACGACGAGGATGATTGCAGTGAACTGCTGGTCCGTCTCAACGGCGAGAACGGCGCGATGGATGAGCGCGACGCCCAGCGTCAGGCCACAGCGCTCTTCTTCCGCTGGAGCGCGGCACTCTCCGCCCTGGGCAAGCAGGACCTGCGCGCCGAAGCGATTCCGGCGTCGGCACTGGCGGGCTTTTCGCCACCGGACCGCAAGCTGCTGGCCGCCTACCTGGCCGCGCTGGGTGAACACAACGCCCTCGATTTCTCGCTGCTGGTCTATCGCACGCGTGCGCTGCTGGCCTGTGTGCCCGAGGTGCGTGCCCGCTGGGAGAGCGAGTACGACTGGGTTCAGGTCGACGAGGTCCAGGACACGCACGAGAGCGAGTGGGAAGTGCTGGAAGTGCTGGCCGCCGCCCACGGCAACATCGCCCTCTTCGGTGATCTGGACCAGACGATCTATGGCTGGCGCGGCTCACACCCCGACAAGCTGATGGAGCGCTTTCGCGCCAGCTGGCCCGAGGCGCGCGAGTTGAAACTGTCGCTCAATCACCGCAGCACGAAGCAGTTGCTCAGGCTTGCCGAGCAGTGCGCGCGCCGGATGAACGACCGTCACACGAGCCTCAGTCCGTCGGAAGCGCTGGAAGAGGGCGAGGCGGTGGAACTCGCCCTGGGACTGAGTCCCCGCGAGGAAGCCGCCGAGATCGCCCGTCGCCTGCTGCGCCGCTTCTCGCAGGAACCGGAGAGTCGCTCACGCACGGCCGTGCTGGTACGCAGCCATTGGCTCACGCCGCCCCTGCAGCAGGCGCTCAACGAGGCGGGCATCGCCTGTGCCACCGAAGCCGACCTGCGCTTCTTCCGGCGGCGCGAGGTGCGTGACCTGCTGGCTCCCCTGCATCTGCTGGTCAATGGACGCGACCGGGCGCGTCTGGCCCGCTGGCTGCGCGCCAGCGGCCGGATGACACCTTCGCTGGGCAAGGCCCTGCTCGCGCTGATGGCCGAGGGGCCCGACGCCCACCTGCGTGTCACGGACCTGCTGGACCCCGACTGCCTCAAGCGCGGTGACCCCTTTGCCCGCCTGCTGAGTACCTGGCACGAGGGCATGCTGGCGGTGGTGGATCTGGAAACCACGGGCCTGGATCCGGCCGATTCGGAAATCGTCGAGATCGCCGCGGAAATGGTGGTGGGTGGCTTCGGTGTCGACACGTTCCAGCGCCTGCTGAAAGTGGAACACGGCCTGCGCGGCAGTGATTCGGTGCACGGCATCAGCGAGGCGGAGCTTGGCCGGCAGGGCGTGGCGGCCACCGAGGCCCTGCACGAACTGGCCAGCAAGCTCAGCGGACTGTTGCTGGTGGGGCACAACTTCGGATTCGACCTGGGCTTCCTGCTGCATCACTGGAAGCGGCACGGCCTTGAGATGTCGCCGCCGCCCTGGGTCGACACCCTGGATCTGGCGCGGCGCGTGTTTCCTCCGCGGGGAGGCTTCAGCCTGGGCGCGCTGCGTGAACGCCTGAATCTCAGCAACTCGCCCACTCACCGGGCC
Organism: Candidatus Delongbacteria bacterium; assembly: GCA_020634015.1. Classification (NCBI taxonomy): domain Bacteria; phylum Candidatus Delongiibacteriota; species Candidatus Delongbacteria bacterium. The sequence goes on along the minus strand of JACKCN010000003.1, from coordinate 17,349 downwards.
GCCGATGATGTGGCCTGCACGGTGGAGCTGCTGGCCCGGATGATTCCCGAACTGGAGCGCACGCGCGAGGAACGCGAGGATCTGGTGCGCGCCCATGCGGCGCACTTCGCTCCTCTGGCCGCACGTCTGGATCGCTGGCAGCGCCTGTCGCGCACGCTGCGCCCCGCGGAACTGCTGGACGATGTGCTGCAGGACTTCGTCGCCCAGGGGCATCCCGTGGACGAGCGCATTGCCGCACGTGTGCGGGCCTGGCTCCGCCAGGGCGATCGTCCGGAGCTGGATCCGGACGCCAGTCTGAAGGAACTGCTGAGCCAGGGCAGTCTGGTGAAGGCGGTGGATCTGCTGGGCGAAGACCGTGTGCCCATCCTGACCATCCACGCCAGCAAGGGCATGGAATTCGATCACGTGGTCCTCGCGGGCGCTGCGGAGGGCATTCTGCCCGACTTCCGCAATTCGCAGGATGAGGGGCTGGAAGAGGAGCGCCGCGTGTTCTACGTGGCCATCACACGCCCGCGCCGCAGCCTGCTGATCACCAGCAGCCAGTTGGACAAGCGCGGCCGCACCCAGACCTGGTCTCGCTTCGTCAGCGAAAGTCTGGAAGTACCAACGATGCCCACCCTGCTCAATTGAGCATGCGGTGGCACACAAGCCACGGAAACCAAACCATGTGCGGACGATACAGCCTGAGCAGCACCAAGCTGACCCTCAAGCAGCGTTTTGAACTGGCCCAGCAGAGCGAGTTCTCCCCGCGCTACAATCTGGCACCCACCCAGGCCGGTGCTGTGATCCGCCTGGCCGAGGACGGCAGCCGCAGCCTGAAGCCGATGCGCTGGGGTCTGATTCCCGCCTGGGCCAAGGATGCCTCGGTTGGCCCCAAGCTGATCAATGCGCGCGCCGAGACCCTGGCCGAAAAGCCCAGCTTCCGCCAGGCCCTGCGCCAGCGCCGCTGCCTGGTACCCATGGATGGTTGGTTCGAATGGAAACGCGCGGGTCGGTTGCGCCGCCCGTACTTCATACATGCGGAAGATGGTTTGCCCTTCGCCGTGGCCGGTCTCTGGGAGCAGTGGCTGAACCCGTCACACGAGCTGATCGAGAGCTACACCGTGATCACCGTGCCCGCCACTCCCACCCTGGCCGGAATCCACGACCGCATGCCCGCCGTGCTCGCTCCCGGTGTCTGGTCCTCCTGGCTGGATTCCGGTGTCCAGGACCCCGCGCGGCTCACCCCGCTGCTGCAGCCCTGCCCGGATGAGTGGCCCGCCTTCCATGAGGTCAGTCCCGACGTGGGCGCAGTCCAGAACGACCGCCCGGATCTGGTGCGCCAAGTCGGGGGCCAGACCTCCCTGTTCTGATCCCCCCTTCCCCCCACTCTCTCCTCACTCCTTCTGACGCTCGTTTTCGTGTGTCAGGATACATTTTGTGCTCTCGTCAGGGCAAGGACCCCCTGCGCGGGGGGCGTTCTCCTACCTTTTCTTCGCGAAGAAAAGGTAGGTCCAAAAGAAGGCTCAGCAGACCTCGCGCCGCGCTAACTTGGCCCGCGATGCGGTCCTTCGGGCCAAGCGCGGCGGCCCACGTGAATGCTCAACCGTTCCGTCTCGATGGTTCCGCCACCGGCGTCACCGCTGCGGAAGAGGGATGGATTCTGGGGCTGGCCCCACTTTTGTCGCCCCCGCGCAGGCGGGGGTCCATTGCATGACGCCCATTGCATGGCGCCCACTGCATGGCGCCCACTGCATGGCGCCCCGGTTACACCGCACATCCATGCCACCCGATTCATCCGCGTCCGCCCGTGGATTCCCCACGGGCTATGGATGTGTGATGCCCCGTTCGGGGCTTGGCAGTGGGTGAATGTCTGACGAGGCGAAGCCAGAATCCCTTCCCTCGCGCTGCGGGGGAAGGCACGCCGAAGGCGTGATGGGATGGGGGCATCCCGTGGCAGGGAGGACCAGAAGCGCCTTGCACCTCGCGAGTTCCCACACGCCCGCCCGTGGATTCCCCACGGGCTATGGATGTGTGATGCCCCGTTCGGGGCTTGGGTGGGAAAGCGTGTGGAACGATGAAGGCGACACATCCCAAAGCGTCGCTTTGGGCTGAGGAAACAGTGCCACTGCGGGGCGTCCTATTTCAGCAGCAGGATCTTCCGCGCCCGCGTTTCCCCACCTGCGGCAAGCTCCACGATGTACACCCCGCTGGCCAAGTCACTGGCATCCCATCGCACATGGTGCTCGCCCGCGCTCTCCAGTCCGGAAACGAGTGTCCGCACCTTCTGCCCAAGCACGTTGTACACGGACAGCTCCACCTGCAGAGGGCGGTTGAGAACATAACCCAGAGTGGTCACGGGATTGAAGGGATTGGGGAACGCCGGCCGCAGTTCGAAGCTGCCCGGATGCGCCTGAGGTTCCTTGAGCGGTGCACGCACGGCTATCAGGTGATCCAGCGTGCCCGCATGCGGTCCACCGGTGTAGCCGATGTCGTTGCGCAGGGTGCCTTGGCTGGGCCAGCGGGCGAAGCCGGGATTGTCGGGGTCTTCGATATCATCATAGGCCGTGTCCGGATGGCCGGCGTCGATGGCCGGGGAAGCTGGGGACAACCAAGGGGCCCCCAACTCCTCATCGAACAGCGGATTGACTCCGACTTGGTTGCCGATACCTGGTACGGGTTCCTGGACGATGTTGTACTCCCATGATTGGGATGTGGGTTCTTCGAGCTCAATCCACTGGTCGTACTCGTTATCGTGAAACACGCTGTTGCGCACAATCAAAGTGGCCGGATTCCACAAGTTGATCAGGTGTCGGATGTTGCTGCAGCCAACAACCGACACATTGTCCAACTCGATTGTCGGGGTCAGATTCTGGCTTTCACCCCACGCCCACAGAAACGCTTGCTTGCTGTAGTGTCGTTGGTCGAGTGGCAACCAGTTCGCGCCGCCAACAATATTCTCCACATGCACATTCCGCAGGACTCTTGTACTTAAGTTTCCGGCGATGCCGAATGCAGTTCGCCTTACATTTCGAAGAATCGCACCTTCGATCAGACCTTGGCTGCCGAACCAGATTCCTCCATCGTCACAGTTCTCCAGCAGAATTCCCCTTGCATCCAGATAGTCCGAATTCAACCATACAGTGAATCCAGGGCCTGAGTACCCAATGCCATCGCTGGCGCTCACTTCCGGAATGGGATTGTCCATTCGGCTGTTGCGCACCGTCAGATTTCGAACGACCATCGTATCCACCGACCAGGCCATGAATTCGCGCCCCTCGTTTTCACCAGGCTCATACTCTGGCCAGACATCCGTGTAGACATCCAGATCGTCCACACGGTTGTTCTCGAAGAGCACATTCTCCAGCCTGCGATTTCCGTAGGCCATCCAGACCATGGCGTTGTAAAGGGTCCAACTGCCTGGAGTATCACCGACGTCCGGATCTGGGGGCAAAATCACAGCGTTGTTGCGGATGCTGGCATCGATCAGGTCACACCGGACAAGAGAAATGAGGGGGTATGGATGGTTGAATGAGGCCCTGGTGCTATCGCCCAGGATGTTGTCGTGGAAACTCAGGTTGCGCAGTTCAGTGCCATTTTCCTCTTGGCATTGGATATAGATCATGCTGGTCTGATTGTCCATCATCCGGTTGTGATGCACATGGATGTTGTCGAACACGACAGGCCCAAGGTTTGGAGTGGCCCGCAACACTCGAGTGGAATCACATCCAGTGATCTCGATGTTCCGGACCACCATGGTTGATCCATCGGTTCCTTCGCCACGCCTTTTGAAACTCAGATAGCAGCCTTCCGAGTAGATGTTGCCTATGGATGAGTTATTGGTCGGGGTGAAACCATACCATAACAGTTCCGCATTCCCCGTACAGTTGACGATCCGAACATTTGCCAAAGCCAAGGAGTCCATATCAGAGTGAAACTGCTTCAGGACTGGGCAATCAGTACCCCCACCATCCCAGTAGAAACCGTCCACGATCACTCGGCTTTGAGTGGCGTGAATTTGAAACGCATGGGCTAAGACGTTGTTGGTTTCAACCCGAGTGCCCCGGCAGTGAACGCGTCTCAGAGTTAAAGATCCGGTAGAGTAGTTCGCGCTGTTGTATACACCATGAAATAGAATTGATCCTTGGTCAGGTGCCCTGCAATCTGCAAATACCACGTCCTCAAAAACCGCACTTACTTCAGAAACCATCTGGATGGCGCCAGCACGAATGTGATATCCGGAATTGGAATCCCGGTGCCCCTGCCCACGCCAGAAGGTGAGACCCCGAACCGTGAGCAGCTCTTCCCCGCCCGTGTGGACAGTCAGGATCGTGCCCACATACTCTCCATCCAGAATGGTCTCGGCGATATCTGTTGAATCCTGCGTGAAGATGTAATTGGAACACAGCAGCAGCGAATGGGTGGGGCTCTGCAGCAGACCTGTCCAGTTTCCACGGTTCACCAGCACGGTATCGCCGGGGGCGCTGGCGTCCATCGCGGGCTGAATGGCGGGATAGTCTGCGGGCACATGAAGAATTGCCGCGCGGCAAAGCGAGGTCATGATGCACAGCAGCAGGATCCAGGGTCGCATGGAGTCCTCGGGTCAGGCGAATGTGACAGGGAACGACCCGCCCAGTTTAACGAATGCAGCTCCCGGGTGCTGGATCTGGATCATGGGCGGGGATTTCATGCAACCGGACGGAGCTTCTTGCAGGATGGGCAAAGGCCGCAGGCGGTGCCCTCAATCCTCCTGGACATCATCAACAGGGTGACGGTCCTTTCAACCGTCGCCCTGTTCAAGAGCATGACGGTCCCAACGACCGCCACCTCGACCGCCTTGTCCTCCGACGAAACCGCGGACGAAACCGCGGACGAGGTGGTGGACGAGATGGTGGACGAGATGGCGGACGAGATGGTGGACGAGACGGTCGACACCACCTTGCACGAGGCGACGGTCCTTTCGAACGTCGCCCTGTGGACCAGCTTGACGGTTCCATCAACCGCCGCCCTGATCCTCCCTGTGCAGGGATCCCAATGTGTCGGGCATCCGCGCCCGCCCGTAGATTCCCCACGGGCTATGGATGTATGATGCCCCATCCGGGGCTTGGCATGCAGCGATTGTGTGCCGGGGCGAAGCCAAAGTCCCCTTCCCTCGCGCAGCGGGGGAAGGCACGCCGAAGGCGTAATGGGATGGGGGCCTTTCGTGCCAGGATGAACGCGAAGTGTCGTGCCGCGCGAAAGTGCCCCCATCCCCCGCAGCGCAAGCGCTGCGCCTTCCCCCGCTGCGCGAGGGAAGGGAAACCTGGCTTCGCCCCCGCAGCGCGAACATGGCTAGACATGAATACGAGTACGCGAGAGGCCGACCTTTCCCCTCAGAATCAATCCCCAACAATAGCGGTGACGCCGGTGGCGGAACCATCGAGACGGAATGGTCGAGCATTGTCCGTGGGCCGCCGCGCTTGCTCGCCGGACCGCATCGCGGGCCAAGTTTGCGCGGCGCGAGGCCTGCGAAGAGGGTCTTTCTTTGGCTCCACCTTGCTTTGGACCCGTCCCACTAGTGTCTCATAGATAATTGCTGATAAAAAGAGGGTCTTCCCGCGTGTGTTGTGTTATCTTATGTCGCCTAAAAACAAAGACTAACAACACAGGAAGACCCATGCGCCAAAGTAGCGTACTCGGACAACTCCTCAAGCTGACTCCACGTCGGGAATTCGAAATTCTTGCAGAACAACATCATGTTGGCCAGCCTTTTCGCAAGACGACGCGCTGGAATCAATTCGTGGTCTTACTTACAGCTCAACTTGCCGGGCATTCCAGCTTGCGGGAAATCGATCATAGCGGCAAAGCATTGCAGCCGCATCTCCTGCGATTGGGATGCAAGCCTCTGAACAGGTCTACACTTGGGAGGCTGAATTCTCGGCAGTCGCCAGACCTGTATCGTGATCTGTTCCAGCGGCTTCTGTCCCGTTGTCAGGAATTCGCCGGACAACGAAAACTGCCAGTGAACCGGAAGCTGATCTCGTTGGACTCCACCCTCATCCACCTTTGTCTGAAGCTGTTTCCGTGGGCTGATTGCAGTGCCTACAAAGCAGGGGTCAAAGTCCACGTCGGTCTTGATCATGCCAGTTGGCTCCCGGAAATCGTCTGCATCACGGAAGGTCGCCGGCATGATCACCAGGTTCTCTCCCGCAGGTCAAACTCATACCTGGAACGGTGTACATTTTTGACAGAGGGTACTGTGACTATGCCTGGTTCGACCGATTGACGAAAGCCAACTGCCCGTTTGTCACTCGTGCAAAGTTCAACATGCGGTACGAAGCTGTGAAGGATCGCCCACTGGTTCCTGGGTCCGGTGTGCTGGCCGATCAGAACATCCACTTGACCGGTGTTCAAGGCAAAAAAACACACACGACAGCTCCGAAGGATCCACTACTTCGATCCGGGAACGCAAAAGGATCTTGTATTCATTACAAACAACCTCAAGTGGTCTGCTGCCACAATCGCAGCCATCTACAAAGAGCGCTGGCAGATCGAGTTGTTTTTCAAGTGGATCAAGCAGCGCGCCAAAATCAAGCGATTTGTCGGCAACAGCATGAATGCGGTCATGACACAGATCTGGATAGCTCTGATTGCCTACCTGATTACTGCATTCGTAAAGTTGAGTCGGCATCTGGACCATTCATTGACCCAGATTTTCCGTCTCATCCGGGCAACGCTTTTCGATCACCGTGACCTGTGGGGTGTTGTGATCCATGCCACTATCCCGCCGCAAGCATCTTCCGATCTCCAACTTGAGCTAAAGCTGGCATGATGTGGGACACTAGTGGGACCCGTCCAAAGAAAGGTGGAAAATGATGCATCACGGGAGGCAGTCCCGAGCCGAGGAAGGCATCACAGAATCGCGTCAGTGACCGGATTCCGGTAGAAGGAGATGAACATTCAGCGGGGGGATTGGCACAATACAAATCGCGGTGTAACTGCCGGGGCGCCATGCAATGGATCCCCGCCGTCGCGGGGATGACACTGATTGTGTCACTTCTGCAGCGGTGACGCCGGTGGCGGAACGGTCGGGCATTCACGCGGGCCGCCGCGCTTGGCCCGAAGGACCGCATCGCGGGCCAAGTCAGCGCGGCGCGAGGCCTGCTGAGCCTTCTTTTGGCCCTACCTTTTCTTCGCGAAGAAAAGGTAGGAGAACGCCCCCGCGCAGGGTAGTGGACTGCCGGCGACAGCCTCCGTGACATGTGCACTGCAGTCTCACAGCGGTTCTGAACCAGAATGAACTTGTGGTGTAACCAATCAGGATTCCCGCCTTCGCGCGAATGACGGGGATGGGCGAGTAGTACAGTCCCACTTCCTGCAGATCAATCCCTCTTCCGCAGAAGAAAAGGGTAGAGAGCGCCCCCCGCGCAAGGGGGTTACGCGCCGATGCGAGTCACCATCAGGAGCACGAGCCACGAATACGAGTACGAGTACGAGTACGAGTACGAGTACGAGTCAATCTGATGCGGATCTGATCAGTTCAGGCCAATCAATACCGGATCATGGTCCGAGCTGCGGAAAGGATCAGGCTTGAAAATGGTGGGATCCTTGTACTCCAGATTGTAGTCCAGCAAGGGGCATTCGTCGGCATTGATGTGCCAGACGCCGATGCCGCTCACCAGAGGGGCCAGACTGGTGCTGGCCAGGGCGTGATCCAGCACACCACTCTGACCCTGGTAGACATAGCTGTACCGCGTTTCCGCGGGCAGGCGGCGCAGCAGATTCTCGAAACCGGCCTGCTCCAGAAGCCGCGGAGGATCCTCTTCCAGATAGGCGTTCAGATCGCCCATCAGCAGCACATCCGGGTCGCCGCTCTCCTGCTTGACCCGCTCGACGAACTCCAGCAGCCGGGCAGCCTGGCGCGTGCGCAGGGCGTTCCAGCAGCCCTGGCCCTGATCCTTCTCCTCTCCCTCGGCACCCCGGCAGCCCTTGGATTTCAGGTGATTCACGATCACACTGAGGACCTGGCCATCCTTGCGTGATTTCACCGTGATCGCCAGCGGCGGACGGCTGTAGATGGGATCCGTATCCGTACGCGCCGCGCCGATCAGTTCCAGACTGGCGGGACGGTAGACAAAGGCCTGCTTGATCGCATCGCTGCCCAGCCCCTCCGCCGGGTCGGCCACCGCGCGCCAGACTTCCTCGCCTCGACTGCCGTTCAGCGCGTCCACCAATTTCTGCAGCGCCTGACCGCTGTCATTCTGGATCTCGATCAGGCCGTAGAGATCGGCATCCAGCGCCAGCAATGCACTTTCCAGCTTGGCCTGCTGCCGTGTGATCTCCTCGGCGGAGTCCGCACCGCGTCCGCCGGGGGTGGCGAAGAAGTTGAGCACATTGAACGAGGCCACGCGCAGGCTGCCACCCACTTCGGATGGCGAGTCCGGCCGGGGATTGCCGCGCTGCAGCTCAAGCACCGCCGATGCCTGCAAGTGCCAGCCTTCCTTGAAGGGCTCGAGCACACCCTCGACACGAGGCAGCAGATCTCCCGTGCGCGGCATCGGCTGCTCGCCCAGCCAGGCGATGCGGGCCGGGTTCTGCTGCAGGTCGGCGTCATCCAGGATCACACTGGCCAGTGACCGGTCGATCTGGCCCACCGTGGCGGGCAGGCTTCCGGCGGTGAAGGGACGCGGGCCCTCGCAGAGAATCGCGCTGCCATAGCGGCCCAGGTGGTAGGTATCGATCACGGTCAGTGGTCCGTCGTGGCTCACGCGCATGCCCTCGAGGGCCTCGAGCGACGAATCATCGCCCAGCCTGAAGGGCTGTGCGGCCGGCAGGGGCGTGTCACCTTTGCGGTCCAGAATGCCCACATGAGCCAGACCGGTGCGGCCGTTTTCCTCGTCCACAGTGCCGCGCACGGTCAGCAGGTCACCCACGTGTGGCAACCCACCGGTCTGATCCCAGTCCACAAAGAGCGCATCGGACGTCCCGGGATCACCATCACCATTCTGATCCTGGATCACGAAGCCAACCGGCTGCTCCCCTTTCTTCAGCAGCAGGGTCACCACACCATGGGTTTCGAGGGTCTGGCCCACCACGGGGCTGGACTCCCGGGTGCCCTGGATGTCCGGGATCGTCATGCGCAGAATGCCATCGGCCGCCGTCTCGGGCACTTTGGGACTGGTGGACACACACGAGAGCAGAGCGACGGAGGAGAGCACAAGCAGGGTGGACAGAGGACGCGAAGGCATGGGATGTCCTTTCGGGGACGGAGGTGGAGAAACTAGCGGGACGGATCGGCAGAAAACTCGCCGGGAGCACCAAAGTAGAACTCGGGGCGGCGATCGTTCAGGACATGATTGGTGGAGGTGATCATCTTCTCGTCCGCGTCCGTCGGGTCGATCACGGCCCAGATCAGCTCCTCGGCATCGGCAGAGGCACTGGCCAGAATCTCGCCCCGCGGGTGCACGATCTCGCTGCCGCCGGTGAAGGTCAGGCTCACGCCGTTGCGTTCCTCGCTGCCCACCCGGTTGCAGAGGATCGAGAACACGCGGTTCTCGACCGAGCGGATCACCATCGCCTTCTGGCACCAGGCCAGCACCAGATTGGCGGGGTGGCAGAGGATCTGCGCCCCCTGCAGGGCCAGACTGCGGGCCAGTTCGGGAAAGATCCAGTCGAAGCAGATCATCAGCCCCAGTCGGGCGCCGGCATCCACCACGGCGGGCGCGCGGTCCCCGGGATCGAAGCAGTTCTTCTCGGTATTGAAGAGGTGAATCTTGCGGTAGACGGCCACCAGGGCCCCGTGATGCACCAGCACGCTGCTGTTGTAGATCGCGTCGCCGTCGCGCTCCGGGATGCCCGCGTGGATCGTGCAGCGCTGACGATGGCTGAAGTCCTTGAGCGCCGTCACCACGGGCCCGTCCAGACTTTCCCCGGCGGTCAGGGCCTCGGCGCGGCTCTGGAAGAAGTACCCGCTGCTGAACAGCTCGGGCAGGACATACAGATCCGCGGGTGTCGATCCCATCAATTCCAGCGCACGCATCGTGTTCACCCCGGGGCGGCCGAATTCGGGCCGGGTCTGGACGGCGGCAACGATCATGGATCACACTCCTTGTTCAGCGGGCCAGGACTCGGTTGATGCGCTCGATGCCCAGAGCCAGTCGTTCTTCCGGTTCGCTGACGAAACAGAGCCGGAACCAGTTCTCGAATCCCGCCCCGAAAGCCGCCCCGGGCACACAGGCCACGCCTTCGCGCACCAGCTCCTCCAGCACGTCCACGGCCGTCCGACCGGCGCAGGCGGCACTGGCGTCCATGAAGGCGTAGAAACCGGAAGCCGGCAGCAGGCAGGGAACCTTCAGCTCGCTGCAGACCCGATCGCGCAGTCGGCGGTAGGTGGCATTCAGCTGGGGAAACCAGTGGTCCCAGTGTTCCAGCGCCTGCAGCACGGACATCTGGTTGTTGGTGGGCGCATTGTACACCGTGCGCGAACAGACGGCGTGCAGCCGTTCGGCCAACCAGGGTTCGCAGACCGTGTAGCCCACGCGATAGCCGGCGGCGGCCAGACACTTCGAGAACGTGAAGACGCTGACCGTGCGCTCGTGCATCCCGGGCAGGGTGGCGATGCTGATGTGGGGCGTGCCGTCGTAGATGAAATTCTCGTAGGCTTCGTCACTCACCACCCAGAGATCGTGTTCCATGGCGAAGGCCGCCACCTGTTCCAGTTCGGCGCGACCCAGCACCACACCGCTGGGATTGTTGGGCGTGTTCAGGTAAAGTGCCGCGGTCGTGGGTTTCAGACCCGCTTCCAGCAACTCCCGGACGGAAGCCCCGCGGCGCAGGGGCAGGTAGAAGTCCAGGTCACGGGCCAGACCGCCCGCCTCGTGGATCACACCGCCGATCAGATGCCAGTGCGGACTGAGAGTCAGCACTTCCTCGCCCGGATCCAGCAGGCAGCGGAAGGCGGCGTACAGACCGTGGATGCCACCCCCGGTGATCTGCAGATGGTGCGGATCCAGTCCCTGCATGCCATTTTCGCGGGCCAGCTTGCGCAGCAGCAACTGGCGCAGCTCGGCGTGCCCACGGGTGTTGGCATAGCAGTTGTAGCCCGTGTGACGGGTTTCGTCCAGCTGGCTGGGACGCGCCAGCTCCGGGGCGGGCAGGTGGGTGTCGCCCATGTGCAGCATCACCAGATCGTCGCGCTTGTGACGACGGATGACTTCGGCCACTTCCTCGAAGACCGTGCGGAAAACGGCCTGGCTCTCCTGACTGGTGTCTCCGAACAGGGGCATGGGATTCTCCTCGTTGAATGCCGCGCAATCTAATATCCTTGCCCAGCACCGGCGCCCCCAATCCGGTCCTCTACCGCACGCGATTCGCCGGGCACATGAGTCGGTGGGCATGCGACTCAACCGAACAGAACCAAGGCGGGAGGTCTTCTGAAGCCCATCCTTTCGGTCTCCAGGCGCACGGACATTCCGGCATACTACGCGCAGTGGTGGCTTCGGGCGGTCCGGTGTGGCCACTGCACCATTCCCAACCCGGTCAGCGGCAAGCCCGTGCATGTGCCGCTGGCCGCCGAGCACTGGGCGGGCGTGGTCTACTGGACTCGCAACCCCGGGCCCCTGCTGCCCCATCTGGATGAACTGGACCGACACTTCGGCCAGCGGGTAGCCTTTCAGGTGACCCTCAACGGCATGCCCCGCGAGCTGGAGCGGCGCAATCCTCCCGTCGAGCTGGCCCTGAAGCAGATGGCGCGGCTCAGCGAGCGCTACGGGCCACGCAGTCTGAGTTGGCGCTTTGACCCGATCGTGCTCACCGACACTCATGGCCCGGACCAGGTTCTCGAACGCTTCCGGCGGCTGGCCGGTGCGCTCTCCGGAAAGGTGGGGCGATGCATTTTCAGCTTCGTCGACGACTACCGCAAGGTGCTGGACAACTTCGCGAGCCTCGAGCGCGACACCGGCATCCGTCGCCTCAGCCCCACCCGGGACCAGCGCCTGGAGCTGACGCATCAACTGCTGCAGGTCGCCCGCGAGGCGGGAATTGCCCTTCAGGCCTGCTGCGAGGATGAGCTGCTGGCCGTGCCGGGCATCGAGAAAGCCCGCTGCCTGGATTGCGAACAGCTTGTCGTCCGCCCCCATGGACGCTCCCCGCGCAGCCAGCCCACGCGCGAACAATGTGCCTGCCACGCCAGTCGGGATGTGGGCACTTACGATTCCTGCCCGCACGGCTGTCTCTATTGTTATGCCAACCGCAATCCGGAACGGGCACTGGCTTTTCACCAAGGCTATCTGGACGCCGGTCGTCGCCTGCCACTGGATGATCGTGGACCAACAGCCTGAAGACCGCCAGTCGTCGGCCCTGGCGAAGATTGTCGGGCCGTGACGGAAACCCTACTTTGGGCGCCGTCGTTACTCTGCGGGCCGAAGCGGTGGGCGGAAAGCACCCCCCGGAAGCCCCGACGCAGCGTCGGCCGATGGCCCGAGTGGGCCGGGAGGCGTGACGGCGTCATTCACTCGCGATCCAGGAGGCAGTTCATGAAGGCTCAGGTACGCATACTGTTGATGCTGTTGTTCGCGTTCGCTGCCGTTCAACCGCTCTTCGCCCAGGAAGGCAAGGTCGTGCAGGTGACCGGCATGGCCGAGATCCAGGGCGACAACAAGATGGCCGCCAAGGATGCCGCGCTGCGCGACGCGATGCGCAAGGCCGTCGAGACCGGGCTGGGCACCCTGATCGAAAGCCAGACCCTGGTCGAGAACTTCGCCCTGGTGAACGACCGGATCTACAGCCAGGCCAAGGGTTTCGTCAGCGACTACCAGATCCTCTCCGAGAAGGAAGACCACGGCTCCTATGTGGTGGCCATTTCCGCCACGGTCAACACGGCCAAGCTGGGCGACGACCTGCGCGCCATCGGCATGCTGCAGGACCTGGTGGGCAAGCCCAAGATGATGGTCATGATCGACGAGTTCTGGTGGGATCCCGCGCTCACCAAGGCCCAGCAGACTCCCGTGGACGACCCCGCCAGCGCGGCCACCCTGACCAGCGCCTTCCTGGACAAGGGCTTCTACAACATGGTCGACGCCGACATGGTGAAGCAGCTCCGCAGCCAGGAGATGATGCTGCTGGAAGATCTGATGAACGACCCCGAAGGCCTCAACGAACTGGCCAAGAAGGCCGCCGCCGATTACGGTGCCGAGATTCTGGTGCTGGGCACCTGCAAGGCCGAGCCGGTGAGCGTGGACGGCGGCAAGTACACCGCCAGCGCCACTCTGGATGTCAAGATCGTGGACGCCAGCACGGGCGCCCTGCTCAGCCGCAAGAACGTGAGCCAGGGCGGTGCCGGCATTTCCCCCGAAGGGGCGCGTTCGGCCAGCGGTGGCCGTGCGGCCCAGGCCATCGCCGACGATGTGATCAGCCAGGTGCTGAACTTCTGGCAGAACAAGTCCAACAACGGCCAGGACTACATCGTCAAGCTCTACAACGTGACCAGCTATGCCCGGCAGGGGCTGAAGTTCCTCAACGGGCTCAAGGGCGTGGGCGGCGTGATGCAGGCCAACAAGCGGCTCTGGGACGAGAAGCTGCAGCGCATGGAAATCGCGGTCACCTTCAAGGGCGGCACGGTGGATGACCTGACCGACGCCATCCTGACCATGGCGATGGATCTGCCCGGTTTCGAGAACATCGACCTGCGCAGTGCCACCGGCAACAACCTGAACTTCTATCTGCCCTGACACAGCGCTCCGCCGGAACGGCCCTTCGATTGAACCGTACCCGCGCGGGAATCTGCCATGGATTCCCGCGCTTTTTTTGAGGCTCATGTGAAACTGCTTCGCTCCTCTCTGCTTCTGCTGCTGTGCCTGCTGCCCGTGCTTTCCACCGCGCTGACGGCCGCAGCCCAGGAGAAACCCGAGATCGTGGTCACCAAGATCTTCATCGGCGACGGCTCCGAGATCGACGATGATTTTCTGGTGAATGGCGGCAAGGACCTGGCCGCAAGCGAAAGCGTGCGGCTGGTGAGCCTGCTCAAGGCCCTGCCCCAGTACAACGTGCACGACAGTTTCATCGAGAATCCGGCCACTTCCGTGGGCAGCCTGAGCAAGAAGGGCAATCGCGTGTACGTGCGCGGCATCATCAGCCGGGCCGATGTGTCGCGCAAGAAGTTCTTCGGTGACGTGGAGCTCTGGACCTTCTCGATCGGGCTCAGCCTCGAGTTCTTCGACATCCAGTCGGGGCAGGTGTATTACAGCCGCAGCCTGACCAGCCGCGTGCCCGTGGAAACCGCCACCGAGATCGATGCCGGCTACCGCCACGATTCCTTCGCCGAAGCGCTCAGCGCGGGTCTGGATCACCTGGTGGGCCAGATCGGCAAGGACTACCTGCCCAGCAGTGCCAGCGCCTCGGTGATCATTGCCGAGAGCGAGGACATGGTCTTCATCGATGGCGGCAGCACACTCGGTTTCTACCCCGGCCTGGTGGTGCAGTTGCGCAGCGAGCAGGGCAACTGGATGCTGAAACTGACCGATTGTGAGGAGAAGTTCAGCCGCGCGCGCATCCAGGCCTCCTCCGGGGGCGGGCTGCCGCCGCTGGGCGCCAGCATCCGGGTGGACGGTCTCAATTCGTCCTCGGCCAACGGTGGCCAGCGTCTGGCCGTGTCCGGTGTGACCACCGTGAATCCCGCCTCCCTCGACCCGGCCTTCGACGTGGACAACGCCACCATGGGCCAGTGGCTGCACGACGCTCTGGCCGAGAGCGCCGCGTTGCCCCTGCTGCCGCCCCTGCTGGCCGATGGCAGCGGCAGCACCAACGCCCTCAAGGCCGCCTTCTTCGATGCCCAGGCCGCCTTCAGCGTCTTCGGTGATGTGAAACAGAGCGAGATCATCGGCAACCGCGCCTTTCCCGACCTGCTGGTCCGCGCCGTGATCACCCACGCGATCAACTACAAGAGCCAGCGTCTGGGCTACACGGGCAACACGCTGACTCTGGGCGTGGCGCTGGAAATCTACGACCGCCGCACGCGCGAGACCCTCTTCAGCGTGTCGCACGAAGGCAAGCAGCTCGAGAAGCAGAACGAGTCCTACCGGCAGACCGATCTGGTGGGAGCCTGGCGTGATCTGGCCAAACGCACTCTGCGCGAGACGGCCGAACTTGTGGTACAGCAGTTCAAGCCGGGCACCAAGCCGGTGGCGGTCAGCAAGCTGGAATCCGACGGCACCCTGCGCCTGGTGGAAGGCGGCGAGCTGGCCCAGGGCCTCAGCCTGCAGCTGGCGCGTCCCGAGCGCGAGATCAGCGACGCCGCCGGCAATTCGCTGGGCAGCTGGAAGCGCGTCTACGGCATCGTGGAAATCGTGGAAGGCACAGCCAAGGGAGCGCGGGCGAAGATCACCCTCTCCGACGGCAGCACCAAGCCGGCCAAGGGCGACTTGCTGCTGGTGCCCGAGACTCCCGGCCAGGCCGCGCCGCGCGCCCGGCTGGCCGAGCTGACGGTGGGCGGCCCCAAGGTCGAGAACGGCTACGATCCGGATCACGACATGGTGCTGGCCTGGCTGCAGCGCGAGCTGGCCGGCAGCGGCATGTTCATGATGCTGCCCCCGGCCAGCCAGCAGAAGGCCTTCGACGCCGCCGACGTGGCGCTGGCGGGCGGCGAGTTCAAGCTGGCCGACATGGGCGAACTGCTCTCGCCCACCTTCCCCGAGCCCGAATACCTGATTGATGCCCGGCTGGGGCTGGCGCGCTGGACCAAGGAGACCAAGACCTACCGCAGCAAGCTGGAGTTCACCACGGGCATGGAACTGAGCTTCCGCAACGCGGATGGCACACCGGCCCTGCTGGCCGCCGGCAGCGACAAGGTGCGCCTGGCCTGGACCGAAAAAGACACCCAGGAAACCGACGGCGGCAAGGTGATTCAGGGCATTCCCGACGAGGAGTTCCCCCAGCGCCTGACCCAGTGCCTGGAAACCTGCATCACCGAGCTGGTGAAACAGGCCGCCACCCAGACGGAGACCGCCAAGTGAACACGCTGTCCCTTTACAGCGACGCGGGCATCGCGCTGATCCGCCTGAACCGCCCCGCGACGCGCAACGCGATTGACGACACGTTGATCGCCGAACTGACTCACACGGTGGCGACGCTCAATCAGGATCCCGAGCTGCGCGTGGTGATTCTCAGCGGCGAAGGTGAGGCCTTCTGCGCCGGGATGGATCTGGGCTATCTGGCCCGTCTGGCCCGCTTCGGCGAGGAGGAGAACCGCGCCGACAGCCGCGCGCTGCTGGAACTGCTGCTGGCGATCCGCGAATCTCCGCTGCCCTGGATCGCCGCGGTGAACGGTCCCGCCATCGCGGGTGGCTGCGGCCTGGCCACCGCCTGCGACCTGATTCTGGCCGACCGCGAGAAGGCCCGCTTCGGCTACACCGAAACCCGCATCGGCTTCATCCCGGCCATCGTCAGCCCGCTGCTGGTGGAACGGGTGGGCATGACCCGGGCCCGCGACCTGCTGCTCAGCGGACGCATCGTCAGTGCCGGCACCGCGCTGGAGCTGGGCCTGATCAACGAGCTGGCCGACCCGGGAGCCGTGCTGGCCCTGGCCGGCAGCCGCGCCCAGGCCCTGGCCCGCCAGTGCAGCCGCGACTCGCTGGCCGCCACCAAGTCGCTGCTGCGCCGGATCAGCGGGCTGGAACTGCGCTCCGCCATGGAACTGGCCCTGGAAGACAACGTGCGCCTGCGCCAGAGCGCCAGCTGCAAGCGCGGAGTCGAGGCCTTTCTGGCAAAGCAGGAACTTGACTGGCGCCTGCTGGATCGGGACCCGAGTTCGCCGATAAGCTGAGTTCACCCCACAGCGTGAACCACAGTTGAATCCCAAGCACGCCCGTTCTCCCGGAGGCCTCCGTGACACCCGCCACTCTCGTGCAGCACCAGCTGGACGCCTACAACGCCCACGATCTGCCGGCCTTTCTGGCCTGCTACCACGATCAGGCCGAACTTTTCCGCATGCCCGAACGCGAACCGTCGATGGTGGGCAAGGCCGCCATCGCCGAGCGCTATGGCACCCAGGTCTTCACCGTGCCCGACCATCATGCCGAGCTGCTGGGCCGCCTCTCCAGCGGCAACAAGGTCATCGATCACGAACGCGTGCTCGGCCTGCGCCCCGAGCCCAGCGAAGTCTTCGCGATCTACGAAGTTCAGCAGGGCCTGATCACGAAGGTGTGGTTTCATACGGTGAAGTGAACGCGACAGGGGTTCCTAACCGCTGTCATCCCTGCGGAAGCGGGGATCCCCGAGGGCAACACCACAAACCTCATCCCCCTCCACTGCCCATCATTCCCGCGCGAACGGGAACCCATTGCATGCGCCCCGCCAGGGGCACCGCGCACAATTCATCACACGGCGCCTCCGCACCAA